>CAYSPJ010000183.1:2024-8014 GCA_964432875.1 uncultured Phaeodactylibacter sp. | reverse complement strand
GCGGGGGAGATGGCAATGCTTTTGCGCTCATGTGTTAATAGGTTAATGAGGTCATCATCCACTAAAACCCTATCCCCCAAGCCCAACCCTCTCCTCTCATCCCGGAGTTTCCTCAACTGGCGCAACTTTTTGCAGCAGGTGTATTACTTACATTACGATTCAAATTTCTGGTGGATCAGCTGCTCGGCGAAATTGCGCAGCGGTTCCAGGGGTATATTTTCAGTTACTTCTGCCAGGAAAGCGTGTTGGAGGATGGCGCGGGCCTGGTTGTCGGGCAGGCCGCGGGAGCGCAGGTAGAAGACCGCGCCCTCATCCAGTTGGCCAATGGTAGCGCCATGGCTGCAGCGCACATCGTCGGCGAAGATTTCCAGCTCCGGCTTGGTGTCCATCGAAGCTTTATCGGAGAGCACCAGGCTGGCGTTTTGCTGGAAGGCGTTGGTCTTCTGGGCGTCTTTGCGCACCATGACTTTGCCGTTGAAGACCCCGCTGGCTTTATCGGTCAGGATGCCTTTGTAGAGCTCATTGCTCACGCAATGCGGCACGGCGTGATCGATGAAGGTCTGGTTGTCGATATGTTGTTCGCCTTTAGCGAAGTAAGTCCCCCAGTAGTTGGTGCTGGTACCCTGCCCGTGCAGTACGGTATTGAGGTTGTTGCGCACCAGGCCGCCACCCAGGTCGACGGTATGGGAGGAGAAGGAGCTGTCGCGCTGCTGGCTCACATCGATATTGCTGATGAGGGCGCCCTGTAGGCCTTCCTGTTGGAGGCGGTAGTGGTGCACGTGGGCGTTTTCCCCTACGGCAAAGCGGTTGGCGAGGTTGTTGAAATAGGGGCCCTGGCTGCCGGGCAGCTCAAAGAGGGCTTCGATGACGGACAGTTCGCTATTAGCTTCGGCTGCCACGATATTGAGGTGGTTGCTGAAGGTAGGCGCACTGCCGGGGGCGGCCAGGTGCAAGAGGTAGAGCGGCTTTTTCGCCACTGTATTGCGGGCGGCGTGGATGAGCAGGCCGTGGCGGCTAAAAGCGGCATTCAGGGCCCGGAAGGGCGTGCCCTGGTAAGCCAGGATGGCCTCTAACTGAGCTTTTACCGGGGCGGCATAGCGCTGGTCGGCAAGGGCGGCGGCCAAATCCAACACGGTGAAGCCAGGGGGCAGGCTGCCCAGGTCCGAGAGCGCTTCCTGGAGGATGCCGTTGACAAACACCAGCCGGTGGCAATCCAGGCCATCGACCAGGAAGGGCTGGATATCGGCCAGGCTGATAGCGGGGCTACTGCTCTCGGCATACTGCTGCTGCAGGATTTTGTTGACGCTGGTATATTTCCAGTTTTCGTCGCGGCGGGTGGGGAAGCTCAACTCATCCAGCTTAGCCATGGCTTGTTGCTGGAATTGGTGCCAGGGGTTGCCCCGCTGCCCGTTGAGCTGGTTTTCGTATTGCGCAAAGAGCGCCTTAAATTGGCTTTTGGCTTCTACCTGCCGGTCTGGTATGATGGTTGGTTGCATGGTTGATATTCGTTATCCTTGATGGGCTTGCGCCCCTCGTTGAATGATGTCACCCTTTAAGGGGATTACATAGCAGCGGCTTCTTCTTTGACCCAATCGTAGCCTTGGTCTTCCAACTGGAGTGCCAGGCTCTTATCGCCCGATTTGATAATCTGGCCGTTGTGCAGCACGTGCACGAAATCGGGCACGATGTAGTTGAGCAGGCGCTGGTAGTGGGTCACGATGATAAAGGAGCGCTCTGGGCTGCGCAGTTGGTTGACGGCTTCGGAGACGATGCGCAGGGCATCGATATCCAGGCCGGAGTCCGTTTCGTCCAGGATGGCAAGTTGGGGTTCCAGCAGGGCCATCTGGAGCATTTCGTTGCGTTTTTTCTCGCCGCCGGAGAAACCTTCGTTGAGGGAGCGGGAGAGCAGCTTTTCATCCATGCCCACCATTTTGATTTTCTCACGGATGAACTTGAGCATCTGCACGGCGTTGAGCTCCTCTTTGCCCTGGGCTTTGCGCACGGCGTTGAGGGTGCTTTTGAGGAAGTTGGAAGTGCTCACCCCGGGTATTTCTACCGGGTACTGGAAAGCCAGGAAGATGCCGGCCTGGGCGCGCTCATCGACTTCCATCTCAAACAGGTTTTGCCCCTGGTAGGTGATGCTGCCGCCAGTGATTTCGTATTCTTCGCGCCCGGCCAAGACGTTGGCTAGGGTGCTCTTGCCGGAGCCGTTGGGCCCCATGATGGCGTGTACTTCGCCCGGCTTCACCTCGAGGTTGATGCCCCGGAGGATTTCTTTGTCCTCTATAGATACGCGTAGGTCTTTGATTGTTAGCATGATGTGGTTTTAATTCATTTGTTTATGGAAATGGGCGGTGCCCATTGGTTGTTGGTTGTCGGGTTGTTGGTTGTCGGGTTGTTGGTTGTCGGGTTGTCGGTCGTAGAGAAAATTCATGAATTTTCTCTACATACAAACAATATGATGGGCGGCATCCACCCATCCATCGTTTAACCCACGCTGCCCTCCAGGCTGATGGCCAGCAATTTTTGCGCCTCCACGGCGAACTCCATGGGCAGTTCGTTGAAAACTTCTTTGCAGTAGCCGTTGACGATCATGTTGACGGCGTCTTCCTCGCTCAGGCCGCGCTGCATGAGGTAGAAGAGCTGGTCTTCGCCGATTTTGGAAGTAGTCGCTTCGTGTTCAACTTTGGCGGTATTATTTTCTACCTCCAGGTAAGGGAAGGTGTGTGCGCCGCACTTATCGCCCATGAGCAGGGAATCGCACTGGGAGAAGTTGTGGGCGTTTTCCGCTTTTTTGCCGATTTTGACCAGGCCGCGGTAGGAGTTGTTGCTAAAGCCGGCGGAGATCCCCTTGGAGATGATGGTACTCTTGGTATTCTTACCCAGGTGGATCATCTTGGTACCGGTATCGGCCTGCTGGTAATTGTTGGTGACGGCCACCGAGTAGAACTCGCCTACGGAGTTGTCGCCCTTGAGGATGCAGCTGGGGTACTTCCAGGTGATGGCCGAGCCGGTCTCAACTTGGGTCCAGGTGATTTTAGAGTTTCTGCCAGCACATAGGCCGCGCTTAGTCACGAAGTTGTAGATGCCGCCCACGCCGTTTTTATCGCCGGGGTACCAGTTTTGGACGGTAGAGTATTTAATGGTGGCATTATCCAAGGTGATGAGCTCCACCACGGCGGCATGCAACTGGTTTTCGTCGCGCATAGGAGCGGTGCAGCCTTCGAGGTAGCTGACGTGGCTGCCTTCTTCGGCGACGATGAGGGTGCGCTCAAACTGGCCGGTATTGCGCTCGTTGATGCGGAAATAGGTGGACAGCTCCATCGGGCAGCGCACGCCCTTGGGTATATAGACGAAAGAGCCATCACTAAATACCGCTGAATTGAGGGCGGCGAAGTAGTTGTCGTTGGGCGGCACTACCGAGCCGAGGTATTTTTTGATCAGCTCGGGGTGTTCGTGCACCGCCTCGCTGAAGGAGGAGAAGATAATGCCCAGTTCGGCTAGCTTTTCTTTATAGGTGGTTTTAACCGAGACGCTGTCCAATACGGCATCGACGGCCACACCGGACAGGAGTTTTTGCTCGTCGAGGGGGATGCCTAGTTTATTGAAGGTTTCCAATAGGTCGGGATCGACTTCATCCAGGCTTGCCAGTTGCTTTTTGGGCTTGGGGGCCGCGTAGTAGATCATGTCCTGGTAGTCGATAGGGGGATAGTGGACATTTTGCCAATTGGGTTCTTTCATCTGCTGCCATTGGGCGAAGGCCTTGAGGCGCCACTCGGTCAACCACTCTGGTTCGTTCTTCTTTTGGGAGATAAGGCGCACCACGCTCTCATCCAGGCCTTTGGGGATGACGTCAGATTCGATATCGCTGGTGAAGCCGTATTTGTAGTCGCTCCTGGTATGTTCTTCCAGGGTTTGCATAGACTGGCTGGTCTCGCTCATAATTCAGTATTTTTGCTGCGGTTGCTTATTTAGACTAATTCAACGCAAATGTCAGGAATTTATACAAAAAAGTATAAATAAGGTTTAGGCGGGTAGGATGTTTTTTTGTGGATATTTTTTTGAGCACAGCTATGGGTTCATCGTTTGGGGCAGTTCAACGCTTCTACCATATAGTAATATATACCCACCCCATACAATCCCTACTCTACCGCAAACTCTGCCCAGAGCGGGTAATGGTCGGAGAGGCGCCAGGAGAGTTGGTTTTTGGTGAGGTTGAGATCGACGAGGGTTTTGCCGACGAAGTCGAAGTTGCCCCCCTGGATGAATTCCATGGAGAGGCGGGGGGCGCCATTGACACCGTCGAACCAGGCGATATGATCGTAGTATTTCGTTTCATTGAAGATGGAGCGGGTGGTATTTTCCAGGGCAGGAGGCACGTATAAGCCCTCGGAGAGGAAGGTCTGGCTCAGCAAGTCGCCGCGGGCTTCGATGTTGAAGTCGCCCAAGACGATGAGGTTTTGGTGGTAGGTGTGGGTGCTTTTGGCCCAATTGGCCATCCAGCGGGCGATGGCGCGTAGCTCGGGGATGCGCTCCTGGGCTTTTTTTCCGTAAAGGACGTGAAGGGTGACCAGGATGAACGTGCTGTTCCCGGAGCGGAAACTGACCGCGTAGGGAGTGCGGGCAAATTGGCTGCTCAGGGCATTGGAGCCGATTTCGCCGAGCCACTCCTGGGGGACGACCAGCTCGCAGGCCAGGCCCGATAGCTGTACCCGGCGGGTGTCGAAGAGGTAGGCCATGCGCTCATCATTGCCGGCTGAGCCTTCGGTTACATCGGTCAGGATGAGGCCCCAATGGCTGCCCATCACCTTCAGCGTATCCCGTAGTGCGCGGAGGTTGGATTTGACTTCTTGAATGGCGATGACGTCGAAGCGAGAGAGGATTTCCGCGATACAGAGCACGGAATGGAGGTCTCGCCGGGGGCTATCGTCGTCTTCGGAAGCCCATTTGCGGGTCAGGTCGCCAAAGGCGCGGATGTTCCAGGTGGCGATCAGCAGATTGTGATCCATTTTCCTGGGCGGGATGGAATCGTTTAAATGAGTTTTCAGGGCATTAATCTCTGCCTGGACGTAGTCGGGGGGGAGGTCGGTGATCTGTATCATGCAGGTGTCGCTTTTGTATGCGGGGATAAAGGTAAGAGATGGGTTTGGATTTTGGGTAGAAATTTTAGGGTTTCAGCGGCGGGGAATCCGCTTCACTGCCGAAACACGCAGCGGAAGCCGAGGTGGTCCAGGCCGGAGTCCTCAGGAGTGACCTGAAAGCGTTCGGGGATGAAGCCCGAGCAGACGTTGTCGTCGCACAGGTAGCTGCCGCCCTTGATGATCCTGCCGTTTTCGATGGTTTCGGGGGTAAGCTGACCACCGATAAAAGCATTGCCGTGGTGTTTGCCATCAAATTCGGAAAGGGTCCATTCCCAGACGTTGCCGAACATGTCGTAGATACCCAATTCATTGGGCGGGAATTTGCCCACTGGGGCGACTCTGGCGGCATAGCCGTCTTCGCCCTCATCGCGGTAGGGGAAGGGGCCTTGCCAGATATTGCCGGGCAAGGGTTCGGGGCCGGCGGCCAGGTCCCACTCTTCGGCAGCAGGCAGGGTGCCGCCTTTCCAGGCGCAATAGGCGCAGGCGTCGTAATAGCTGATGTGCCGGGCCGGCTCTTGCGGATTAGCCGGGGTTTTACCATCGGGGAATTCCCAGTTGGCACCCTCAATAACGGCCCAGCCGGGCAAGCTTAAATCAAAAACACCCGACCAGCCAAGGCTGTCGGAGGTGGTGCGGTAGCTGGTGGTTTGCACAAATTCCCGAAACGCGCCTACGGTCACTTCGTAGCGGTCGATCCAGAAACCGCCTTCTTCTACCCAAACGAGCTGCTCTTGCGGCAGTGGGCCGGAAGTACAGGAAAACAAGAAAATCAGGGCTAAAAGGGTACTGACGATGTTTTTGGTCATGTTGCCGGGAATTGATTGTGCCGGCAAAGATACTTATTCAAGG
>CAYSPJ010000183.1:0-1924 GCA_964432875.1 uncultured Phaeodactylibacter sp. | reverse complement strand
TAAAGGTTAAAGTGGGCTGCAGGAGCCCCCCTTTAACCTTTAACCCTAACCCTTTAACCTTGTTACGCCCTCTTCCGAGCGGCCTCATACTGGAAGTACTGGACATCCTCGAGGCTGCCGGCGTTGTAGGCTTCGGCGATGCCACAAGCTTTGAGGAACATCATGGCCTGCCCGCTGCGGTTGCCGCTGCGGCAGTACAAAACGATAGGTTGGGGCATGTTGCGGAACTCGTCCACTCGTGCGGGCACGCTGCCCAGGGGGATGTTCAAGGCACCCGGGGCATGGCCCATCGCGAACTCAAAGGGCTCGCGCACATCGATCAAAGTGGGGTTGTCCTGGCTAAAAACTTCTACTAGATTCATGGTTTTTTACTTTTTTTGTGCAAAGTTAACCGCTTGGCGGGGCGAATGTCAGTGAAGCTGGTCACAGAGCCGGGAGATGGCCGCCGGGGCAAGCACAAAAAGGGACTACCGATGATTAGATTTTTATCTGTATTGCTGCTGGCAATATGCCTACTACTAATGGCTTTACCCCGCCTCCCGGCTCAGCCGGGCTATCCGCTCATCCTCGACGAGCGGGCCCAGGCGGGGCTGGTCAACGAAATGCTGGAGGACCGCTTCAATAACCTCCTGCCTGGGCTGATGCGCCGCGAGGGTATTGATATGTGGATCCTCATCTCTCGGGAATACAACGAAGACCCGGTGATGAAGACGATGCTGCCCGCTGAATGGCTTTCGGCCCGCCGCCGCACCGTCATGGTGTTTTACGATCGCGGGCCGGGCGAGGAGCTGGAAAAGCTGGCCATCGCCCGCTACGATGTGGGCCTGCTCAAAGCCGAGTGGGACCTCAACGTCTATCCCGACCAATGGGAGGCGCTGGTGGAGATTATCCGGGCGCGCAACCCGCAAAAAATCGGCATCAACACTTCTGATACCTATGGCTTGGCCGACGGTTTGGTGCATACTGAATACGAGTTATTGGTGAAAAACCTGCCAGCGGCTTTCCGCCAACGCCTCGTATCGGCTGAAGGGCTGGCCGTAGCCTGGCTGGAAACCCGCACCGCAAAGGAGAAAGCGCTATACGGGCAGATTTGCCGCATTGCTCATCTCATCGTGCAGGAGGGTTTGTCGGAAAAGGCGATCCAGCCCGGGGTTACGACTACTGACGATCTGGTGTGGTGGTACCGCCAGCGGGTACGCGAGCTGGGCCTGGATACCTGGTTCCATCCTACGGTGGATGTGCAGCGGGCCGAGCCGAATGATGTTGGCCACTTGCGCAGCTTCTCCCGCCGGCCCGAGGGCCAGGTCATCTTGCCGGGCGATCTGCTGCATGTGGATTTTGGCATCACTTACCTGCGCCTGAATACGGATATGCAACAACACGCTTATGTGCTGCGCCCGAATGAACAGGAGGTGCCGCAGCAACTGCAGGATGCCTTCAAGCAGGGCAACCGCCTGCAGGATATCTTGGTGAGCAAATTTGCCCCGGGCAAAACGGGCAATGAAATCCTGGCTGAGGCGCTGGCGCAGGCTAAGGCGGAGGGCATCGACGGCACTATTTATACCCACCCGATCGGGTTTCATGGCCATGCTGCCGGCCCGGCTATCGGCATGTGGGACAACCAGGGCAAGGTGCCGGGCACGGGCGATTATCCGGTGCGCTTCAATACGGCTTATTCGATCGAATTGAATGCGGCGGTCTTGATTCCTGACTGGAATAAAACGATCCGCATCATGCTGGAGGAGGAGGGCTTCTTCGATGAATCGGGCTTCTGGTTTATCGATGGGCGGCAGGAGGGGATTTATACGGTGCCTAGAGCGGGGCTTGGAGGCAGCCGGTAGGCCAGGTACTTATGGCCGCCTGGCAGTGGGCCCCGCTAAATGCTCATCCGCATTTAGCGGGATGTCAGCGTGCGGGGCACGCT
>CAYSPJ010000182.1:0-8032 GCA_964432875.1 uncultured Phaeodactylibacter sp. | reverse complement strand
GAAGGGGATGCGGCAACCTTCGATGAGGACTACTTTTTGCATAAGCGGGTTTGATCGTGAAAAAACAATAAGCAAAGGAACAAGGCGTTTGTGGGCTGGCTCTAGTCGCTTTGCTTGCTGCAAAAAAAAGGAATTTTATTCATTTGGCCGATAAAACATCTTGCCAAGGCAAGGCGAGGCCACCTTGGTGCAAGATTTGGGGGCTTATGGTCGGCTCCGAGACATTCACCGGATAACTAACCAGCCTGAATACCTATGCAACTCAAACATTTCCTGATCGCTCTGCTGTTTGGCGCCCTGCTGGAAGTCGCCTCTTCCCCAATCCGCGGCTATCTGGGGTTTCAAACCAGCAGCTTGTTGGGCTTCTTGCTTTTTCACGCTTCCACCTTCTTTTTGGCTACCAGGAATTTGAAAAACGGTACGCCAGCCTTTTTGACTTCGCTGGGGGTGGCGCTGGGTTTTTTCGCCATTCAGGCCGACGCCCGCCTCTTCCATTTCCATGCCGCACTGATCTCCCTGCCGGATTTCCTGATGCGGCTGGCGGGGATACTGGCGGGCTTCCTGCAGGTGTCTATCAGCGGCAGGCTACGGCTCCTCCCCTTTGCTGCCGGGCTGGCGCTGGCCAGCTTTGTCATGCTGGCTGGCCAAAATCTCTGGCTCCATCACCTGAGCTATGGGAGCTTTTCGGGGAATGCTTACTACGAACTCCCTGCTCCATTTTCCGCGCTAGACCGAGCGGGGAATACCCTCTCGGAAGAAGCTTTCCAAGACAAGATCGTCGTGCTCGACTTTTGGCATTCTCGCTGCGGCATCTGCTTCAAAAAATTCCCCCTCCTGCAGGAATTGTACGACCAATACCAGACGGATGAGGCGGTCTTGCTCTATGCGGTGAACAAACCCCTGAAGCAAGACACCACCGGCCAGGCCTTCGACATGATCGCAAGGCGAGCCTACACCTTCCCGGTCTTGGTGGCGGCTGATGAGCACCTGCCCGAAACTTATGGAGTAAAGGGTTATCCGACCTGCTTCGTAATTTACGACAACAAGGTCATCTACAAAGGAGGGATTGAAAACGTCGGGAAGGTGGTCGAGCGGGTGCGGAAAGGTCGTTAAAAATTGACGCCATCGCAATCAACCCATCACAACATGGCAGTGGCTACTCCTGGCACGGAAAGCATTCAGGTGGTTTTGAAATACGGGTACTTATTCCTGAGCATCTGGTAAGTTTGAGTATTGATTTCAAGCCTTTGCTTGCAGTCATAGTCGTAATAAACACACTGCTCATCAAAAGCCACAATGTAGTCAAGATTGGCATATTTGCCCCTGTTTACCTGAGTGAAACAATCCTGAAGCTCCTGTATATCCATGACCTGGGCCAATTTCTTTTTGAATTCGATGGCATTCATGGTCAAAGTGAAGGCTTTAAAGTCGTGTTTCACTTTGATTTTGGTATAAGACCCATTGGTGGTTTCGAAGAAAAGGATATCATGGATATCCAAGATGAAGTTGTGGCTTTGTTTGCCTCGCGTATATTTGATACAGATTTTGCCTCTGGGCAATTCGCGATAGCTTCGATGGTTTTCCTGAGCATTGATGGCTTCGCGTACTGTCTTTTTGAATTGTTCTACGTTTTTAAATGGAGACCCCGCACCTTTGGTGAAAAATTTGAAGGGGTCATATTTTTTTGAATCCTCCTTCATTTCCTCATAGGCCGTTAGGAAGATGATCGGCACAGTATGGTCGCGTTTTCTGATGGCCTCTGCCAAATGGAAGCCTACCCTTTCTGCTGATATGCCAACAGGCAAGTTTCTGGCACCAATGTCCTGTTTGATGTCCAGGATGGCGATATTGATGTCATCCTCTGGGCTAAGCTCCTTCAAAAGCTCGATAGCCTGGCCATAGCTTGCTGCCTCCCTTACTTCATACCCTTCGTCAATAAAAAAATCCTTGATTTTCTCGCGCATCTCAAATTCATCCTCAAAAATAAAAGCGACTGCTCTGGAAGCATTTTGATTTTTCATGTCATGTGGTTTTTCTTTAAAGCTAGGTTTTGCGCCGGGATGATGATTTCAGTAAGCACTCCTTTGTGCCCGCGGGCATCCGGATGTTTATTCCGGTCGGTCATGACCACCTCGCCGAACAGCTGGTCTTTGATGATGCTCTTGACAAAAGGTATGCCCTTACCTTTGGCAGCGTCTTTCTTCTCCTTATCTTTGAATCCCTGCCCCCGGTCTTCAATAGAAATCCTCAAGTCTTCCTTGAGCGCAGCATGGATATGCAGATATTTTTCTGCCGGATTGGGATAAGCATGCTGGTCAACATTTATGATGATTTCCGTCATGGCAATGCCAATCCCTCGGGCATCTCCGAAGGAGATTTCCCGGTCCAGGGTCCGCTCATCAATATGAAAAGTGAACCCTCCCTCTGGAAAGAAGAAAAGCCCTCTAAGCTTTTCACAAAGCTCTTTTAAATATGCCGCGAAGTTGACTTCCTCCACCTTTTTATTGTCGAGATGAGCATGTACCAATAGCGTGGCTTCAATCCGCCCCCTGATGGAGGTCAAAACCGAAGTGATTTCTGCATTGGGATTGTTGGCATAGCGGTGGATTTGCCGGTCAAACTCCAGGGAGAGCGCTTCCAGATGGTTTTTGAAACGATGCGATATTTCGTTTTTTAGATTATGGATTTCTCTCAGGTTTTTAGAAATCTTCCCCTCTTTGTCATCTAAGTCTTTGTGCAATTTATTGACATTGTTTTCCTTTTCGACCAGTGCTTCTGTCTTAATATTAAGCTCGGCGTCCTTTTCCGTTACTTTCTGCCGCACCCAGCTGATTTCCAGGGATAAGAACAGCAGGATGAGGGTGGTTTTGTAGTACAGGTTAATGAGGGCTGTGGCATTGTTCTCATTGGCGTGAAGGAACTGGAACAGCCATTTTTCTAACGGCGGGGATACCAGGATAAACATTTTAATGGCGGTAAAGAGAAAGGGGGTTAAGATAATAAAGTACGTAACTCCTCTTTTAAATATGCTTACCCATCTTCTTTGGCTTGATCCAAGGTTTTGGACGCTTAAGTAGCGCTCATGGAACACGCAGATGAAGCCCAGCATTAAAACCACCACGCAGATAAAACTAAAAACCAAGTCAGGCAAAAAACCGAGCTGGATTTTTTCCGAATCAGACTGTTC
Organism: uncultured Phaeodactylibacter sp.; assembly: GCA_964432875.1. Taxonomy (GTDB): domain Bacteria; phylum Bacteroidota; class Bacteroidia; order Chitinophagales; family Saprospiraceae; genus JACJYE01. The sequence goes on along the minus strand of CAYSPJ010000182.1, from coordinate 4,845 downwards.
TGCTGATGAAATAAGAATCACAGAAAGGATAATGACCACAATCGTCACAACGGATATCAACGCCCTGTCCTGAAAAATACGATAAAAAGCTGTTTTGTGCCAAAACCAGTCTTTCTTAATCACAAAATCAGAGGCAGCCCAGAGAAAGAACATATTGTTCAAGGAAGAAAAGAAACTGCTAGCCAAGTCAGAATCTGGGAAAAACAATCCCATAATGCTTCCTACCTGCCAGGCGACGATGGCCCAGCAAGCCCAGATAAGGTCCAGTTCGGGGCGGTCAAAATTGCCGTCTTTAACGTGTTTTTTGGACAAGCCCTCCGAACTTAGCCATGCCAGGATCATCATGAAGCTCGCAAAACAGGAAAAAAAGACGATAAAGGTCTCTTTGATTTTTTGGAGCTCCGGTACGTCTTTCACCCATGCGAAATCAACATCGAAGACGTAAAAAACCGCAATAATCACGGTGCAAAGGATATTGATGGATACTATCAGATCAACCTGAATGCGGAGGGACTTCTCCCCCATCAGTTTCCGGTCAATCTTTTCCATCAGCCGATCAATCGTCCTTGCCATAGATTATCCCAGGTTATCTTTTGAAATCAGTATCAAATTTAATTTTTTTTCAAGCCCCAAGGGGCAGTTCCCGTGAAAAGCCTGCTTTTTCCTGCGAGCGAGGCGCTTCTTCCTGACGCAGGTATGCCCCATCGGCTTGGGCAATCATCAGACGAGACCTCTTCTACCCTGCTCAGTAGCAAGCCTTTCTCCTTAGCCTGTATGCACTGTAGAATGGGAAAAAGACTGCCCGCAATAGCTCACGAACCACCAGAGGTTCTCCCCTGCCTGGCAGTCGTTGCCCAGTACTTCGCCAGTAATGCTTATGCCGCCAGCTTCTCTTCGTCGTGCTGCCAGGCGCGGATGCGCCCCAGGGCGCGATGCAAAGCCATGCTGGCGTGTTGGCGGTACTGCCCGCTCAGTTGCTGATCAATGCGTTCTTCTTCGTTGGCCAGTGCAATGATGGTGTCCATCTCCACCTGGAACATCTGCATGATCTCATCCAATGCCCCACAGGCTTTCGCCGTTTGGGTTGCGGCACGCGTCTTGTTGAGCGCGCGCTGATATTCCAGCACGAGTTGTTGCAGGTACAGCTCGGCTTCATGTTTCAGTTGCTGGATGAAGCGTTGGGTGCGCTCGGTAGCTCTAGCTGCCCGGCACTGTTCGTACTCTGAAAAATCGCAGAGGCTGCGCCCCAGCAGGGGCAGGGCTTCCAGGATGGCGAAGAACACCAACCAGCAGCAAGTAAACAGAATGAGCGCGGCATTTTTCTGCTTGATGAGCAGGACATGCAGCCATTCGATATGCCCCAGCAGCCCCACTGCCGACCAGGTGGGCAGGGCCTCTATCTGGGCAGCCGCTTCCTGGCGCAAGCGCACGATCGCCATCTCTTCGGCTTGTATCGCCAAGTCCAGGTCTTCAATCCCACGCTGACGGATCCGTTTCATCTCCTCGACCTGCTTTGCTTTGTAGTCCAGGATGTCGCCGGTACCGACGCGACCCGATCCGCTGCTTCCATCCGATTCGCCCATGAGGATGTACCCCATTGTGGCGATACTGTCGCGCAGCGCGCTGCGCTCCCGCCGGTAGGTTTCAATCCGTTGTTGGTGCTGGCTCACCATTGCTTGCGCAGTGTCAGATATCTTCGCCTTTTCCAGGCTGCGGTTTTTCTCAAAGGCCTGGCGAATATCGCGGCGAAAAGCAAGCGTATCAAGCAGAAGGGTATTGAGCAACGGCATGACGATAATGGCCAGCAGGCGCATAGCCATCAGCGCGCCCCCCGGTCGGCCGGTGATGACCAAGCGGTCGAAGAAAAAATAGACGCCGAAGGCGAGGGAGAAAATCAACGGAAAAACCAGCCATTGCTCAAAGATCACCATTGAAAGGGCGAGGGCCATGATGGCCGCGCTCACCGTAGCGGTGAAGAGCAGCTTGGCCCCCAGCCCCTTAACTCGCAGTTGGAAATCTTCGGAACATTGGTCAACCAGGTAAGGCGACAGCCCGGTTAGGCGCACCAGCAAAGGTGCCAGTTTAGTTTTTTTTGTGGAGGTATTCATAAGCGATGGTTGAAGGGTGAAAGATTTACTTGGCTTCAGCGGGCCACAGCTCTTTTCCAGTGCTTCGGCAACTTCATACACGTTCGCGCAGCAGCGCGAGGAAATCGTCGAGGATGTCTTCGAACTGCTGATTCCAGCGTTCGAGCATGCGTTCGGCCTGTTGGTAGATGAGCCTGCGCAGTGCTTCGGGGCGTTCTTCAGCATCTTTGAGCTTTGCCTCAAACAGATCCCAAAAGGCGCGGTTTTTCTCTTCCAGCGCGGCGTGTAGCTGTAGCGATTGTTCCTGGTAAAAGACGGAGCGGCCAAACTGGAGATTGGCGCGCCCGAGGGTCAGCAGGCTGTTGCACACTTCCCGCACAAAGCTCACCTGGGCTTCGCCAATAGCTTTCATGCCGCGGTTGTGTTCCTGCATGGCCGAACCCAGCGCCGCCTGCTGGTTCTCCCAGTAAGTGTGCAGCATCTGCCGCTCCTGCCGAGATAAGCCAAGGCGGTTCAGCCAGTGGCGCTGGCGCTCGCTGAGGTCTTCGACCTGCTTAATCAACAACCACTGGCTTTGTTGGGCTTGTTCAGCATATTGCTGAAAGTGGATGCTCAGGTGCGGAAAGTCCGCATCTGGCAAAAGCCCATCCTGACGGACGTCTTTGGAAGGTGTTCTCTCGTCGTACATGTCACATTAGTTTTTGGTGAACAAGATATTTTTCAAAGGCTCTTCTTTGAGGTCTTCCAGCTCGATATACTGGTATTCTACATAAGCAGCGACCAGGAAAACGCGATCATTGACCAGCATCACTTTGCGCGGTATGCATAGCACGGCGACCATTTCATTGGCTTTAGGGGTGAACCCCCGTGACAAAATCATGAGGCGGTGACCCTGATGATGGTCTGCCAGCAAAAAGGCGCCTGCTACGCTGGTAGATAGCGATGCTTGAGTGTACCCAATCAGGACGACGGGGCGGTTGAGCAGGTCTTCGTTTGCCCATAACGCGGGGAGGGGCGTAATCTCCGGTTCGTAGCCATCTTCGGAAAATTGTGCCGCTCGCGGGTTACTAAAATGGAACCAGGCCGCCAATAAGGCCGCCAGCAATAAACCTGGCATCACCCAACTGTTGCTTCTTTTGTTCTTCATGGCTGGAGGTTTTTTAAAATTAGTGATTGGATGTATTCACTGACATAACGCCTCTGAGGTGGCGCTTTCTTCCCTATTTTCCTCATTCTCTGTCAAGCGTTGGGGATTTCCTGCTACCAGCATCTTTTTTCCTTTTTCCAAACAAAGGGCCATCTCCATCGTACGGATGTACTCAAATGGCTGTGCAGCACCGCGATGGGCTGGTCGGCTTTTATCAAACCAAAGCGCCGTTTGGCTCCGCCATTTCCCTGCTGCTTTATGGGGTTAATTTTGGCCTCCTGAAGAAATTTGGCGGCAACGGCAGCACACTTCGCATTGGCGTGGACCAGGTGTTCAACTCCTTCCGCTTTCGCAGCAAGGATAACCTCCCGGAACACAAGCTCGTTTCTCAATTTGAAGTAGATTTCAGCTAGCGCACCTTCAAGCTGTCATATCCCCACGGTTTCGGCAACAAACAGTTGAAAGGCGCCCGCAAGCGGGTCGCCAGCAAGGGGTTTTAGTGTAGTTGCCCCTGCTAAATGCTTGCCCGCACTATAGTAGGATGTCAGCGTGCCGGGCATGCTGACATTGCTTTATAACAAAGAGTTAGAAGCAATCCTCACGTTATATATTTACCCACTTAATTCAATTCCCGAGACACGAATGGAAAACAATCTATTCAATTATTCGTTTGATTAATTGAAAATAGATTGACTCATGGAAAAACGCGCCTTTAAAGACCGTGCCTACGCTGCCATCGCCGGGGTAGCCAAGGCCTTCTCCCATGCCAACCGGCTGGAGATCATTGATCTGCTGGCGAACGGCGAGAAAACCGTCGAGCAGATCGCATCGCAGACCGCCATTAGCGTGGCCAATGCTTCGCAGCATTTGCAAGTACTGAAAAGCGCCCGCCTGGCCCGTACCCGGCGGGAGGGCAATCACATCTATTACGCCCTGAACGGGCGCGCTGCGCAGGCAGCCTGGCAAGCCTTGCGCGATCTGGCTATCGCCCAAGAGCCAGAGGTACAGCTGGTGCTCCAGCAGTTCCGCCGGGAAATGGGCAGCCCGCCGAGCCGCACCCTCGCCGACTTGACCGGCGGCGGCGAAACGCTGTTGCTCGATGTACGCCCTGCCGCGGAATTTGCTGCGGGCCAACTCAAAAACGCCCGCTCCATCCCCCTCGATGAGCTGCCCCGCCGGATGGGCGAGCTGCCCCGCGACAAAACCATCATCGCCTACTGCCGCGGCCCGTTCTGCACCTTTGCCGATGAGGCGGTGCAATTGCTGCGGGCACATGGCTATGAAGCGGTACGCCTGGAAGAGGGGTATCTGGATTTTGCGCTGAGCAATGAACAAGCATGGAACACATCAAACTAGGCTTACGAGAAAACTGGCGGCAATTTGCCCTCCTGATCATCGTCAACGGTTTTGTGGGCGGCATGGTGGGCCTGGAGCGCTCCATCCTGCCGCAAATCGCCGAGCAGGAATTTGCCATCGCGGCCAAGACGGCCATCCTCTCGTTCATCATCGTATTTGGCATCGTCAAGGCGATTACGAATTACTATACCGGGGCTTTAGCCAATAAATTTGGGCGGAAGAACCTTTTGGTAGCCGGCTGGGTCATCGCCATCC
>CAYSPJ010000181.1:0-8063 GCA_964432875.1 uncultured Phaeodactylibacter sp. | reverse complement strand
TATTTTTGGAAGGTTTTCAAGCGGCATGTCCGGGGGGGCTGTAGGTGTGTTTCCTCCCTGAAGTGACGAGACTATAGCCGTCTCTCCGAATTTGCTTCTCATAATCGTCGTGCCATGCCTAACCAACTAACTATCCGCGTTAACAACTGGCTGGACAGCTTTCTTTATCATCCGGATCTCAGCCCCAAGGAACTGTTCCGGAAAAGATACAACTGGAATACCACCCTGATCATCACCCTATGCGTGCTGGCTATGACGATACTGAGCCTCTTCCTGAAGCTCACGGGCTTAATCGCGTTTGGTGCCGTAGTACTCTTCTTCCAGGTGTCTTTCCTGTGGCTCAACGGTTATGTAAAGGATTTTGACCGGCATATGCATTACTTACTTGTATTGACCATCCTGGCTACTTTTTTCGCCGTTATCTACCTTGGCGGTGTGGTTAATTCTTTCGGCTTGACCATGGTGGGGATCAACTGCCTGATCTCCTCCGTTATGGGGGGAAATACCCGCCGCACCTTGCAGCTTTTCCTGTTGTATGCAGCCACCATCGTGGCTGCGGCACTGTTGCAGCCATACCTCACCGTGCCGCCGGAAAGCACGCATGCTCTAAATCTGCTATACCACGTGCTCAACATCCTGTGGCTCAGTTGCTCTACTTTGTTTCTCATCTTCTTCTTCATCCAGGAGCAGACAAGGTTTGAACAAGCGGAGACTAATCGCCAGAAAGAACTCAATGAAGTAAAGACCCGGCTCTACACCAACATTACGCACGAGTTCCGAACGCCGCTGACCATCATACTGGGCATGGCTCGGCAGATAAAAGAGCAACCTGCCAAATGGCTCGACGAAGGACTGGAAATGATACAGCGCAATGGCCGGCAACTGCTGCAACTGGTCAACCAATTGCTCGACCTGCGCAAGCTGGAAGATAAGGCCATGACCTTGAACCCGGTACAAACCGACGTCATTGCTTACCTGGTTTATGTGGTAGAATCATTCCATGCCCATGCCCGATGCAAAAACATCGACCTGCAATACCGGCCGGAAATTCAGACGTTTTATATGGACTATGACCCGCAAAAACTACTCAACATCCTGTCCAATCTCCTTTCCAACGCGCTCAAGTTCACGCCTGCAGGCGGCAAGGTAGAGGTTCGGACAATGATTGTCCAGGCCGGATACCAGGAGGTTTTCAGGATCATTGTAGCAGACAATGGCGTCGGCATACCCGAAGAGAAACTGCCGCATATCTTTGACCGTTTTTACCAGGCCGACGACTCAGCGACCCGGCGCGCTGAAGGCACCGGCATTGGGCTGGCCCTGACCAAAGAACTGGTAAACCTCATGGGAGGGGCCATCGAGGCAAACAGCTGCGAAGGCGAAGGAACTACCCTTGCCGTTGAACTTCCGGTCACCCGGCAAGCACCCCGGGAGGCTGAACTGCCAAACCATTCTCTGATCGAAGACGCCGTGGGGGCATTTGCTTTGCCCCGGACAAAGTTTGCTGAACCAGGCGTTTCACCCGAAAATGGATCAGGCCTGCCCTTGATCCTGATCGTGGAGGACAGTCCGGACGTCATCCGTTATCTCCATACCATCTTGTATTCGGATTACCGGCTTATCGCCGCCGGCAATGGGCGGGAAGGACTCGAATTGGCTCTTGAGGCAATACCCGATCTCATTATCAGTGATGTAATGATGCCCGAAATGGACGGCTTCGAGCTATGCCGGCGGATCAAAGAAGACTTTCGCACCAGCCACATCCCGGTGGTACTGCTGACGGCCAGAGCAGATATGGAATCCCGCATAGAAGGCTTGGAGCGCGGCGCGGATGCCTACATTGCCAAGCCTTTTTATCCCCGGGAGTTATTGACCCGCTTGAAAAACCTTATCAGGCTGCGTAGCTTACTGCGGCAACGATATGCATCCCTGCAGCCCCCTCCGCCATCTGCCGACATTGGCATCCAAGCTGAAGACGCTTTTGTACAACGCGTCCGCAGTCTGATGGAGGATCACCTGTCTGAAGAACAATTTGACATTTCCCGGCTTTGCCGCGAACTCGCCATGAGCCGTGCCCAACTTTATCGAAAATTCACGGCCCTGACAGACATTCCGATCAACAAATATCTTCAGGCCCTTCGTTTACACAAAGCCCGGGAACTCCTGCATGACACCCGGCTCAACGTTACGGAGGTTGCGCTCGAGACAGGTTTTAAAAACCTTTCCCATTTCAGCCATGCCTTCCGTGAAACTTTCGGCCTCAGCCCAAGTGAGGAGCGCGCCGGCGCCATGGAGAAAGAATGACCCCCACCGCTGCTCAAAATACCCGGGTGACATGACATCGCTTCTATCCTGAGACGGAGCGCAAAGGTTTTGAGATGGAGACCAAAGCAAGGCAACTCTTATGCGTATACCTTTGGGTATTGTACAATATGTATGGACAAGCTCGAAACCCTGCTCATTTAACACCTCTTTCCCTCCTTTGCGATTCATTCATTTTTCACCATAAAAACCTTACAGTCATGCGCAAACTATCAATTATTTTCCTGGCTTTGTGGGGCTTATTACTTGGATGTGATAAAAATACCCTGCAAAACGATCTTACCGTCCCTTCCGACGAAGCTGTCAATGCGAAAATGGTGCTGTCCCCCTTGATGAATTACCGTTTACCAGAAAATCTCACCGCCCCCGCCGCACAGTTCAGAGACAATGCAGTATCCCGGCCGCTCAAGATAAATAAGGTGTCGGGCACGCTCGCTTTCTTCCCTAATTCCGAATCCTGCGATGGGTACATTAAGGTAGAGGGCCGGGGCAACGGTACCGGCACACACCTGGGAGCATTCACCCAGGAGATCGACTACTGCACGGATGGCGTCAATCCCACCAGCAATATTTTCAGCATCAGCACGGCTGCAAATGGCGACAAGCTCTTCTCGGTTATGGTAGGCGCCGGCCCGGATTACCAGGATTACTACTACTACGGCGGTACTGGCAGGTTTGAGGGCGCGTACGGCGAGATCCGGCTTTACGGCTACGTGGATTATGTGAACCTCGTGTGGAGCCTCCAGGGTGAAGGTTATTTAGTGTATTGATCTACAACCCTGGTTAAACCTAATGGTAAACGCGAGCTGGCCGTAACAAGGTCGGTTCGCGTTTTTTATGAAATCGAACAGCCCTGGAGAAGGTGGAATGGAGTTCCGCCATACGCTGCCCGGCAAGCAGCTCAGTCCCACCCCCAAACCGTTTTTCCAGTTCGTGTTGTTTGTATAGTAAACCATTCCATAACACATCAAAACCATTGCTGAAATGATAAAATCAAACTGGATGCTCATCTTATTGCTTGCCATTCCTTTCCTTAGCCCCATCGTTGGTACAGCCGAACCGCAAAAAGGCTTGCTCAGCGGCGCCTGGCAGTTGCAGGAGGCCAGAGCGGAGGGCCAGCTCACCCATACCCTGCTCTTCAGCGGGCAGTACTTCTCCTGGACGGTTTACCAGAGCGAAACAGGTGCTTTCCTCCGCACCAAAGGCGGCAGTTGGCAGCTCAGAGGTGAAAAAATGCGCGTAGCATACGAATTTGATTCAGCTGACAGCACTCGCGTCGGCATGGCGGAGGAATGGATACTCGAATTCAAAGACGCCAAGCTCTTCCTGGAGGGCGGCGGCAGCCCCTCGAAGGCCTGGCGCGCCCTCGATGCGGGCACCTCGACGGCCCTTTCCGGCCCCTGGCTGTTCTCCGGCCGCGAGCGCGAGGGCGAAATTACCCGCCGCGATACGGACCAGCCCCGCAAAACGATGAAGATGCTCACCGGCACCCGCTTCCAGTGGATTGCCTACAATACCGAGACGAAACAGTTTTTCGGCACCGGCGGCGGCACCTACACCGCAACTGATGGCACCTATACCGAACGCATCGAGTTCTTCTCCCGCGACAACGCCCGGGTGGGCGCCGAGCTGAAGTTTGAATTCAGCGTGGATGGGGCCGATTGGCACCACCGCGGCAAAAGCACCGCCGGCGAGCCGATGCATGAGATTTGGAGCAAGCGGGAGTAGGGAATCCGTTTCAAATTGTTTCCATTACCCTTGCTGAACGGCATGGCGGGGAGAGGGATGCCATCCTTGCCAACCGGGATTTTTTAAGTTGCGCGGCCCCGGTGGGATAAAAGCTTCGCAATCGGAGGGCTATGTTTACTTCCCAGCGGGTGAATGGCGGGAAGATGTTGTTGGTGATTATAAAATACCTCATGGGCCCTTCGGCTGGTCTCGAAGATTTTCTGAAGAGCGGGATGTCGCTGCGCTTCACTTACTGGCCAAAGCATCACTCCACCCACACCTCGCTAAACCCATTCCCCTTCTTGCGCACCAGGATCTGGGCGGTGATGCGTTCTTTGAGGGCTTTGACGTGTGAGATGATGCCGATGGTCTTGCCGCTGGCCTGGAGGTTTTCCAGGGTAGAGATGGCCAGGTCGAGGGCGTTTTCGTCGAGGGCGCCGAAGCCTTCATCGATGAAGAGGGATTGGATCTGGGCGTTGCGGCCGGCCAGGTCGCTCAGGCCCAGGGCCAGGGCCAGGCTAGCCAGGAAGCTCTCCCCCCCGGAGAGGGTGTTCATCGAGCGGCGGTTGTCAGCCTGGTAAGTATCGATGATTTCCAGCTCGAGGCCCTCATCCTCACGCTTGTTGATCAGGTAGCGGCCGTTGAGTTTTTCCAAGTGGTAGTTGGCTAGTTGGGCCAGCTTTTGCAAAGTCAGGCCCTGGGCAAAGACCCGGAATTTTTTGCCATCGGCCGAGCCGATGATTTCGTTGAGCTTGGCCCAGCGCAAGTGTTCGGCTCGTTGCTTTTCGATGCGGTTGGCTAGCGCAGCCGCTTTTCGGCGGCGGCCTTGCTGCTGCTGGAGCTTTTCCGTCAACGCGCCGATAGCTTGTTGCAGCTCGCCATATTCCCGTTCGGCTTCGCGCACTTGGGCGTCCAGCAGTTCCAGGGGGACATCAGAGCGGGCCTTAGCTTGCTCGGCAGCCAACTCTTCGCTGATGTTTTTTAGGGTCGAGGCGGTTTCTGTTTCGCGCTGCAGCAAGGCCTCTCGTTCTTGTTCCAGGGCTTGAGCCTCGGCGGGGCTAAGCAGCGCAGCCCGCAGCGCGGCCGCATCGGCGAAGCCGGCGCGGAGTGCGGCTGCCGACAGGTTTTCTTCTAATGTTGTGGCTTTTTCGTGGGCCTGCACCGCTGCGGCTCGTTTTTCTTTCAAAGATTGCTGGGCGCTAGCCAGCGCCAGGTTGGCCAGATTAAACTCCTGGGTAGCGCTATCCAACTGCCGGGCGGCTGCTTCCAGCTCCAGTTTACCCCGTTGGCGTTCCTGGACGGGGTCGGGGCCCTCAAAAAATTGCCGGCGTTCTGCTTGCAAGGCTTGTATCGCTGCTGCTTCTATTTTCAGCCGCTCGCTCAGCATGTGCAGCCGCCCGGCCAAGTCTTCGATTTGGCGGGACAGCTGGCCATATTCCTGGCGCGACAACTCCAATGCGCGGCTGGTTTGTGCGGCTTGCTCGCTCTGGCGTTCCCATTGTTTTTGTTGCTCTTCCAGCTGGGCAAAGAGCTGGGCAGCCCCTTCCAGGCTGAAGCTATAGCCATATGGCTGCAGGAGCTGGTCGAGCTGAGCGGTGCCCTTGTCAAATCTGGTTTGCAGTTTCTGGGCCTCGCTTTGTTGCGCATTGAGGCGCTCGCCGAGTACGCGCAGTTCGGCAGCCAGGTTTTTAAGGCGGTTGTCCGCTTCTTGCCGGGCAGCTTCTTGGAGGTCTAGCTCCCGGGCCAGTGCTGCCAGCCGGTCGCGAGCTTCCTGGCGGCGGCGGATCTGGAGTTCGGAATTGGTGATACGCTCTTCTAGCAGGCCGTTGCGATAGAGCGAACCGTATTCAGCGTCGAGCGAAGGCGCAGCAGCAGCGATGTGGCGCTCGTACTGGATGATTTTCTCTCGATGCAGCTCGATTTTGCCTTTCAATTTTTGTACTTCATTGCCTGCCAGTTGCTCGATTTGGAGTTCCAGGGTGTTTTGCTGTTTAAGCAAGGCGCGATGTTCGGCAAAAACTTGATCGTGACGCGCCTGGGCGCGGTCAAGTTCAATTTTGGCCCGGTCGGTGAATGGCTGGAGGGGTTTTTCCCGAAAGGGGTGGTGGGTAGAAAGGCAAAGCGGGCATGGTTCTCCCTCGGGCAGGCGGGCGCGGCTTTCGGCAAAATTGGCGATGAGGCGCTGCTGCTCATAGATATTCCGCTTGAAGTCCAACTGTTCCCGGGCGTCGTCCAGTGCTTCAATCGAAGTCATCAGTTCTTTGCTCAGGGCGGCTTCTTCGCTGCTGTAGCTGTGCAACTGTTCTTCGTAGCTATCCAACTCAGCGAGCAATTCCTGATACTGGCGGTTGAGGCGGTTGAGTTCTTCCAGGTTTTTCTTGCGGCTGCCAAGCTGTTCAATCTCCCGGGAGAGCAGGCCAATGAGTTCGCTGCGGCCCAGGGCGTGTTCAGGCGGTACGCTATTCCGGAAGTCTTCTTCCAATTTGGATAGCTTGGTTTGGGTTTTTTCCAGGGTTTGTTCCTGCTTCTGGGCCTCGCGCCGCCCTTGGGCAAGCTGTTTTTCCAGGGCGTCGATGCTTTTTTGAGCCCCTTTCTGTTCGGAGATCAGCCCGCGCAGCTCCTCGCGCAGGTTGAGGATGGCGGGCAAGTCGCGGCCCAAAGCAGCCAGCTTTTGGTTTTCCCGGAGCCACTGTTGCAGGCTGCGTTCGGCGGCTTCCAGCTCGGCGATGCGCTGGGACAGCTGTTGACGGGCTAGTTCCTGAGCGCTTTGTTCGGCTTGGATTGCAGCGGCCTCCTGGCGGCGGCTATCGAGGGGCTCGTGTTTTTGGCGGATTTCAGTATCGAGGGCAGCAGCCCGTTCCAGTCGGGGCTCCAATTCGTCGAAAGCCGCTTTAGATTGAGCGAGATATTGTTGGGCTTGCTGCAGTGCCGCTTGGGCAGCTTCGTGAGCAGTTTGCTTGCCTGCGAGTTCTGCTTCGGCAAGCATGCTGTTTTCACGGGCATTTCCCCCTTGGGTCAGCGCATCGTCCAGCAATTGGAGCTGCCCTTGCAGCGGCAGTGCCAGCCGATGATGTTCCAGCCGGGCAAAGGTGCCTGCCTTTTCTATTTTTTCGGCCTGGAGAGCCTCCAGGCGCTGGGCCGCCTCATCGCGGCGCTGGGCGAGCTGAACGGTTTTTTTCAGCCAGGCGGCCTGTTCGCGCAGGATTTCCAGGGTGCCTTGGCGGCTTTGGGCGGCTTGCTGCTGTTCGGCCAATTCCTGCGCCAAGGCTTCCTCTTCTTCCGCGCTGAGCAGCTCCAGGTTGCGCTGCTCCTGCGCCAGGGCTTCCAGCTGCTGCTGTTCGGCCTTGTGGCGCTCGAAAGCAGCTTTAGACAGTTGGGTGTAAATCTCCGTGCCGGTGATGCGCTCCAGCAGGTCGCTGCGCTCTTTTTCCCCGGCTTTGAGGAAGGCGGCAAAATCGCCCTGCGACAACATCACCGAGCGGCTGAAGCGGCTGTAGTCCAAGCCAGTAGCTTCCTCGATGGCCTGATCGACTTCGCGGGCCTTTTCGGCAATAATCTCAAAGGCTTGCTGCTCGGGGGCCCAGCGCGACAGCTCGCGGCTGGGGCCCAGGATGTTGCCTTCGGTCTTGCGATGGGCGCGCCAGATGCTCCACTTAGCGCGATAGATTAGGCCTTTGGCTTCAAATTCTACCTCTGCCAGGCTTTCTGATGCACCGTAAGACATCACCTCCTTGACTTCCTTATTGCGGTGTACCTGCCCATACAAGGCCAGCGTGATGGCATCCAGGATAGTCGTCTTGCCGGCACCGGTATCGCCAGTGATGGCAAACAGGCCGCTCTGCCCCAACAAACCAGCGCTGAAGTCTATCTCCTGCCGGATGCGCAGAGAGTTGAGGTTGTGGATGCGGACCTTGAGTATTTTCATGGGGCAAACATAAGTTTTTTAAGGCAACTATTTAGCTAGTGCCCCATGAATGAAGTTGTTGAACATTAAGCCGCCGCCATTTCGCCGC
>CAYSPJ010000180.1:0-8096 GCA_964432875.1 uncultured Phaeodactylibacter sp. | reverse complement strand
ATGCGCGGCTCAAAGATAGGGGGAAATGGCGAGATTTCCTATTGCAGATTATGCGTACATAGCCGGCTGGTAATTTTCATCAAGCCCCGCTGGCTTACAAAATATGGAACGAGCATAATCGGTAGCTTCAAAAGTTGAAAACACAACAAAGCTAAAAGTTTCAGTAAGCGCCCAGCTCGATTTCCGTCTTCAACGCCCAAGTCCCATGCGTATCTTTCTCAAAGAGTATCAGTCCATAACCACCGCTGAGGCGGTCAAGCACACACGAAATAAGCGCTATTGCCTTCCTATGCTCAGCATCTATTGCAATGTGGGATACATATAGGCGAGCAGCTACATCCGCTTGGATATCATGGGTAATCTGGATGTGTTTTGGCAGGTATGCGTATACTTCTTTGAGCGGGAGGATGTCTTTCCCGTCATACGCTATGACTTCAGTCAATAGTCTACTGTAACTCTCTCGAAGGGTATCAGGCAGATAGCTTGTATTCACAGCAATAGAATATTCTGCGATGTCTATATAGGCCGGGTTCAAGTAAAGCACATGCTCTTTTGCAGGCAATAACTGAGTTCCAGCTCCTTGTGAATTTCCGCTAGGCGGCGGAGGCGGCACCCAATTATACTTTAGGATGAGCAGCAATAGCTGTTCTTTATCGCTCAGGCATGCTAAGCAGAGCCTATTTGGGTTACAAGCGATAGCCAGCCATATCAAAGCAAGTGAAAATGGTATGTACTTCATCTTCATTCACAGGTTTTATATCTACCTTCGAGCATAGCTTCACAGAGGTCTTTATTTTCGTCTTTCGTTGTTTGACCACCCAGAGGCAAAGTGCTCTAATCACCCCAAGGCTATGGGCTTTGGGGCAAGAACACCACCCCGCTACGGCTCCATAGAGGCAGATGTGACGCCATACCATCACCCCTTGAAGCACCTATCTTCCCCACCCTGGGCCCACGCCCACTTTGAAATAGAAGCGGGCGCGCCATTCGCGTTGAGCCATCGAATCCTGACCGACGACGGCTTGAAAATACGGGACAGTCTCCAACTCGCAATAACCATAGAGGATGTCGCCGGGGCGAGGGGCTGCCTGGCTGAGCATCAAGCGCTGGCGGCGCACAGGCACTTGGAGTTTCCTGGACAACGGGGCGTCGAGACTTAGGGCGAACCAGTGGGTATCCCCGCCCTGTAAAAAAAGCGCCGATGTCACTTGCCGGGAAGGCGAGACATAGCATCTTATCATTTCTAAGGGCAAAATTACAGGCAGCGCAGCCTCAATGACAAGTGTACCCGTAGTATTCAAGAAAGCTGTACATAACAAGATATCAATCGAATCGGCTAAGCTGCCGACATCCTCAATCAGTGAAGCATCTGCTTCCGATTGCTGCGGCACCATGCCTTGCCTAGCCTCGGTTGAAAGCGGATAAACGCCCAAAATATTCGGGCCATACACTTCAATAATGCCAGCTTCAGGTAAAGATTCGTCATCAAGCCCTGGAGCTAGCAGCATATCCTCTGCCTCATCAAGCATTTTCCAGCTGGTATCAAGCATTTCCCACATCGTACGCCATGTGGGCGAGATTTCTTTTGCCGCCGTTTCGTACTTCCCCGGAAGGGCTTTGTCCACAGTAAACTTTGTGCCCCTATGGCAGGCAGATAGGGCGCAAAAGCCTAGGAGTAGAGCTATCAAGAAATGAAGAGGTGATGTGTTTCCCATTGTTAATAGCATTTGGTTTATACCGTATCAACTCAGGTTTTGTCGCTGCGGGTAGCCTTTCCCCTTCAGAGCCTGTCCCGCCGAACAGGCGGGAGGAGAAAGGGGCGCGGGCGGGCAGGCGACAAAACCTGAGTTGGTTTAGTATGACAAAGATGCATAGCACATATCTTATGCCATGCCTCATCTTCAATTAATCGTTTATGTTTCCTGTTATTTGAAATACATTCATAATTCTCGTTCTGAATGGCACGTAACCTCGATGGTGCTGAAGCAGCCACCAAGCTTGGAAATTAAGTCCAAAAGCAGAGTTTCCCCACTCGATTACGTCGCCATCATCCAAGCCAAAATGATCAAGAATCTCAAAAAACAGGAATGCTTCAAACTCACCAGTATCTTCATCAAACGAAGATGCAAGTATGTGTATTTTCGTCTGTTCCGTATCGTTGATGAGTATACCTAACCCAGTAGTCTTTTCCGAAAACCTGGGTCTATCGATACTTGCATCGCTTAATTGGATGCTTATATTATTAAAATCTCCATTGTTTTGTGAGAGTGCATGTCTTAGCTTAGCGCCTATATGTTTGACATAATTTTGCATCGCAATAGATTTCATAACTGCATTGCTTAATGCGGTGTTATCTACTATCCTTGTGCTACTCGCGGAATTTCCAAGGAATTCATCGTAAATAAATGGCTTTGCCGTATTTTCATAAAGACCACCACTTGAAACACAGCCGACCCAGAGCAAGTTACGCATATACCTTATCAATCTAGCATCAGATGCGTTTACCAAATCAGGTGCCTGTAAAATGGAAACATCTCCATCAGTACCTGATTGCAAATCTTCAGGGAGTTCGCCATTTTGCCCAATCGGATGCCGGTATGGCGTGATACCAATTTGTGGATTATAGGGAGCCACCGATTGAGAAGTCACATAAGACCACCCAATTTCAATGCCGTTGCTTATTGGCTGCTCTTCTTCTTCATCTTCTGCATCTTGCAGGAGATGGTATAACAGGTCTGTCAGTTCCATATCTGCCTCCAGTTCATTCCACTGTTCAGGAGCCAAGAATGGCACCTTTTGTGAGATATATACAAGCTGGGATTTCTGCTTTTGGTATGCGCTCACAAAATTTTTAAAAGCCATCTCCCCGCCATTCTGCAAAAAGCGGATGTAAGCCCGGGCCGTCTCATCAGCCAGCGCGCTGGATCCATTAGCGAGCCAGGAAGCGACGGCCCCAAAGCGTTGCAAGTCATAGCTAAGCAGCCAAGCGATTTCCGCCCCGCCGAGCGCGCTATTGCCCATCAAGGCAGCAAGGCTGTTACAGAGGTCTTCTACCGCCGGGTCGTTAGGTGCACCGGGCTCGTGCGTCTCGCCAGCCAGTGCACAGACGGTGAGGAGATCATTGAGTATCTGGAACTGGGGGAAGCCTTGGATGCTTATCGCTTCTGAGCCGAATGCAGGGCCATACGAGCTAGAGCCGCCTTGACTGGTACCACCTTCCAAGTTGCTGGGCCCCCACCATGGGCTGCTCCCCACCCCACCAGAAGGGCCAGGCCCGCCCCCTTGCGGAAAGAAGAAGGACAGTGAACCGCCACACGGAAACGAGATACCTACTGATTGCAACACATGGCCTTCAGGGCAATTCCTGAAGGATGCCTCTTCGCCCCCGGGAGCAAAGGGGATGTTGGGCGGCCTGCATACATCAAAAGACACTGAGACCGTACATCTATATTCAATGCCCAATCCACCTGCTAGAACATCTTCTTCTCCTTGCCCGTCCAACCACTCTAACAAAGGCTGATTTTTGTGAGCAAAGAGCCTGCTGTCAAAATGCGCCATTACATTCCCAAAAAATAAGGCAAACGGCATGGACGCCTCCGGAACATCCGGTATCAACTCTAAAAGCAACGTTTTATCAGCTAAGATAAAACCCGGCTCGCTATCAACCGACTCGAAAAAAACCAGCAGCACCGCGCGGGTAAAAGCTTCGTCGAGCTTGGCGAAGGGGATGAGCAAGGCTTTGCCTTGAGGGGCTGCCGCCACATCTACCTGCATCGCCCTACTCCAGAGGGGATAACCGGTGCGCCCGATCAAGTCCGGGACAAAACGGTGCTCATGGTTCTGCAGGAGGATGTGCTCCAGCGCCTTGTCCACCCACAAGCTCCCCTCCCTGCCGACAGGGTCATTGGCCAACGCAGCATGGTTGAGAGCGGCGAAGTCGAAATCGAAAAAGGCACGCTCGGCCTCTGAAAGGGCCGCCCTGGCCGCCTCGGCAGATAGGGCATCTGCCGCGACATCAATGGGCTCCAACACATCTTTGTTGCAGCTCACCGCAACAAGGCCGAGCAAAAACAAGCAGGTAATTATCCTGATAAATTTCATATCAAAACTTTTTTGGTTACACAATAGGGGCCACCCCGCCTGCTTGCTGCCAACAAGGAGCGCCAGTTTGTTTCCATCTTATTTGCCGGATCAGAAAAAGCGGGCGAAATCTGTGCCGTCTGCCCACCCTGCAAAGATGAGGGTGCCAGCCCCTACCGCGCAAAAAAAATCGGTTATAATTTATAATCTATGTATTATAATTTATAACTTCGCCAATGTGCAAATCATTTAACCGCTCAAAACCAAGGGGAATGGACGTAGGCACCAAAATCCGGAAGCTGAGGGAACTCAAGAACCTCACCCAAGAGCATCTGGCTGACCAGATAGGCGTCAGCCAAGCTTACTACAACCGCATCGAAAATGGGCAGGCCAACATCAATTTCGACCGCCTGCGGTAGATTGCAGGTGTGCTGGAAATCGACCCGCTCGCCCTGCTCGCCTTCGACGAAGTCCAATACTTCAACCAAGTCTCGCACAGCCAGATCGGCTCGGGGCAGTACATCCACCAGGCTTATTCAGAAGAAGAGCGCAAGCTGTACCGCGAGCAGATCAGCCGGCTGGAGGGCGAGGTGCTTTCCTGCGAGGGCTGCTGGAGCGGGCGGGCCAAGCTGGCAGTGCCTAAGCAGCCCCCCAAAAGATTTCCTGCTTATGCTAATCAAAAAACATACCTCCGCCCGCTTATGGCGCTGGAGCGCCTTATGCTGGGCAGCGGGCTTAGCTATATTCAGCAGCCTGGGTGCCAGCTCCCAACCCGGCGGTACCGCCGCTGGCTGGCAGCCGGCCCCGGCCGCGCCGGTCTTTTTCCGCGAGAACAAAGGGCAGGTGCGCTGCCAGGACTGGCAGCCGCGGCCGGACGTGCTGTACAGCGGGCAGGCAGGCGGCCTGTCCTATCACCTCAAAGCGGCGGGCTTGTGCTATCAGTTAAGCCGGGTGGAACGCTGGGCCGCTGCCGATGAGCTTTTCCCCGGCCCTGCCGCCCTGGCGGGAGATAGCGCCGCGCTGCGGCAGCCCGCCCAGCTCGGCATCTGCCGGGTGGAAGTGGACTGGCTGGGCGCGGCGGCGGCCTGCATCGAGCCGGAAGAGGCCTTGCCCGGCTATGAGCACTTCTACAACGTGCCGGAAGGGGCCAGCCCCGCATTATACGTCAAGAGCTACCGCCGCCTGGCCTATCGCGAGCTGTACCCCGGCATCGACCTGTGCTTCTACGCCGGGCCGCACGGGGGGCTGGAGTACGATTTCGTCGTGCACCCTGGGGCCGACTGGCGGCAGATCCGCTTGTCCGTGCGCGGGGCCGAGCTGAGCGTGGACGGGGCCGAGCGCCTCATCCTCTCCACGCCCTTCGGACAGATCGCCGAGGGCAGCCTCTGCGTGCACCAAGAGGGGCGCCCGGTAGCGGCCCGCTGGGCCGTCGAGGGGCAGGTGGCCAGCTTCCGCATCAGCGGCCCCTACGACCCAGCCAAGCCGCTGGTCATCGACCCGCCGGTATGGGTGTGGGGCACTTATTATGGCGGGGATGCGGATTTCGGCTATGCCTGCGCCGTCGATGGCGACGGGGATGTCTATCTGGCGGGCGCCGCCGCCTCTGCCGTCAACATCGCTACCGTCGGCGCGCACCAGCTCAGCCTGGCTGGGCAGCGGGATGCTTTCCTGGCCAGATTCAGCCCGCAGGGGCAGCGGCGGTGGGGCACCTATTTCGGCGGCGGCGGCAATGATTTCGCCGCTTCTTGCGCGATAAGCGCCGATGGAGGCGTCTATCTGGCGGGGAGCACCCTGTCCTCTTTCAACATCGCTACCCCCGGCGCGCACCAGCCGAGCCCCAACGGGCTGGAAGAGGCTTTCCTCGCCCGCTTCGACCGCGACGGGCTGCGGCAATGGGGCACCTATTTTGGGGGCAGCAGCATTGATCATGGAGTTTCTTGTGCCGTGGCAGGCGATGCGTCGGTCTATCTGTCCGGCACTACGGGCTCCCCAGACAACATCGCTACGGCAGGGGCGCATCAGGAGAGCCCTCCCGGGGATTGGGAAACCTACTTGGCGAAATTCAGCCCCGATGGCGCCCTGCAATGGGGCACTTATTTCGGAGGCAGCCAGAGCGAGCATGGCGGCATCTGTGTTGTAGGCGCTGAAGGGGAAGTATTTCTGGCAGGAAACACTCAATCATTTGAGGACATCGCTACGCCAGGGGCACATCAAGTAGCCAATGCAGGCATGACTGATGTTTTCCTGGCCAGGTTTGATAGCACTGGGCAGTTAGTATGGGGCACGTACTTTGGGGGCGAAGGAGGGGAAAGCGCAGCATCCGTTGCAGCCAGCCCCGATGGCTCGATATACGTAGCAGGTTGGACTACCTCCTCAGGGGGCGTAGCTACCGCCGGCGCTCACAAAGAAGTGTTCACAGCCCTGGCACCTTACAGCAATGCCTTCCTGGCGAAATTCGATAGCAGCGGCCAGCTTGAATGGGGCACATATTACGGCGGCAGCTCCTCTGACGCGGCGCGCCACTGTATTGCTGACAGCGAAGGCGGGCTGTATCTGTCTGGCTTTACTGATTCTCCAGATGGCATCGCCACTCCTGGGGCCCATCAAACACAACTTGGCAGCGACTTTAGTTCAAATGCCTTCTTGTCCAAATTTGACAGCAGCGGGCAGCTCCACTGGGGCACCTACTATGGCAGCGAGGGCCATACAGTAGCCCTTGCATCCGCCTCGGATACTAGAGGGGGAGTTTATTTGGCGGGGGGGACCCGGTCCAGCACCCAGATCGCCACGTCGGGCGCGCACCAAGACGCCCTGGCGGGCGAGTCCAATGCCTTCCTGGCCAGGTTCAGCGAATGTGCTGCCGAGCAGGCGCTGAGCCAGTCTGCCTGCGGCAGTTTTGTGTTCCATGGGGAAACCTATACGGAAAGCGGCGTGTATCGGCAGGTGTTGCCCGGGCCAGACGGCTGCGACAGCATCTTCATCCTAGAGCTGGAGATCTTCCCCAGCGAATTCGCTGCCAGCGAGGAGATCGTGTGCGATGCCGCCCTGGCGGGCAGCGACACCTTGTTTTTACAGAACGTGCATGGCTGCGACAGCATCGTCGCCATCGAGCGGCGGCTGGGGCGGTCAGTAATGGCAGAGACTGAGGCGGCCCTCTGCCCTGGCGAAACCTACGAGCTGGCGGGGCAGCAGCTCTCGGTGCCGGGGTTCTATACCGCGTCCATCCCCCTGCCCGGCGGCTGCGACTCCACCGTCCACCTCCGGCTGGAGGCCTCGGACCTGTCGCTCGACCTGGGCGGGCCCCGCCGCCTCCCGCTCGGCGATACAGCGCAGCTCCAGCCTCGGCTGGCGGGCGGCCCGGTGGCAGGCTGGGCCTGGACGGATGGGAGCATCCTCTCCTGTGCGGATTGCTGGGCGCCGGTAGCGCGCCCGGCCCGGAGCGGCCCGCTGGGCTTGCGCGTCTGGGATGCCTACGGCTGTGAGGCCTATGACGAGATATTCTTCGAAGTGGCGCCTCGCGCCCGCCTGTACGCCCCCACCGCTTTTTCCCCCAATGGCGACGGCATCAACGATTATTTCACGCTCCTGGCCGGGCCCGAAGTGCGGCAGTTGCAGCGCCTGGAAGTTTATGGCCGCTGGGGCGGGCTGCTCTTCCGGCGGGAAAGCTTCGCCCCCGGCGATGCCTCCCTGGGCTGGGACGGCCGCGCCGGCGGCAAGCCTGCCGCCGCCGGCCTCTACCTCTGGCGCGCCGCCGCCGAATTGCTCGACGGCAGCCTCATCGAGCGGAGCGGGGAGGTGCTGCTGCTGCGCTGAGGGCTGCGCTAGCGGCAGCCAGCCAGCACGTACAGGTACATAAACGACTTGAAGGACGGGCGAGGCTCCACCTGCTGCTTGCCCTTAGCCATACCCTAGCCTTGCCTATTGCCCTCAGCATCACGACAAGCTCCCGCTCTCACCACGTTCGTCCGGGACGCCCTATGGGCGCTTGCTTGCTTTTATTGTCAAAAGCCACACCC
>CAYSPJ010000179.1:0-8145 GCA_964432875.1 uncultured Phaeodactylibacter sp. | reverse complement strand
TGTTTTGATGCACGCCCCCACAGCGCGGCTGTGCCAGTCTGTTTTAAGCAAAAAGCAAACCTTAGCCATACACCCAAATAAAACACGTCAAGCCATGTGCTTAGCCATACCCGGACGGATCAAGTCCATCGAAGCCCCGGAGGGGGCGATACGCAAGGCGAAAGTCGCCTTTGGCCCCATACTAAAAGAGGCCTGGCTCGACATGCTGCCGGAAGCCCGCGAGGGCGACTACGTGCTGGTCCACGCGGGGGTAGCTATCAACCTGGTCAACGAAAAAGAAGCCTTTGCCGCCTTCGACTATCTGGAGCGCTACGGCGGGCTGGATGAACTGCTGCCGGAACAAGATTTATGCTGAAGCCCTACCTGCCATCCTCAACTCATTGCCATGAAGTACCTGCACGAATATCGCAACCCGGAATTGGTGAGCCAGTACCTGCAAAAAATCGAGCAGGCTGCTAGCCGCGAGTGGTACATCATGGAATTCTGCGGCGGCCAGACCCACTCGCTGGTCAAAAACGGCATCCTCAACATCCTCCCCCCTCAAATCCACATGCTACACGGGCCAGGCTGCCCGGTCTGCGTCACGCCCCTGGGCGTGATAGACCAGGCCATTGAGCTGGCTCAGCGCGAGGGGGCCATCTTATGTTCTTTTGGCGATATGCTGCGCGTGCCGGGTTCTCGCCAGAGCCTGCTGCAAGCTCGGGCAAATGGAGCGGATATCCGCTTCCTCTATTCTCCCATCGAGGCAGTACAAATCGCCCGGGAAAACCCCGGCCGGGAAGTCGTGTTTTTCGCCGTAGGCTTTGAGACGACCGCACCAGCCAATGCCCTATCTATCCTTCATGCCCGCCAGTACGGGCTAGATAACTACGCGCTGCTGCCCTCGCACGTATTAGTCCCCCCGGCCATGAAAGCCGTGCTGGAAGAAGACAACCGCATTGATGCCTTCCTAGGGGCTGGCCACGTCTGCTCGGTCATGGGCCTGAGCGAATATGAGGCTATTGTACGGGATTACCACATCCCCATCGTCGTCACTGGTTTTGAGCCGGTGGATTTGCTGCAGGGTATCCTCATGTCTATCCTGCAATTGGAGCAGGGGCGGCACGAGCTGGAAAACCAGTACAGCCGGGTGGTGCCGCCCGAGGGCAACCCCAAGGCCCGCCATGTAGTCGAACAGGTCTTTGAAGTGGCCGACCAGGAGTGGCGCGGCATTGGCATCCTACCAGATAGCGGACTGCAGATCCGGCCGGAATTCGCCGCCTTTGACGCGGCCCGCAAGTTTGGCCTGGCGACTCAGCACCCTCCTGAAAACCCGGAGTGCATCGCCGGCCAGGTGCTCAAAGGGCTGAAGAAACCGACCGACTGCCCGCACTTCGGCAAAAAGTGCACGCCTTCCCAGCCGCTGGGTGCTCCGATGGTCTCCTCCGAAGGGGCTTGCGCCGCTTATTATCACTTTGCCAGAGCAGAGGTATGAGCAATGACATACTTGCTCACCACCCAAAATGCGCGTCTGGCTGAAACGCGGGGCTTTGGTGCGGATGGGGAAGGCGAGGGTGTTGGCCTCGCGTTGAAAACAGAGGCATCGTTAGATGTATCTTTTGAAATCAAGCATAAAGCGTTGTAAAAAACCATTACACTGAGAACCAAGGGCGGGTTTACTCCAAATCGTTCTTTCGAGCGCCTGCTGCCGAGTCGAGCTTAAAGAAAGGGATGCTGGCGACAGGGCGGCCTGTATAGAAAATATGCTCGACCCACAACTCTAACCGGTGGGCACCCCGCGGCAGGTGACCGACATCCAGCCAAACCAACAGACCTTGCTGGCCGGTCTGTTCCATCTTTTTGAAGTACCAGTCAGGAGCTGCCATCTCCTCCCCGTCGATGGAAATCCGATAAAACTGCTTCATGCAAAGCAAGTGGATAGAATCTTGCCGCAACCCTTTGCCCTCATCCTCTTGCAAGCCAGCGCATTTGGCACGGATACTCTCCTCTAGAGCGGCTTTATGCACGATGAAAAGCTCGAGCAAGCCATCCTCTATCTTGTCTGACTGGAGGTGTGCCCAGATGCTGGGGCGCTGGGGCTCCGCATCGCGGTAGTATCCATCAAAAGAGCTGTATCCGATAGTTTGGTGAAACATCTTCGTCCGGTCCAAGATATGGCCGTTCTGGTGGAGGCCGACGAGGTAAGTCAGGCCAATGAAAAGCGCCAAGCCGCTGAAGAGGGCATAGCGGTTGAGGTTGCTCACCAGCCCGTAATAGATGCCTCGATATATCGGTGCGAGCGTGATGGCACTCATCAACAAATAGATAGGCCGATAGATGACCCAAAACCAGCGTACCCGCTTGAGCCAGCCCAGACTAAGGAAATCGATTAAATAAGGCAGGGCTACGATAAATGAAAAGATAGCGATGCTCAAATCGATAAGCGGCCCGATATCGAGCACTCCGGGCCAAACCAGGTAAATGAGCTGTAAAGCCACGCCGATGAAGACGAGGTACAGACAAGCTGAAAGGGTCGCCATCATCAGTAAAAAAGCGATGGAATAGATGGTGCTGCACACCGCCTCCAGTTTTTGTATGGCTCCTTCGAAGCTCGGCAGCCGCTCGATGCGCCTTTGGAAAAAGGGCTGAAGCTTCAAGCGCTCCGGGCGGATGCCTTGAGGGAAAGTATAGCTCAGGCCAATAAAACTAACCCAGATGCTACGCAGCACCAAGTGGATGACGAGCCCTGCGATGAGCCAGTAGCTGCTAGCTTTAAGCAGGCTGATGCCCAAATCATCCAGATTGCCCCACAGGAAGAGTTGTAGCGAGCGCTCTTCGAGAAAATATTGCGCTTTATCCAGCAAACGCGGCACTTGGGAAAGGGCCAGCAGCACGATACCCGAGATCAGGATTTCTGGCTCCCAACTACGCTCTTGGGTCTGCTTGAGCCATTCTGGGGTTTCCAGTTCGCGGTTTTGCAGCTCGTTTTCTTCCATGGCAGGTCAGGTGTTATTTGGTAAGGGCCAAGATAGGGAATTGCTAGCCCCAAACGCCTCCCTTCTTGTTGATTTTCATCAAAAAATCCTGTATTTTTGTCTTAAAACCGCTATGGCTTCCCCTTTCCCCGGAATGGACCCCTATCTCGAGGGGCATCTTTGGCCTGATGTGCACAACAGCCTTGCCTATGTCATCAAGGTGCAGCTCGCGCCGCGTTTGGGGGCGGAATACGTAGTCCATCTGAACAATTACACGGTAGAGGACACCTCTCCGCAAGAGGATATCGGCATCATGTACCCTGAGGTGGAAGTGCTGAAACGAGCGGAGAAAGGAGTTGAAGAGCTTCCAGCGCCTTACCCCAGCAACATCACGCCTGAGACTTTGACATTGCCCGCGTTCAAGCCAGTGGAAGTACGCATCCCTTTGGTGGAAATACGGGATAAGCAGCGCAACAAGCTCATCACGGCAATCGAAATCTTGTCTCCTGTAAACAAACGCAAACCGGGCCTGCAGCCCTATCGGGAAAAGCGCCTCCGGCTCCTTTATGCTGGTGTGCACCTACTCGAAATCGATCTGCTGCGCAGAGGAGAGCGGCCTTTGGAGCACCCCTACCTGCCAAAATCTCATTACTTGGCCAGCCTCTTGCGAGCCGACAGCGGCCAGACGCAGGTATGGGCCATCGCCATAAAGGATCATCTGCCAATCCTTCCCGTACCGCTGAGGAATGCAGCAGAGGAGACCTTTATCAACTTGGGCCAAGCCTTGGATGATGTATATGATCAAGGTTTTTTCGCGAAATCCATAAACTACCGCGAAATGCCTCCCTTGCCTGCTTTTACGGAGCAAGAGCTCGTTTGGATGAAAGAGCTAGGGTGCTTGCAGCAATAACATTCGTTTGATCCTCACCCTTTCCGCACTTCATACTGCCGGTCCAGGCAATTTTCCGCTTCGTTGAAGAACTCTTTTACCAGGAGGAAGCGCGAGCGCTCCAGAATAGAGACGGAAGGGGTGTTGTCGGTATACACATAAGCCACCAGCCGCTCCAAGCTAACCGGGCCGAAAGCATAATCAATAAGCCCTTCGGTTATTTCGAGCCCATAGCCTTGACCCCAATACCGCTCGATAAAGCGATAGCCGATTTCGTGCTCGCCCTGCTCGTTGCAGATTAGGGCGCAAGTGCCGGCGAAGGCACCATCCTCTTTGCGGATCACCGCCCAAACCCAGAAGTCATTGCCTGGCTCGGCATAGCGCTCGATCAGCCGCGCCAGTTCCTGGCGGTTTTCTTCCTCGCTCATGGCCCGGCCACTGGTATAGCGCATTACGCGTAGATTGCTCTGCATCTCATGGAAAGGCCCGAAGTCATCCGGCTGCAGTGGGCGGACGGACAGCCTGGCGGTTTGGAATAATGACATCTTCTGTTAGGTGTTTAATGGTTCATAGCCAGATTAAGCGCTTGCTATCTTAAGCTGGCTTGGAGAATATTACAAAGAATTGGCGCTCCTAGTTCCCGGCACCTCGTGGGGAATCGCTTGGGCCTCTCCCTTAAAACAGCCCTCTCAGCCAAAAAAACTTCCTACCTTTGCGGGGAAAAGCAATACTCAATAACCAATGGGGAGGAATCGCAAGCCGGAACTAGTGCCCAAAGTGGCTTTCACCGGCATAGCAGAAAAAGGGAAAAGCGTAGGGCGGGACGAAGCCGGCCGGGTCATCTTTGCCGAAGGGCCGGTACCCGGCGACGTGGCCGACGTGCTGGTCATCAAGAAAAAAAAGGGTTTCATGGCTGGCGTGCCTCAACACTACCACCACTATTCCGAGGACCGGGTGGAGCCTTTCTGCCAGCACTACGACCGCTGCGGCGGCTGCCAGTGGCAACACCTGAGCTACGAGGCGCAGGCCTTCCACAAGCAAAAGGTGGTTGAAGATGCCCTGTTGCGCATCGGCAAGCTGGAAATAGAAGAAATGCTGCCTATCATCCCGGCTGTGCACACCCAATACTATCGCAACAAGCTGGAGTTTTCCTTTTCCAACCGCCGCTGGTTGACGCGGGAAGAACTGCAAAGCGATACTTCCAACCTGGAAGATGTGCTCGGCTTCCACCGCGCCGGCGCTTTCGATAAGGTCATCGATATCGAGCGCTGTTGGCTGCAAGCCGAACCATCCAATGAGTTGCGCAACGGCATCAAGCGCATCGCCATCGCACAGGGGCTTTCTTTTCACGATGCCCGCCAACGCTCGGGCCTGCTGCGGCAGGTGATGTTCCGCCTGGCTACTACCGGTGAGATATTGGTCTTATTCAGTTTCTTTGAAGACAAGCCCAAGGCCTTCACCCCTTTCCTCGATGCCATCCTGCAGGAGTTCCCGCAGATTACCTCCCTCTACTACTGCATCAACGCCAAGCTCAACGATTATATGTTCGATCAGGAAATGATCCACTTCCGGGGCAAGGCTTATGTGGAGGAGCAACTGGGGCACTTGCGCTTCAAGATCGGGCCGAAATCTTTTTTCCAAACCAATACCTTCCAGGGTAAAGAATTGTACGATGTGGCGGCAGATTTCGCCGGCCTGCAAGGCAGGGAGAATGTTTACGACCTCTACACGGGTATCGGCAGCATCGCCCTCTACCTGGCCCACCGCTGCCGACAGGTCGTCGGTATCGAAGAGATACCCGAGGCCATCGAGGATGCCGAGAAGAATGCCGTGTTGAACCAAATCGACAACGCCGTATTCTATGCTGGCGATGTGAAAGCAATCCTCACTGAAGCCTTCGCCGCCCAACATGGCAAACCCGACCTGTTGGTCACCGACCCGCCCCGGGCAGGGATGCACCCACAAGTAGTGAGCATGCTCTTGCAATTGGCGGCCCCACGCATCGTTTACGTGAGCTGCAACCCCGCTACTCAAGCGCGCGACCTGCAACTGCTCAGCGAAAAATACCGCTTGCTCAAGTCCCGGCCAGTGGACATGTTCCCTCACACGCACCATATTGAAAATGTAGCCCTGCTGGAGCTCCGCTGAGGCCTCATTCAAAAAACGCCATGCCATGAACGAAGAATTCATCCGCGCTAAATATCACCAACTAGAGGAAGAAATCAAGCCTTACGCCGCCCTGATGGGCAAAGCAGCCGATTCTATCCTGGACCAGGATATCTCTTCCTACCCCATTTTTGTCGTACACCAGTTTGAGCTGAGCCTCGGCATCCCCCTCGTAGAGCGGCATGAGGGGGGCTCAAAGTGGAACATCAACGCCAGTACCCTGGAGGAGCTGGCTACCAAAAAAGTGGTGGAGATGAGCCGGGTGGACAGCTTCCGCCAGGTTTATAAAGACCCCCAAGATTTCCTCTGCCTTTTTGTCCTCAGCGATTTAGGGGCCAACTTTATTTTTGTCCCCCGTTGAAATTGACGGCAACAGGACAAAAAATGCCAGGCCTAAATGCGGTAATTCCAAAAATTCCGCTTACCTTTAAGGTCTTTGAGAGGTACCCCCTATCTATGGAAAAATTACCAAAAAAAATCCTCATCTGTGAAGATGAAGAGATCCTGCTGACTTCGCTGAAATTCCGTTTGCAAAAACAGGGTTACAGCTTGCTTTTAGCCGCTGACGGCCAAAGAGCCAAAGAAATCATTGACTACGATGAGCCCGATCTCATCATCACCGACCTTGGCGTACCCAAAGTGTCGGGGCTCGAGCTCATCCGCTACGTGCGCCAGGAACTGAAGCTCCCTACACCCATCATCGTCATTGCCCCCCTTGAAGATGAAGCCAGCATCCTCGAAGCCCTCAGCGCCGGCGGGGATGATTTTGTGACCAAACCTTTCAAGCCGGTGGAGCTGGTGCTCCGCATCCAGAGCATCTTCCGCAGTGCGGCCGCCAAGATGGCACACTGAGTATCCCTCTTCGGGGTTTGGCGCTTTGCTACCGAACTGCTTTCTTTGCAGCATAAAAAATCTACTAGGAAGCTAGCTGCCGTCTGACGGGCGGGACAAACTTGGTGGAGGATAGCGAGCTACTCCGCTGAGCCAGGAGCCAGCCGACACGAATTGTCAATGACAAAAAAAAACGACCCATCATGAAGGGAATCATTCTGGCGGGCGGACTGGGCACCCGGCTTTACCCGCTCACCCTGGCCGTGAGCAAGCAACTAATGCCCGTTTACGATAAGCCGATGATCTACTACCCCCTGTCCACCCTCCTCTCGGCGGGCATACGGGATATCTTGATCATCTCCACGCCCGAAGACCTGCCCAAATTCCATCATCTGCTGGGCGACGGCAGCCAGATTGGCTGCCATTTCTCCTACGTGCCACAGCACGTGCCCAACGGCCTGGCACAGGCCTTCGTATTGGGCGCTGATTTCATCGGCGATAGCCCGGCAGCGCTCATCCTGGGAGACAACATCTTCTACGGCGCCGGCCTGGATGAGCTACTGCAGTCCTGTGTAGACCCCTCTGGCGGCATCGTCTTCGCCTATTGGGTAGCCGACCCCGAGCGCTACGGCGTTGTGGAGTTTGATAAAAACTTCAACGCCCTCTCCATCGAAGAGAAGCCGGCTCGCCCCAAGTCTAACTATGCCGTGCCTGGCCTTTATTTTTACGATAATGATGTGGTAGAAATCGCCAAAAACCTGCAGCCTAGCGCCCGGGGTGAGTACGAGATCACCGACGTCAACAAACACTACCTGGCCGCCGGGAAGCTCAAAGTAGCCGTGTTGGGCAGAGGTGTCGCCTGGCTGGATACTGGCACGCATAAATCGCTGATGCAGGCCGGCCAGTTCATCGAGGTCATCGAAGACCGGCAGGGCCTCAAAATCGGCTGTATCGAAGAGGCTGCCTATCGCATGGGGTTCATCGATGCCGAACAACTGGAGCGCCTGGGTCATCAATTCCTCAAAAGCGGCTATGGCGAGTATTTGCTCCATCTGCTCAAGCAGGGATAGGTAAAACCCGCCGGCCCTCGGAGCCAAAAAAAAACCGCCGCGCCGGCGCAAAATCTCACATTTTTATAACTTTGCAGCAAATAACGATCAATATGGAAACGACTACTAATAAAAAATCCTCCAAAGCCACCGACTGGCTGCTCTTCCTGGTCTTCACGGTCATCTTCCTCTTTATGCTGGTATACGTCGATGAGTGGTTTTGGGTGCCCATGCCGTTTATGCTGACTTATTTGGT
>CAYSPJ010000178.1:0-8182 GCA_964432875.1 uncultured Phaeodactylibacter sp. | reverse complement strand
TTTTTTGCGGAGCCACCCAGGAGACGAGAAGTTTATCCCGCTCTTTAGCAAACCTTGGAGCGCAGCGAGGTAGGTTTGCTTGAGCGGGGAGTCTCCTGGGTGGCTCAAAAAAAACACCGCTTCCCAGCGGTGTTTTTTTTTGCGGAGCCACCCAGGAGACGAGAAGTTTATCCCGCTCTTTAGCAAACCTACATCCCCACCACCTCCAGCGCTCTGGCGAGGGCGCGATCCAGGCCGCTGGCATCTTTTCCGCCGGCGGTAGCGAAGAAAGCCTGGCCGCCGCCGCCGCCCTGGATATCTTTAGCCAGTTCGCGGATGATCTGGCCGGCGTTGAACCCTTGGGCCTCGGCTAGCTCGCGGCTGATAACGACGGTGAGCTG
Organism: uncultured Phaeodactylibacter sp.; assembly: GCA_964432875.1. Taxonomy (GTDB): domain Bacteria; phylum Bacteroidota; class Bacteroidia; order Chitinophagales; family Saprospiraceae; genus JACJYE01. The sequence continues at coordinate 7,802 of CAYSPJ010000178.1, read as the reverse complement.
GGGTTTGCCGCCGACTTCGGCACCAAAGACGATAACAGCTTTTTTCAGCTCCGTCTCCAGTTGGTACGCCAGGTTTTTAATGGCGTTGCTGTCTTCTAGAGGCAAGCGGGCGCTGAGGAAATAGAACCCGTTGACCTCCTTGGCTTTTTGCAGCAATTCCCCTTTGAGGGCGCCAGCTTGGGCTGCCAGCAGCTTTTCAATCTCCTTGCGCAATTGCTTGTTCTCCTCCTGGAGGGCCGCCAGGCTTGCCGCAGCCTGTTTGGGCGCTTTGAGCATTTGCCGCATTTCATGGAGTTCGGCCAATTCCTGTTTGACGAAAACTTCCGCTTTCTCGGCGGTGATAGCCTCGATACGGCGGATGCCAGCGGCTACAGCACCTTCAGAAACGATTTTAAATAATCCGATCTGCCCAGTGGCAGCAACATGAGTGCCGCCGCAGAGCTCGCGGGAGAAGTCGGAGCCGAAGGTAACGACCCGGACCCGTTCGCCGTATTTTTCGCCGAAGAGCATCAGTGCGCCCATCTGCCGGGCCTCTTCGATCGGCACCTGCCGTTGTTCCTCCAAGGCGATGTTCTCGCGTATTTTTTGGTTGACCATCAGCTCGATCTGCTGTAGCTCTTCATCCGTCACCTTTTGGAAATGTGAAAAGTCGAACCGCAGGCGCCCATCGTCCACATCCTGGCCTTTTTGCAGGGCATTGGGGCCGAGGATACGGTGCAGGGCCGCATGCATGAGGTGGGTGGCCGAGTGGTTGCTCGAAGTGGCTTGCCGCTTGGCCGCGTTGACCTGTGCCCGTACCGGAGCGTTCAGGTCGGCGGGCAGTTTATGCACGATATGGATGATCAGGTCATTTTCTTTTATGGTGTCTAATACCGGGATTTTCTCCTGGCCCACCCAGAGCAAGCCGGTATCGCCAGCCTGGCCGCCGCTTTGGGCGTAGAAGGGCGTGCGGTTCAACACCAGGTGATGCTGGTCTTTGCCTTTGGCATTAACGGTGCGGTATTTCAAAATATGAGCATGCTCGACCTCAAGGGAGTCATAGCCGACAAACTCTACTTCCTCACCATCGTGGATGCCACTCCAGTCGCCTACGGCTTTTACCGCGTCGGCGCGGGAGCGTTCTTTTTGTTCTTTCAGGGCGGTTTCGAAGCCAAGGTCATCTACTTTCAGCCCCCGCTCAGCGGCCATGAGGCGGGTCAGGTCGATCGGGAAGCCGAAGGTGTCGTAGAGCTCGAAGGCATCCTGGCCGCCAATGGTGCCGCTGCTGGTGTCGAGGGTATCGAAGCGGCGTAAGCCTTTTTCCAGGGTGTTGAGAAAGGTTTTCTCCTCACCCTCGATGATTTTAGCGACCTGCCCCTGTTGCGCCTTCAGCTCGGGGAAAACCTGGGCGAAGTAATCGGCCAGCAGCGGGACGATGGTGTGGAGGAAAGGCTCATTCAGCCCAAGGAAAGAGTAGTAATAGCGGGCAGCGCGGCGCAGGATGCGCCGGATGACATAGCCTGCACCGGTATTGCTAGGCATCTGCCCATCGGCTATGGCTAGCGCCACGGCGCGGATGTGGTCAGCCACTACCCGCATCGCCATATCAGCTTTGGCATCGGGGGCATAGCTGCCGCCGTAGCTGATGCCGCTGGCCTGCTCGATAAACCGGATGATGGGGGTGAAAACATCCGTATCGTAAGAAGCGGTTTTGTGCTGCATGACCATGCACAGGCGCTCGAAGCCCATGCCGGTATCCACGTGTTTTTCCGGTAGTTCTTCCAATTGGCCATCGGCACGGCGGTTGAACTGGATGAAGACGTTGTTCCAGATTTCAATCACGCGGGGGTGGTCTTTATTAACCAGGGCCTCTCCCGGCAGTTGGGCCCGCTCTTCTTCCTTGCGCAGGTCCACGTGGATTTCTGAACAAGGGCCGCAGGGGCCCGTATCGCCCATTTCCCAAAAGTTATCCTTTTTATTGCCGAAGATGATGCGGTTTTCGGGCAGGTATTGCTTCCACAAGCTCCGCGCTTCTTCGTCTGCCTCCAGGCCTTCGCCTTCATCACCTTCAAAAACCGTGGCGTAAAGGCGGCCTGGGTCGATGCCCAGCACCTCGGTGAGCAATTCCCAGGACCAGGCGATGGCTTCCTCCTTAAAGTAATCGCCAATCGACCAGTTGCCCAGCATCTCGAACATCGTATGGTGGGTGCCGTCGCGCCCCACATCCTCCAGATCGTTGTGCTTGCCAGATACGCGCATGCACTTCTGGGTGTCGGCGATACGCCGGTATTGTGGCACCTGGTTGCCCAGGAAGAGGTCCTTAAACTGGTTCATCCCCGCATTCGTGAACATCAAAGTGGGGTCATCTTTGCTGACGATGGGGGCAGAAGGGACGATTTTGTGCGCTTTGGCCGCAAAAAAATCCAGGAACGCTTGTCGTATTTCCGTCGAAGTCATAGTGGTGGTACCTTTAAATTCCGATTTTTGCAATCAAGCGGCGAAGATAGGCTGATTTGCAGACATATAATAGGTGTAAAGGAGAAGATTTTGGTGATTTTGAAAATGCAGCGCTCATCTGGTTTTGCAAGGGGTAACTGACAATCACCCCCACCGCCCGCCTTCTTAACGACCGTTAAAATTTATTTAAAACACCAGTTTTCTGAATTACATTCTTCATCTTTGTCGCTGCCTGGACAAAAGGTCGGGCATTACCATACTTGAAAACACTTTAAAATTAGGCAATAAAGCCATTTTTTATCACTTTATCGGTGATAAGACAGCCTAGAATTCGCATTATGTTGACTATGTTGATAAATAATAGTCATAAAATTTTGCGTTTCAAATCAGGCCGCTTATTTTTGGCAAGCCAATGGAAAGAGACGCCAAACAAAGTGGAAGAGAGAAAAGCTAAAACATCAGTAACTATTGAGTTTCTCCAAGTTTGATCAGGACTCAAAAAAAACATTAACCAAGCTGATTTTTAGTAATGGCTAAGATTTAGACAACTCATGAGGAAAGAAAAGTTTGTTTACAACACGCATACCTTAAGGTACGAGCGCGTTGAAATGTCCACCGGACAGAAGGCATTAAGAGTACTCAGTTTCGCTTGTGCCGCATTGTTCACTGCATTCATCCTTACCTTGGTATCGCGCAAGCTGATTCCAGCGCCAGAGGTGAAAACGCTGAACAAGGAAATTGCCGAAATGGCAATCCACTTCAATGAGCTCAACGGCGAAGTCGAACGCCTGCGCGACGTGCTCAACAAGCTACAAGAGCGCGATGCTTACGCCCACCGCATGATTTTCGGAATGGACCCCATTGATGATGGGGTGTGGGAAGGAGGCATCGGCGGCCACGATCAATATGGCGCGCTGCGCCAGTATAAGACCGGCGAGCTCGTTGCCTCGGTAGGGCAAAACCTTCAAAAACTAAAGCGGCAAATGGACATCCAGTCCCGCTCTTTAGATACGATTATCGGTATGGCAAAGGAAAAGGAAGCCATGTTGGCGGCCATCCCTTCCATCAAACCGGTACGCTCTGACAAGCTGCCGCGCAAAGTCAATTTATTATCAGGCTTTGGCACCCGGATCCACCCGATTTACAAAGTGCCCAAAATGCATTGGGGAATTGATTTTACCGCCCCCATCGGCACGCCCATCCAGGCTACTGGCGCGGGCACCGTGGTGGAATCTGGCCGGGCTTCTGGTTATGGCAACCAAGTGGTGATCGACCATGGCTTTGGCTACAAGACGCTTTATGCGCACATGAAGCGCATCGACGTTAAAGTAGGGCAGAAAGTGGTGCGCGGCCAACAGATCGGGCTAGTGGGCAACACGGGTACCTCTACCGCTCCTCATTGCCATTATGAGATCATGCACAAAGGCAAAAAAATAAATCCGATACATTATTGTATGGACGGCCTTTCGCCCGTTGAATATCAAGAACTAGTGGAGGCGTCAGAAATGTCCAACCAATCATTCGATTAAAGACCACAGCCGTATGCTGATGAAATCACCCCTCAAAAAAGGCTTTCATATTGAAAGCCTTTTTTGCGTATGCAGCTTTTTTTTATGCTTGGCGAGTTGTCAGGCTAGCCCTGCCCGCGAGGCGCCTGATGATGCCCAGTCTACGACTGCCAGTATTGATAGCCTGCCGGTGGTTGCTGCCGCTGCGGAAACAGCCAAAGCCCCGGAGCGGTTTACCGTTATTGGCGTCGGCGATATGATGCTGGGCACCAACTACCCCTCTACCAGCTATTTGCCCCCCAATGGCGGGAAGGATTTACTGGCAGAGGTGCGTGATATCCTGCGGGGGGCCGATGTCACCTTTGGCAATCTGGAAGGCGCTATTCTGGATTCAGGCGGCACGGCCAAAACCTGCCGCAACCCGGAGGTTTGCTACGTCTTCCGTTCGCCAGAAAGTTACGTGCAGCACTTCGTCGATGCCAGCTTTGATTTCCTCAGTTTGGCGAATAACCATTCGGGCGATTTCGGGGCCACCGGCCGGCAGCGCACTAAGGCCGTACTCAAAGAAGCTGGCATCGCCTTTGCCGGGCTAGCGGGTACAGATGAGTACGCCATCATTGAACGCGATGGGGTGAAGTATGGCATGGCGGCTTTCGCTCCCAACAGCGGAACCGTCAGCATCCACGACCTGCCCAAGGCCAAAGCCATCGTCAGCAAACTCCAGCAGGAGTGCGATATCGTCATCGTCTCTTTCCATGGCGGTGCCGAAGGGGCTAGCCATCAAAACGTACCGCGCCGCGCGGAAACCTACTACGGGGAGAACCGGGGCGATGTGCACAAATTCGCTCATGCCGTCATCGATGCCGGGGCGGATATTGTTTTTGGCCATGGGCCCCACATCACCCGCGCAATAGAGCTGTACAAGGATCGGCTGATTTGCTACAGCCTGGGCAATTTCTGTACCTATGGCCGCTTTAGCTTAGCCGGCCCGGCGGGCATCGCGCCCCTCGTCACCGTTGAGGTGGACCGGCAGGGGGCATTCCTCAGCGGGCAGATTACACCTATTTATCAGCAAAAGGCCCACGGCCCCAAGATTGACCCGCAAAAAAGAGCCATCCACAAGCTCATCGAGCTGACTAAAGCGGATTTCCCCGACACGCCATTGGAAATCACCAAAGATGGTGAAATCCTGAAGAAGCAGTAGCTATGGCGCCCCTCCCCTTCGGCAGTGGAGAACCAATGGAAGAACCCAACCGGCATTGCCGAAATTGCGATTATCCGCTGGGGCCTCTTGGGGAGTACTGCCCGAATTGTGCGCAGCGCTATACCGATGGAAAAATAAACCTGCGCGATTTGCTGCGCGATTTTTTGGAATCCTTCCTGAATTTTGATTCCAGAGTATTCCGCACCATGGCCGCGCTTTTCTTGCCGGGCAAGCTGAGCATCGAATACTTCCGCGGCCGGCATCAGCGCTACCTGTCGCCGCTGCGCTTATTCTTTAGCCTGGCGGTCTTTCATTTCGCCATATTGGGCTTTCTGGGCAACAGTTACATCGAGGAATGGACGCGGGAATTTAGCGAGAGCAGCCGCAAAAAAGCTTACCAGTCCGATTTGCACGCACAGCTGGACAGCGCCCGCATTAAGGTTGAGCGTGCCTATCCCGGCGATGCTACCGTGCAAGCCCTGGATTCGCTGGAAAAACTGTTGGTTGTGGAGGAAGTGGATACCATCATCCTGGTTATTTTGCAGCGAGACGAGCGGGGCCAGTACGGAGGGCAGGATATTGCGCTCACCTGGTGGGATATTATCGAACTCTCGCCGGAGCAGTTATTCGAAAAGCACCACATCACCGGGTTCTGGGAGCGCCTTCAGGTCGGGCAATTCGTCAAGTTTTTCCGGCAGGGCGGCAATTTTGCCAGTTTTTTCCTGGGCAAGCTCATCTGGATGGTAGTGCTGATGATGCCGGCTCTGGCGCTCATCCTGAAGCTGCTTTACATCCGGCGGCGGCGGTATTTTGTGGAACACCTGGTGTTTTCCTTCCACTACCATTCCTTTGCCTTCCTGATGATCAGCGCCGCTCTCCTGCTTGCGAAAGCAGGCGCTGCCTTGTCTCCGGATTCATCGTGGGAGAACCTGGTTTTTGCGGCCTTTTTCGCGGTGTTGATCTATATGTATGCCGCCATGAAGCGCTTCTACGGGCAAGGTGGGGTGAAGACTTTCATCAAATATGCGCTGGTCAATTATGCCTACCTGTTTATCTTTGTCTTGTTTTTAGTGCTTACCCTGTTGGTCAGCGCCTTGGTTTTTTAGCAAAAAACGCCCTCATGCCATACGATAAATACGAAACGGTCATCGGCCTGGAGATACACGTGCAATTGTCCACCCACAGCAAAGCCTTCTGCGGAGACGATGCCAGCTTCGGCGGCGAGCCCAATACCCAAATCAGCCCCATATCTTTGGGCCAGCCCGGTACTTTGCCCCGCCTGAATGAGCAACTCTTGGAGTACGCCGTGCGCTTGGGCTTGGCTCTGGGCAGCCGCATCAACCTGCGCAGCACTTTTGACCGCAAGAACTACTTTTACGCCGACTTGCCCAAAGGTTACCAGATCACCCAGGACCAGCAGCCGATCTGCGTGGGCGGCGCGATGCACCTCAAGTTGGGGGAAGCCCAGAAGACCGTGCGCATCCACCACGTGCACATCGAAGAAGATGCGGGCAAATTGATGCACGATACAGACGGCCCCTACTCACAGGTAGACCTCAACCGGGCGGGGGTGCCGCTGCTGGAAATCGTCTCTGAGCCAGATTTGCGCTCGGCCGAAGAAGTGGATGCTTACATGTCGGCCATGCGCCAACTGGTGCGCTACCTCGGTATTTCGGATGGCAATATGGAGCAAGGCTCAATGCGCTGCGATTGCAATGTGTCGGTGCGCCTAAGGGGTAGCGAGCGGCTGGGCGAACGCTGCGAAATCAAAAACCTCAACTCGATGCGTTATGCCCGCCGCGCCATTTCTTACGAAACCAGGCGACAGATCGATTTATTGGAGTCGGGGGGCAGGGTAGTCCAGCAAACCCTCAACTTTGACCCTGCTACTGGTCAGACCAGCCCATTACGCGATAAGGAAGACGCCCATGATTACCGTTATTTCCCCGAGCCGGATTTGCCGCCGGTGGTGCTTAGCCTGGATTATCTGGAAGCGGTGCGCCTCAGCTTGCCTGCCTTGCCTTGGGAGCAGTACGCTCGTTTTACGGAGGAGTATGGCCTGCCAGACTACGACGCGAACCTTTTGGCCGAGGAGCAACCCACGGCCCTCTACTTCCTGGAGTTTTGTCAATATACCCCCAACTTCAAAGCTGCCGCCAACCTCATCATCAACAAAATACTGCCCTATTGCAACGAGGCTGGCATCGCCATCGGCCAGTTCCCCTTGAGCTACCCCCAACTGGCTGCTTTTATCCAGCTCATCGACGAGGGCAAGGTGGCTAGTGCGGTGGCTTACCAGCGCATTTTTCCCGTTTTGCTGGAAACGCCCGGGCAAACGCCCCTGGCGGTAGCCCAGGCGCTCAACCTCATCCAGACTTCTGACCAGAACCTGCTGGGCCAGATCGTCACCAAAGTGCTTGCCGACAACCCCGATGAGGTCGAACGCTACCGCAAAGGCAAAAAGGGCTTGCTGGGCTTCTTCATGGGCGAAGTGATGAAGGCTTCTGCCGGCAAAGCTGACCCTAAAGTGGCCGGTAGCCTGCTGCGCGAGATGCTGGAAAAAGCTTAGTACAACTTATTTCAGGACAGGCCACCCTTTAACCTTTAACCTTTACCCTTTACCCTTTACCCTTTACCCTTTACCCTTCACATCG
>CAYSPJ010000177.1:0-8292 GCA_964432875.1 uncultured Phaeodactylibacter sp. | reverse complement strand
TTTTTTCTCCATAAACTGCGGAGGTCAGCGTGTTGTTCCCCAAGCATTAAAATCGCTATCGCCACCAAAGCCCGCTAAGCGTTGGCGGTGACGGGCCGCGACTCCATAGTCGCCGCCCGTCTGCTCCAGAGGGCTGGGGGGGCTTGGGCTCACTCCGGCGGCGACTGCGGAGTCGCGGCCGGAGAGGCGGGGGCGCGGCGGCCGGGCTTAGTGAGGGGCTGGGCTGGGCGCCAGCCCCTCACATGCTAGGCGCCAACCCCTCACCCCGGCAGAGCGGCGGCACAGCACTCTCGCTGAAACAATCCCCGCCAGCGAACCATCCTTGGCTAGAAAAGCGTTGCCTTTACAGCGTGCTATCGGCAAGGAGGCGAAAAAACTGGAGAAAATGCCGGAGGCCAACCCGCTTGTCAGCTATCAAATGCGTACGCCAAAAAAAGAACCAAACCGGGCGCTCAGTCCCGAATCCCCTCCAACACTTTACGGATGGCGCTCCTGGATGCCCGGCTCACGCCACAAGCGCGGGCATGATGCTCCCATTGCCCGACTGCCGTCCGCACTTGTTCGATGATGGGGCCGATGGGGCCTGCGCCGAAGATTCTGGCAAGTTCCGCTAGCTGGGCTTTCCCCGGCGCCTTGCTCTCGCCAGCGACCATGGTGCTATGGTGGCCGTGTGCCGAGGAAGAAAACGTGAGGTCGTAGGCAGGGGCGAGCGCCCAATCGCCTCTGGCATCCATGAGGAAGGAGAAATTTTTGCTGTGGTCGTCCCGGTTGTGAGCGTAGATGTTGAAGGCCGCTAAGCGCAGCACTTTGGCGTAAGCTTGGGCGTGGCGCTCCAGGCGGAAGGCCGCGTCCATGAGGTGGCCATAGTCCATGCTGCTCAGGCGGTAGTTGTCGTGCATCAGCCCACTGGCAGAGTGCAGGTGCAAACGCTGGTTGCCGATGCGGTCGAAGCGCTTGGTGCCAAAGTAGAGCTGGCCCTCCTGCCCTTCGAACAAGCGGCAAGCGCTCATCTCGATGCCAGCATCGAGGGCCATGCGGTAATAGGCGTATTCGATCTGGGCGATGTCGGGCGGGTCGTTAGAAGCCGGGAATTTGATGATCCAATGCTCATACCCTTCCGGCAGGCGCTCGGCATAAGGCACGAGCTGCCCATCGGCTGGATGGTAGCCGACCAGTATCTTCGGCCGTGCCCCGCCTGATGAGCCCCCGAGGCGCAGCAGTTCCCCCATGAGGGCGCTGTCTGCACCAGACAAGACCTTCTGCGCTTCGGCAGCGATGATATCCAGTTGGATGCCCTCCAAGCCGCCGCCCGTCTCGCCCGCTGCAGGGCGATAGCACAGCGCCCCCTTCCCGTTGCTGCCCACGAAAGACAGGCGTTCCAGCGGGGAAAGCCCCTGTGGCGCGACGCCCTTCGACCGCAGCGCCCGATCGATGAGCAAGCGGCCCCAGCCGTCGGGCAGAGAATCGTGGAAAAGCCCGAAAAGCCCATCAAATATCTGCACGTCAGGCTCTAATATTTGGCTTGATAAAGGCATTTTAAATGGAGACAACTGCAAGCCCGTGTCCAAAAACGCAGGATAATACTTGAAAAAAATCCGCTTGTCTTGGCGAGCAAGTTCCCCCACCTCCCAAGTGGTGCCCTGGAGGGCGATAGACACGATAAGGCGTTTGATCGCTTTCATCGCCCCCTGGTTTTGTCGCTGAACAGTCGTTCAGCTTGCTCCAGTTCGGCGTCTATCTTGAAAAGCGCTTCGAAGTCGCCCAAACGGCCCAAGAGATGCGCCAGCCGGAGCAGGCTCTCGAACGCGATCTGCCCCGTCTGCTCAAACCTTTTCAAGCTGCCCAGCGAAACGCCGGCTCGGCTGGCCAGCTCCGCTTGCGTGAAGCCTTGTTTTTTGCGCAGGGCTTTGTGCCGCGCCGCCGTCTCTGCCAGCACGCTGCCCGGTGTCTTGTCGATGCTATAAGGATTCATATTGGCTAATATATTCGCTAAAAATACAAAAAAAGACTGAAAAGACTAAAATGTTGGCGAATTTTTTTTGTTGGCTTTCGCCAAAGCCAACGGCAGCCAAGAGCTGACGGGCGCGGCGGGCAGGGGTGAACGCATGGCTCCAAGGCCAGGCGTCCACTAAATCCCGGCGCGCACGAGGCACGAGGTGGAACCTCGCGCCAGCGTTAGTGATGGGCTAGGCTGGGAGCCAGCCCCTCACATGCTAGGCGCCAGCCCCTCGCCCCGGCCGGGCGGCGGCGCAGCGCCCCCTGATGAAACAATCCCCGCCAGCGAACCATCCTTGGCTAGAAAAGCGTTACCTTTACAGCGTGCCGTTGTCGCACATTCAAACTAAAAAGCAAAGACCATGAGCGCCGAGCAATTGAAAGAACGTTTGCACCTCCGCATCGAGCAGGCGGATGAGCGCCTGCTGGCCGTCTTGGCAGAGATGGCCGAAAGCCTGTTCAAGGCTTATCAGCCTGACGCGCTGGAAGAAAGCCGGCGCAAGCGGATCGCCGATTACGAAGCCAGCCTCGTGCCAATGACCAAAGAAGAGCTTATAGCAAGGGCTTTGGCATCCCAGGAAGACATCAAAGCAGGTCGGCTTCATGATCTAGAGGAAGTGGAAAAGGAGTTGGGGTTATGAAGCTTCGTTTCACAACCAATGCGCAAAGGCGGCTGGCCCAAATAAAGGGCTACCACAACGATATGGGGAATCCTAAGAAAGGGCGCCGCGTTGCTCGTCAGATATTGGATCGCGCCAAAGCGCTGGAAGAGTACCCGGATTGGGCCCGGAAGAAGAGCACCTGCGCGAACTTGGCAAGGGGCACCGTTCTCTGCTAGTAGGCACTTTGTATAAAATCATTTACCTCATTTCCTCACCGTTCATAATTATCACCGATATTTTCGATACTCGGCAGGATACTGACAAGATGAAGCCGTAACTGCAGGCCATAAGTGTGTTCAAATCCTTCTCCTGCGCACCTTGTTTTTGTTGATAGTAATGAATTCATTTCCAGCGGATTCAGGCGCAGATTCCAACTGGCGCAGGAGTCCGGCCAGATATTGTAGTACTGCAGGGTAGTCTTCTTTTCCGTATCTGAGGAAGATTATGGTCAGCCCTTGGGCTCGATGGGCGAAGACCCACTCCCAAAGTCTTTATCTTCGGTGATCAAGACCTGCTTTTTCTCTTTGGCCAGAGCGATGACCTCCTCGTCGCTGATTCCCGGAGCTGCCTCCAATATCCAGTCAACCTGAAAGCCGACCTGTCTCAGTGACGCTACGATGCGCCCATTCAAGCCTTCATCGCCCAATATCTGCAACTTCATGCCGCCAGAATCACCTCTTCCGATTCCATGACCGCCGCAGCATAGGCGACCGCCGCCAAAACGTCATCCAGCTTCAGATGAGGGTACATCTCTAGTATTTCCTCGAAAGTATAGCCCCCCGCGATTTTCCAAAGCAGCAGCTCGACGGGTATTCGGGTGCCTTTGATGGTGGGCTTGCCGAGCATGACCTTGGCGTCTGCCTGAATGTGATTTCTGTAGTCAACCATAAAGATGTGATATAGTATTCGCAATCAGGCAGCAAGATACGGCTTATTCCCCAAACGGGCAAGCGCACTGTGTAATTATTATCCCGAAACCAAGCAAGCCTCCCGATCGATAAAGCAACAGCACACTCGCTGCAAATCCCCGCCAACGCCCCGTTTTACATCTACCACATCATTGACCCGCCCTTCGGACTGGACGGGCCGGGCACGGTGCAAGTGCGCGGCGGGCAGGGGCGGACGCTTGGCCCCCGGCATGGCTTTCCCTTAACTCTGTGCTGCTGAGCGTGGCGGGCTGGGGTAGTGAGGGGCTGGGCTGATAGCTAGCCCAGCCCTTCACTAACTCCTCGTAGTCAGCCTTGTTAGCCACGAATACCCCGTCTGCTCGCTGGGGCTGCCCCGGCGGTGTCGCGGCCGGAGAGGCGGGCGCGGCGGCCGGGCTTAGGAGGGGCTGGCCTGGGCGCCAGCCCCTAACCCGGGCGGCAGGGCGAGGCGGGGCAATGATGCGCAGACAGCATGCACCCCAGGTCCAGCTATGTTGATGCATAGAGAAAATCAAGGACAGGGGATTATTTTTTCAGCATAAATCGTTACCTTTGTGAATGAGCAACAATACCGGATTATGATGAATACCGTTGATATGCGTGCCGAGAGCCATCGGATTTTAGATCGGGTGGATGAGCGTTTTCTGGAAGTCGTGCACGCCATGCTGTTGGCCTATGCGCGGCAAGCAGAAACAGAACCCATTGTGGGCTACGATGCCGCCACCGGAGCGCCTCGGACTGCCTCCGAACTGACCGCTTTTTTGGATAGCGAAGTCGAGGCTGTGCGCCGTGGCGAGTTTACGTCTCTCGAAGATTTCAAGAAAGAATCAGCGCAATGGGGCCGACGTACCAAGTAGTGCTCTCAAAAGGCGCGCAGAGAGACCTCCGTAGCATCTATGATTATCTTTTGGTTAATGTGTCCTATGAAACAGCGGAACGGGTGAGGGAGGGTTTGGAACTGGAGATTGCCAAGCTTTCCGAATTACCAGAATCACGAGGTTTGTTGCAGGGGCATCATAGCAAGATAGCCTATCGGCGAGTGTTGAAATGGTCTTACCGAATCATTTTCAGTATCGCGGAACAACAAGCAGTCGTCGAGGTTGTCCGAGTGGATTACAGCAGGATGGACCCTGTCAACATGAAGGACTTGCCGTAAATATGTGACGGTCGAACATTTTTCTTCAACACCGCCACCATCTACCTCTACCACCTCAGCCCGGAAGGCATCGCCCGGGTCGGGCAGGTAAACCTGCAGGGCTACCCCCGTTGGCTCTTCGGCCAGCCCCTCTTCATCGAAGACCGCGACGCGGGGGAGCTGGTGTTTTTTACGAAGGCCGAGCGTGCGGAAGGCGCGCGCGCTTTCCCGAAGGTGGCGGCAGTGAAGGATAGGCTGGAGGTGGAGGAGCGGTATCCGGGGCTGGCGGGGGAAGTAGGATAGGGCCCGGCTAGGCGTCCGCTAAGTGCTAGGCTGTTCGGCGCGGCAGGCGGAGCTCAGTGAGGGGCTGTGAGAGCCCCTTACCCCGGCCCGGGCAGCGGCGCAGCGCCCCAGCTGAAATAATCCCTGCCAGAGAACAATCCTGTTCTGCCCACCCATCTTCGTTGCTTTAGAAATCGTAAGATCGCCCATAATTGATTCCTCCTTATTTCACGTTGCCCCTTATTTTTGAGATTTAAACCATCATCCAAACCATGGCCGACCCAAAAGGATTCTTAAAATACGAGCGCGAGCTGCCGCGGGCACGCAAGCCCAAAGAGCGCGTCAAAGACTACAAAGAAGTTTACGAAGACTTCAGCAGCAAGAAGACTATACAGCAGGCGGCGCGCTGCATGGACTGCGGCGTGCCCTTTTGCCATAGCGGCTGCCCGCTGGGCAACATCATCCCGGAGTTCAACGATGCCGTCTATCAGGAAGATTGGCGGCTGGCGTATGAGATACTGGGCAGCACCAACAACTTCCCGGAATTTACCGGGCGCATCTGCCCGGCGCCCTGCGAGGCCGCCTGCGTGTTGGGCATCAACCAGCCGCCGGTAGCCATCGAGCATATCGAGAAGGCTATCGCCGAAGAGGCTTTCGACAAAGGCTACATCCGGCCCCAGCCGCCGACGATGCGCACGGGCAAGAAAGTGGCGGTCATCGGCTCAGGCCCGGCGGGGCTGGCAGCGGCGGCCCAGCTCAACAAGGCGGGGCATCTGGTCTCCGTCTATGAACGCAACGACCGCATCGGCGGGCTGCTGCGCTATGGCATCCCCGATTTCAAGCTCGAAAAATGGGTCGTAGAACGCCGCGTGGCGCTGATGGAAGCCGAAGGGGTGCGCTTCCATACCAAAGCCAACGTGGGCGAAAACATCGACCCGCAGCAACTGCTCGAGCAGCACGACGCCCTCTTGCTCTGCGGCGGCGCCACCATCCCCCGCGACCTGGGCATCCCGGGCCGGGAATTGCAGGGCGTGCACTTCGCTATGGAGTTTTTGGAACAAAACAACCGCCGCGTGGCCGGCCAGCCCATCTCCGAGCCAGAAGCCATCCTGGCCACGGGCAAAAACGTGCTGGTCATCGGCGGCGGCGATACCGGGGCTGACTGCGTAGGCACCTCCCACCGCCACCGCGCCCGCTCGGTGACACAGATCGAGCTGCTGGCCAAGCCGCCCCAAGAGCGCGAGCCGGAAAACTGGCCCAACTGGCCGATGGTGCTGCGCACTTCCTCCAGCCACGAAGAGGGCGGCGAACGCGAATGGGCCGTGCTGACCAAAGCCTTCATCGGGGATGAGAAAGGGCGGCTCAAAGCCGTCCAGCTCGTAGACATCGAATGGGCGCGCGATGAGCAGACCGGGCGCTATGCTTTCCAGGAAGTGCCCGACACCGAGCGCGAGATCCCCTGTGAGCTGGCCTTGATCGCCGTGGGCTTCCTCCACCCTCAACGCGCCGGGCTGCTGGAGCAACTGGGCATCGAACTGGACGAGCGGGGCAATGTGCGCGACGAGGGCTACCGCACCAACCAGGAAAAGGTTTTCGCCGCCGGAGATATGCGCCGCGGCCAATCCCTCGTCGTCTGGGCCATCGCCGAAGGCCGCGAAGCCGCCCGGGCCGTGGATGAGCACCTCATGGGCGCTTCGGTCTTGGAGGCCCGCGATGAGAATCTGCTGCGGCGTTTGGCCTGAGGCCCTCAATAAAATCTCACCAAAACAGATGCTTGCGTTTAAGCTTGCGCTGCTCCGCCAGCGAATCGTGGGGTGGGGCAGGAGGGGGCGGTATCAGCATCAAGCTGTCCTTGGAGGCGGCATCGATCAAAGCTTCAGCCGGATTGCTAGTTTCAGCCGGGAATGTTTCCTGGGCGCCGATTCAAAGCCGGTTTGGCTTTGCCTCTGCTTTTAAGCATTAATCTTTTGGGACAGCCTCGAATACCTTGCCGCAAACATTTTCCCGCTTGCCACAATTTCCCTAACTTGCCCCGCACTGGGTTGCCAGACAAAAAACAAAGCGTATGAATCACGTGCCAAAGTTATTGTGTTTTGCCGCCAGCCTTGGCTTGCTGGCTTGTGAACCTAAGCCTACAGCGGTTTACCAAGTAAAAAGAATCCCGGTTGGTTCGCTGGAGATCGATGGCCGGGGCAGCAGCCCGGCCTGGGAGCAAGCAACGATACTCAGCAGCTTCAGCTACCCCTGGCGGGAGGATAGCCCGCCGCCCACCGTCTTCCGGGCCTTGTGGGACGGCACGCAGCTGTTTTTCCTCTACCGCGCATCCGACCCGCTGATCATCACCCCCCAAACGGGCGAACCAGAAAAGGACGTGCTCGGGTCTGACCGCGTGGAGATATTCTTCAAAGCGGACGACGCGATGAATCCCTATTACACCCTGGAAATGGACGCCTTGGGCCGCATCTTCGATGCCGAATGCCGCTTCTACCGGCAAGTAGATGCCGCATGGCCCTGGCCAGCAGGCCAGCTAGTGCTACGTGCCAGCCAGGACGAAGAGGGCTATACGGTAGAAGGGGCCATTTCCATCGCATCGCTGCAGCAGCTAGGCATGCTCAAGGGCAATACCCTGCAGGCCGGCCTGTATCGGGGGGAATATCTGCTCCGCGAAGACGGCACCACCGAAACCCGCTGGATCAGTTGGATCCGGCCAGATTCGGAAAAGCCGGATTTTCACATCCCTTCTTCTTTTGGGGCTTTGATATTGGAGGAATAACCCCCTCCCCACTGGTGCACCTGGAGGCGCCGGCCCCGGGGCGGGTTTCGCTGTCGTGCGCGCCCAACCCGGCGCGGGGCTGGGCGTATGTGGACTACCTGCTGCCCCAAGCCGTAGAAGGCCTGGAGGCCAGCGTGTGGGATCTGGCGGGCCGGCGGGTGTTCTACCGCCGCGAGCCGGCCCGTGCCGACAGCGGCAGCCTGGCGCTGGATGTGTCGGGCTGGCCGCCGGGCATGTACGTGGTGCGCCTGCAGGCGGGCGGGCAGTTGCTGGGGGTGGAGAAGCTGGTGGTGTATTAGTCCATCGGCTGCGCGGGCAGCGCGAGGTGTAATCTGCCGCCCCCAAGCCATTACCTGGCAGCGGCATGGTGACATCTCGCGTGCGGGGGGTATCGGCTGGCGCTTTCAGGGACGCGGGGGCCCGGGACGCAAGCGTTTCCGCTTTCCGCTTGTCTGCCAAAGCATAAAAAATAAAAAAAATCCCCAATCGAAGCGCCAGCTTGGCCGCAATGCTGTATAT
>CAYSPJ010000176.1:0-8394 GCA_964432875.1 uncultured Phaeodactylibacter sp. | reverse complement strand
TGGTAGACGCGCTAGACTTAGGATCTAGTGCCGCAAGGCGTGGGGGTTCGAGTCCCTTCACCCGCACTAGTTGTTGCGCTGGCAGGCGGAGGCTAGCCTCCGCCTGCCGGGCAATGCCAAAAGTGGGCAATGCCGCCATTGCATCGCAAGCTGTCAGGTGCCCATGGCGACAGAGCGGCCGCGTCCGGCGGCCATGCTGCATTAAGCTATAACGGTTGTCAATCCGCTTGCGCTGCCAAGCTGCAGCCTGACGGACTAAAACCCCCGGCTGCCCGATGCCTTATTATTAAACCCGATTTAGCCTCGCGGCGTTATCCTTATTTCAATAATCCAACAATACCGCCTTATGCCAAAAGTTGTCAGGGAAGATATTGACAATTTAAATGCCACCCTCACGGTCACCATTGACAAAAGCGACTACGAATCCAAGTTCAACGCAGAACTGAGCAAATACCAAAGAGAAGCCCACATGAAAGGCTTCCGCAAAGGTAAGGTGCCGGCAAGCGTGCTCCGGAAGATGTACGGTAAGCCCATACTTGGCGACATCGTGAGCGAAATGCTACAGAAAGAAGTCAACGACTACCTCGATTCCGAGGCGGCCCAATTGGTAATCAGCCAGCCATTGCCATCTCCCAGCCAGGAATATATCAGCTTTGACGCTAACGACCTGCGCGAATACACCTTTAAGTTCGATTTAGGCTTGGCCCAGGATTTTGACCTCAAAGGACTGAGCCCGGATACCGTAATCGAGCATTACAAATTGGATGTTACCGAAGAGATGGTTGACGAAGTGCTGGCCCAAGCGCTCAAAGAATTTAAGACCCCGGTTTCTGTCGAGGGTAATATCGAAGCCGGTGACCGCATGACCCTCCGCGTGCGCGAACTAGAAAACGGCGGCCCAAAAGAGGGGGGGCTGGAGAACGAGTTTGGGCTCCTCTATGACTCATTGGGCAGCGAGCAGTTGAAGGAAACCTTCCGCGCGCACCAAAAAGATGATACTCTAATCGTCAATCCTTTTGAGTTGGAGGCCAACCTGGACGAACCTTCCGTACGCAAGTACTTGCTGGGATTGGAAGATGATGATATCCGTGAAGTCGGTACGGAGTTCGAGGCTACCATCGTGGACGTTCAGCGTATGGCATCCGGCGAAATGGGCCCTGAATTTTTCAAGTCAATATTGGGTGAAAACGCTCCTTCTACCGAAGAAGAAGCCAGGGGGGAAATCAAAGCCTCTATTCAGCAGGATTACGAAAACAAAACCCGGCCCCTGCTCTATAAGGACATCAAAGACCGGCTGATGGAGCTAAACCCGATCGAACTACCCGAGGATTTCTACCGGCGCACGCTCAAGGCTCAAAACGAAGGCATGACCGATGAGGATATCGAAAAGGAACTCCCCGAAGCCCTTGAAGCTTTGCGCTGGAGCCTGATCAGCCGTAAACTGGTTGATCACTTTGCCATCAAAGTGGAAGAACGGGAGTTGTTGGATAAAATCATCGGCTCTATGATAGCTAATATTGGCAGCTTGCCGCCGGGATTGGAAACTTTGCTGGAGCAGAGCGCATCAAGGATATTGTACGAAAACGAAGATAAATACCGCAACTTCTATATGTCCGTACTCAGCGATAAAATCTTTGAAGCCGTGGCTGGGGCAATCACGCTTGAGCCGGTTTTGAAGAGCAATGAAGGCTTTCACGAAATAATGGCCAGCAAAGGATTGATCGTTGGTGCGGACGAAGAAGAGGAATAAGGGCTTGCTTAGATTAAAATCAGTCATTTTTTGTGCTTAGGCGAGGCCTGGGCATTAAGGGGGTCGAGGCTTGAATCGGGGATGTAGCAGGGCTACGCATCTCCTTTCGCCAATCAAGCATAAGCAAAAAGCGGCGATTTTAGCGCAAAGGATAAAATCAGAACAAGCTCTAGGCCACAGGGAGCGGAAATAAAAGAACCAGCCTATTCAACCGGGGCAAAGCGGATTTGTTAACTCTATGTTCAAAGACGCTAATTCATCACCGTACAAAAGAAGCAAAACGCATGTTTCACAAAAATGAGTTCATGAAGTATGCTACCATGCACCTGGGCATGAGCAGTATGCATCTGGAAAAATATGTCGAGCAGACTACGTCTTATGCTGCACCCAACATCCAGGGTTTCACCACCGCGATTATCGATGAGCGCATCAAGAACGTTTTCCCGATGGACGTCTTCTCCCGCTTGATGATGGACCGCATCATCTTCCTGGGCGTGCCCGTCAACGATTATGTGGCTAACGTCATCCAGGCGCAGCTGCTTTTTCTGGAATCGGACGACCCCAAGCGCGATGTGCAAATGTTCATCAACAGCCCCGGTGGCTCCGTAATCGCTGGCATGGGCATCTATGACACCATGCAGTACATCGCTCCAGATGTCAATACCATCTGTACCGGCCTGGCCGCTTCGATGGGTGCCGTGTTGCTCACCGCCGGCGCCAAAGGCAAGCGTACTGGACTGGTTCACAGCCGTGTCATGATCCACCAGCCGCTGGGCGGTATGCAGGGGCAGGTATCTGATATGGAGATATCCTACAAGCTCATCAAGGATATGCAAAGAGAGCTATACGAGATACTTGCCCAGCATACCGGGCAGACGTTTGAGAAAATTGAAGAGGACTGTGACCGCGATAACTGGATGACTTCTAGCCAGGCTAAGGAATATGGCCTGATTGACGAAGTGCTGGACCGCCACAGCCCGAGGAAGGCAGTATAATTTTTTTGAAGCCCCGGCTTTATGCCAATAGGCGCTTAAAGCCGGGGCTTTTCCATAAACCAGCTACGATGCGACGGACTAAGCAAAGTTATCGTTGTTCCTTCTGCGGCAGGGATAAATCAGAGGCACTCATCCTCATCGCCGGCATTGACGGGCATATCTGCGAAGTATGCGTGGAGCAAGCCACTGAAATCATCGAAGAGGAATTGTATGGCGGCAAACGCAAGGAAAACGGGAAAAAGGACTTCCTCCTCCCGGAAAAGATAACCCCTAGGGAGATCAAAACCCATCTCGACCAGTACATCATTGGGCAGGATGAGGCTAAGAAATTCCTGTCGGTAGCCGTTTACAATCACTATAAACGCCTGCGCCAGCCCAGGCATGACGAGGTGGAAATCGAAAAATCCAATATCGTTTTCGTCGGGCAAACTGGTACGGGGAAAACCCTCCTGGCTAAAACTATTGCCCGTTTCCTGAATGTGCCTTTTGCAATAGTGGATGCTACGGTCTTCACTGAAGCGGGTTATGTGGGCGAAGATGTGGAAAGCATCCTTAGCCGCTTGCTGCAGGTTTGCGATTATGACGTGGCTTCCGCCGAGCGCGGCATCGTCTATATTGACGAAATCGACAAAATCTCCCGTAAGAGTGACAACCCTTCGATTACCCGGGACGTTTCCGGCGAAGGGGTTCAACAAGCCATGCTCAAAATGCTAGAAGGCACCGACGTAAATGTCCCCCCTCAGGGCGGCCGCAAGCATCCTGAGCAGAAGCTGGTCAAGATCAACACCAGCAATATCCTCTTCATCTGCGGGGGGGCCTTCGATGGCATCGAGAAAATCATCGCTCGCCGGATTAATACCCAGGTCATTGGCTTCAAATCTGCGGAGGAAAAGCTGCAAGTAGACCGCGAAAACCTCTTGCAATACATCAGCCATCAGGACTTGAAGAGCTTCGGCCTTATCCCTGAGCTCATCGGCCGCCTCCCGGTGCTGGCCTATCTCGAGCCACTGAGCCTTGATACCCTCAAGAGTATCATGACAGAGCCGCGCAACGCCCTGGTCAAGCAGTACAAAAAACTATTTGATCTGGAGGGCGTCAAGCTAGAGGTTACAGATGATGCCATCCAGTTTATTGCTGAAAAAGCGCTTGATTTCAAACTAGGGGCCCGAGGGCTGCGCTCTATCTGTGAAGCGATCATGACCGACGCAATGTTTGATCTGCCTTCTACAAAAGAGATTAAAACCTTCATCCTGGACCTCCCATACGCGGAAGAGAAACTTAGCCGCTCCAAAATCAGTAAACAGCTTCGGGCAGCGTAGTGCCATCAAGCAGCAGTATATTTAGCAAAAACCGCTTGAGGGATATCCCTCAAGCGGTTTTTGCTTTTTAGCAGCAGCGGATTCTGCCAAGCAGCACTTCCCAGCATATGCTTGTCATTTTGTCTTGTGGGTGATAATTCGAAAAATATCTTGCTTTATAGTTGGTTATTAAAATAAAAAACGGAAATTAGCATCATATTTCTGGTGTTACAACAATGAAACATTAACCAACTTAAATTTTTAAAGTCATGAATGCAATCCTGAACTTAGGCAAGTATCTGTACGCCCTCCCCTTTGCGGTTTTTGGCGTTTTCCACTTCATGAATGCTGAAGCCATGAAAGGCATGGCCTTTGGCAGCTCCATCCTGGTCTACATCACGGGCGCTGCCCTGATAGCTGCCACGGTGAGCATGCTTATCGGAAAGATGGATAAGCTGGCGGCAGTTTTATTGGCCGTTTTTCTGTTACTCACTACTTTTTTGGTCCACCTCAATAGTGCTATGGCTGGTGATGCGAGTGCTTTTCTGAAAGACCTAGCCCTGGCCGGCGCGGCCCTGATGTACGCAGGCAACGTGGCCAAGGACAACGCGGTCATCGGCTAGTCACGCAAGGAAGAAAAGGTTTTTATAGGACGCGGCGGCTGGGCTTCCCCAGCCGCCATTTTATAGTTAATATTGCCCTCCGCCTGATAAAATAGGCGAGCTATAATCTGCTATGCGCTATTTTGCCGAATTAGCCTATCAGGGCACATCTTACCACGGCTGGCAAAACCAGCCTGACAAGACCAGCATCCAGCAGACGCTGGAGCAGGCTTTTTCCACCATCCTCGGCACTGCTATCGAAGTGGTCGGCTGCGGGCGTACCGATGCTGGCGTGCATGCCCGGCAATACTATATACACTTCGACTACGCTGGGGTGTTCCCCCGAGAATTCCTGCGCCGCCTTAATAAATTTTTACCCAAGGACATTGCTGTTTTCCGTATCTTTGAGGTAGGGCCAGAGGCGCACGCCCGCTTCGACGCATCCCATCGGGCCTACGAATACCATATCGATTTCGTAAAAAACCCTTTCCACATCGACACGGCTTACTTCTATCCCTTCGCCGCTCGGCCCGATGCGGCTAAGATGCAGCAGGCAGCCAAATTGCTCTTAGATTACGAGTTCTTTTTTACCTTCTGCAAGGCGCATACCGATGCCAAGACGATGCGCTGCGATCTACGCCGCGCCGAATGGGAGGGCAGCCCGGAGGAGGGTAGCATGGTTTTCCATATCGCTTCCGACCGCTTCCTGCGGGGCATGGTACGCCTCATCGTAGGTATGTGCCTGAATGTAGGCACGGGGAAGGTAGCGCTAGAGGAGGTGCGCCAGGCTATGGAGCAGCAGCAATGGCTGAAAAAAAGCTGGAGTGCCCCACCGGAAGGACTCTACCTAACGGATATACGCTATCCCTTTGTTTAAGCTTAGCCGCCTTCGAGCTCAAAATCGAGGAAGCCGCCGTTGTCCATGTCTTGCCATTCTTTTGGCTCTTCGACGCGCTGCTGGAGGGGGCCAAACTCGTTTTCCAAGGCGCGTTGAATCTCGCGCCGACGGATTTCACTGCGCTCAAAGTCGGACTTCACATTGCGCTTAGAAGACTCGATCTTATAGTCGTCCAGATTACCAGCGATAGTATAGTGGAGGTTGAACCAGCCTTTGCGGCGGGTTGATTTAGGCTGCAAGCTGGGGTCGTGCCGCTTGAAGCGGTCGGACAGTACCTGCCCGGCATTGACCTTGACGTTGTAGTTGATATCGTTGTCGAAAGAATGCTCGCCGCTGATGGTAAGGTTCAGGGCATTGCTGCGGATGAACATGGCTGGCAGGTAAATGCGTTGGTTGCGCACTTCCAGAAAGTTCTGCATATCCTGAAACCTGATGTGGCGTAAGTCTTTAACATTGACAAAAGTAGAGAAGCTTTCCAGCATTTCAAAGCCCAGGAGTTCTCCCTCTTTTATATTCAGGCTGGCCAATACACGCAGCTTGTCCATCAGGAAATGGCCCTGTTCATCCCAGAAAGCATAGATGGCGATCTTGGCATCCAGTCTGCCTTTGAGGTGCTTGTCCTGGAGTACTTCCTGCCCAAAATTTTCCGCCTGCCGGAAAAATTCTGTAGCGTTGATGTTATTGGCACTGAGTCGGGCCTTCATACTAGGCTGGCTTTCAAATACGGTGGCGCCATCCAGTTCAAAGGTCCCGCCCATCGTTTCAACACGCCCTCGTATGGTCATGATGTTGTTGTTGAAATCCAGTTTGCCGTCAAAATTGCGCCCTTCGATGAGGTGGTAGTTGAAGTTTTGGAAATTGGCGGTGAAGCTGCCTTTGAGGAAGCTGGTAAAACGCTCGCGCTGTTCGATTTGGCCGGTGCGTAGCGAATCCACCACTGGTTCGGGGGCTTGTTGCTCTTCAGGCGTCAGGGTGGCGAATTTCATCAGGCGGTCGATATCCAAATCTGATGCTGAAAGGCTCGCTTCGAACTCCAGCGCGACCTTCTGGCTGTTGAGCGAGTCGGCAAAGAAGACTGGGAGCAGGTTGTAAGCTACACCATTGAACACCACATCGCTGCCTGCTCCTTCCAGGCGGAGGTTTTCTACGGCCAGCCGGTTGCCATCCAGCCTTAGTACACCCCGATCAACGACCAGTTTTTCATCGGGGGTTGAAATCCCAGCATCGTCAAATTCCAAAGTGCCACTGGCTTGAACCCTGGCGATACGGCTAGGGTCGAGCATGTCCAGGTAGGCACCTTGTAGGCGCAACTCATCAATCTCTAACTCTCCTTCCCCGCCGGCAATTTTGGGGTTGCCCAGAAGGCCATAAACTGCGCCCATGGGGATGGCGCCATCGAGGTAGAAATCGATCTGAGGTTCATCAAAGTTGGCCACCATCAGCTTCATTTCGATGAGCTCACGCTTAAAATAAGCCCTGAAATCCTGGATATTGAAGACCGAAGAGCTGTTGTTGTGAAGTTTCCCATTGGAAAACAGCGCCTTAAAGCGTACATCCTTGAGGGGTTCCGCCATTTTGGGGTTGGATAATTGCCCATCCCGCAGGCTAAACTCAGCTTGGATTTCTGGGGTTTGCTGGTTATTGTACTGCCCCTTGACCAAGGCATTGAAATCAAAATCACCCTTACTGGAGAAATCTGCCAGGCCTTTAGAATACTCAGCAGGCAGCAGCGCAAGAACGCCCTCGATGCTACCTTGCTCACTAGTGGCGAAGAGGTCGAAATAGGTGCCGCTTTTCCGGCTTTCAATGATGCCATCTACTTTGAAAGCGTTATCGGCAACTTTTAACAATAGTTTCTCTAGCTTGTATTTCCCGTCCTCGAGGTTGACATCCACCACTGCATCGTAGCTTATCGGCTTATCAACGATATAATGGAGGCTATCTAAAGCAAGGAAGTGTGAAGTGAGCTGGGCTTGGCTCTGGAGGGCAAACTGGTTGCTGGAAAATTCACCGGAAAAAGTCGCATCCTGAATGATTGCTGAAATATCTTGCTGGCTAGTTTTATCCGAATAGTTCAGTGCTATATCGCGCAGGCGGGCCATCTCCAGGGAAACCACTACCGGCTTGTCCTCTTCCTGTTCTTCTGGCGAATCCTTGAAGATATCGTAATTGGCCTGCCCTTTGCGGTTGATTTCAATGTTCAGCACACCTTTACTGATGACCACGGAGCGCAGTTGAATATTAGCTCCAAACAGGCTCAACAAACCAAAGCGGAAAGATACCTCATCGGCTTCAAGCAGTGCTCCGCCTAGCTTATCCATCAACCTCACCCCTTTGAAGTTGGCGGCTGCATTGGGAAAGGTGCGGATTAGCGCCAAGTCGAAATCCTGTACCGCCAGCTCAGTGGTCAACTGTTTATTGATTTCCCTGGTTATCCTTTCGCCAAGCGGCTTCTCGAAAAGGCTGGTCAGCAGCGCTGCCGAAGCGACGAGCGTAAGGGCAAGTATCAAGGAGGTAATAGTGATTATCTTGAAAAACTGTTTCATGTGCTTTCGTATTAATTGGAAGTGTAAAGTAAGCGTTTTTATAGCTTTTACTATTGCTTGTTGCCTACTTGAATTGCCCGTGCTAAAAATATTTTTCTCCTTTTTTTAAAAAAAGCTTGCGCTGCATAATCTAAGCATGTATATTTGCACTCGCTAATTAAAAAGGGCGATTAGCTCAGTTGGTTTAGAGCATCCCGCTCGAAGAGCGGGAGGGTCGTAGGTTCGGCTGGGTTGATTGTAAAATGAGATTAGGGCGATTAGCTCAGTTGGTTTAGAGCATCCCGCTCGAAGAGCGGGAGGGTCGT
>CAYSPJ010000175.1:0-8413 GCA_964432875.1 uncultured Phaeodactylibacter sp. | reverse complement strand
AGCTTGGCATCCGTGGCTAAGAAGCAAGACAGGAACACGTCAGAGCGGAACGTTTGCGAATAGGTTTAGGGGCTCGAGGGACGGTGGCGGCTCCCATTCCCGCCACGCCCTAAACGCCGTCTCGGGGAGGCGTGGGCAGAAAAGAGCCCTTTCTAACCTGCGATGATCCTCATTGTGGACCTCACAAATCCCCCGCCATCGGCTGAAGCAAGATTTCCTCCACTACGGTGCCCGGGCTAAGGGCCCAGGTGCTCCAGATCGCGTGGGCGACATCTTCAGCCGGCATGAGGCGCTCTGGCGGCAAATCGGCGCCTTGCCAGGAGGCTGACCAGGTGGGGCCGGGCAAGACGGCAGTAACGCGCACGCCCTGCTCCCGCAATTCCAACCGTAGCGCCTGAGTGAGGCCCAGCAGGGCTGCTTTGGTGACGCCATACGAGCCCTTGCCGGGCAGAGCCTGGCGGCTGGCAGAGGAACAGATGTTAAAAATATGCGCCCGTGGCCGCCCTTTCAATGCAGGCACTAGCAGCTTGGCAAGGTAATATGGCGCAAACAGGTTGACGGCCATCATTTCCTCCAGGGCGCTATCGGCTTCCTCCAGGATGCCACCCGGCAGGAAGAGGCCGGCGTTGTTGACCAGCACATCGATGGCGGGGAAGGCTTGCAGCACCTGCCGGGCAAAGGCCTGGGTTTGCGCCTTGTCGCTCAGATCAGCAGCCAGGGCGAGCACCTGGCAATGGGGGAAATCCTGGCGGAATGTTTCCCGGAAGGCATCCAAGCCAGCTTCCGAGCGCGCAGCTACGGCCAGGTTGAAGCCCCCGGCGGCAAAAGCGCGGGCAATAGCATAGCCGATGCCTTGGGTCGCTCCGGTAATCACTGCGTTCATACAATCAGTTTTATATCGTATCTTTGGCGAACATACGAAAACATCATAA
Organism: uncultured Phaeodactylibacter sp.; assembly: GCA_964432875.1. GTDB lineage: Bacteria > Bacteroidota > Bacteroidia > Chitinophagales > Saprospiraceae > JACJYE01. The sequence continues at coordinate 7,481 of CAYSPJ010000175.1, read as the reverse complement.
CACCAGGCTTATGCGCACTTGGCTTTTTCTCCTTTTTGCGGCCAGTTGGCTGGGCGGCTGCCGGCCAGCCCCTGATTCTTCCAAACGGCAAGATCAAGCAGACATGAAACTATTCGTCGGCACTTACACCAAAAAAGAAGGGCATGTGGATGGCAAGGGGGCCGGCATTTACCTCTTGAGCGTCGCTGCTGGCCAAGCCCGGCAACTCAGCGTAAGCGGGGGGATCATCAACCCTTCCTTCCTGGCCCTGGCCCCCGGCGGGCGCTTCCTCTATGCCGTCAGCGAAACCGGGCCAGATGTAGATAGCACCGGCTATGTTTACGCCTACCAGGCCGAGGGCGACAGCTTGCGCTTCCTCAACCGGCAACCCTCCTACTCTTTTGCACCCTGCCACATCAGCATCCACCCTTCCGGGCGCTACGCGCTGGTTGCCAACTACGTCGGCGGCGTTTTTGCTCTATACCCCCTGGAAAAAGACGGCCGCTTGGGCGAAGCCTCTGCTGTTGTGCGCCTGGCTGGTAGCGGGCCACACCCCCGGCAGGAATCTTCCCACCCCCACTCTGTTGGCATTTCGCCTGATGGGCGCTTTGCCTACGTACCTGACTTGGGGACGGATATGGTGATGATTTATCAAATTGATACCGTAGCCGCAGGCTTGCAGCCGGCTGGCTATGCGGCAGTGCCACCCGGATCGGGGCCTCGACACATCACCTTTTCTGCCGATGGGCGCTTCGCCTACGTCATTAACGAACTTAGCAGCACCATCTCTGCCTTCCGGCGCGAGCCGGCAAGCGGGCAGCTGGATAGCCTACAGCTCATCAGCACTTTGCCGGAAGGCTTCCAGGGCGATAACTACTGCGCCGATATCCACCTCAGCCCCGATGGGCGCTTCCTCTACGGCTCTAACCGCGGGCACAACAGCCTGGCCATTTTTGCCGTCGATGCGCAAAGCGGGCGGCTTGCCGCCTTGGGGCATGAGCCCACCCGGGGGGATTTCCCGCGCAACTTCGCCCTGGCCCCCGATGGTAGTGTCGCTTATGTGGCCAACCAAAACACTGGCAATATCGCCGTTTTTCAAATCAAGGCCGACGGCTTGCTGCACTACCAGTCCGATATCAGCATCCCCAGCCCGGTTTGTCTGCAGTTTGTCGAGTAAGCTGTTTTTTTGCGGGCATTTTTGCCAAATTTGCCTTACTTTTGGCGCTCCAAAATGAATTGGGGGTATCAACCAAAGCAGGAGGACGCCTGTTTTAAACCCGACTTGACTAAGAGCCTATGTTTTTTACAAACTTTTTATACCATTTGGGCCGCTACGTGATGATGATGGGCACTACCTTCTCCCGGCCGGAGAAGTTTTCCATGTACTACAAGGAGACCATGCGGCAGATGAACGATATCGGCGTTGGCTCCGTAGTAATCGTCATGCTCATCGCTGTCTTTATCGGGGCAGTGACGGCGGTGCAGTTTGCTTATCAGCTCGACGGCACCCTGGTGCCGGTTTGGTATATTGGCTATATCATCCGCGATAGTACCATTATAGAGCTGGCCCCCACCATCACCTGCCTGGTTTTGGCCGGCAAAGTCGGCTCCAACATGGCGGCCGAAATCGGCGGCATGCGTCAGAAGGAGCATATCGACGCCATGGAGATCATGGGGGTCAATACGGCCGCTTTCCTCATCATGCCCAAGGTGTTGGCCGGCCTGGTCGTCATCCCCTTGCTGGTCGCCATCGCCGCTTTTATCAGCGTCATCGGCGGCTATGCCGCGGCGGTGCCTACTAGTTTGATGTCCCATGCCGAATTCATCCAGGGCGTGCGCTCCTTCTTCATCCCCTATAATGTATTCATGATGTTCGTCAAGGCGGCAACCTTTTCTTTCTTACTGACCTCGGTCTCCTGTTATCAGGGCTACCACGTAGAGGGCGGCAGCATAGAGTTGGGCAAAGCCAGTACGAACGCGGTCGTTTTTAGCAATATACTGATTTTACTGGCCGACTATTTCATCGCCGTATTGTTGACGGGTTAAACGCAGGATATGATCAGGACTGAAAATATATTCAAGTCTTTCGACGAGACAGAGGTGCTCAAAGGCATTACCACCGAGTTTTACAAAGGGCAGACCAATCTCATCATCGGGCGAAGCGGGGCGGGTAAAACCGTTTTGCTCAAGCTGCTGGTCGGCCTGCTCCGGCCTACTAGCGGCAAGGTTTACTACGATGACGTGGACTTCTTCGGCTTGTCCAAAAAGCAAATGCGCACGGTGCGCATGCAGGTGGGCATGCTCTTTCAGGCTTCGGCCCTCTTTGACTCGATGACGGTGGAAGAAAACATCCTCTTCCCGCTCGAGATGCACACCAACATGACGCGCAAAGAGAAGTTGAACCGGGTAAACTACTGCCTGGAACGCGTAGAACTGGAAGGGGTGAATGATAAACACCCCTCCGAGATCAGCGGTGGCATGCAGAAGCGCGTGGGCATTGCCCGCTCTATCGTGCTGAAGCCCAAGTACCTCTTCTGCGATGAGCCCAACTCCGGCCTGGACCCCAAAACGGCTATCCTGATCGACGAGCTCATCCGCAGCATCACCATCGAAAACGATATCACTACCGTGGTGAATACCCACGATATGAACTCGGTGATGGGCATCGGCGACAACATCATCCTGCTGTACCATGGCGAAATCGCCTGGCGCGGCAACCGCGACGAGGTGATGGAAAGCGATAGCGAGGTGATGCAGAACTTCATCTTTGCTTCGCCTTTCCTCCAGCAGCTGCGCGATGCGGCCTTGCAAAAATAATTTCTCTTTTTGCTTGCGGTTTGTTGGCGATTGCCGTACCTTTGCCAAACTTTTTTAAACAGCTATTTGTAATAGCATTGCTGAAACGCCAGCAAGCCCTTTGCGCAGGTGCCAAAAGCCTGCAAAAAACGCCGCCCAGATGGCGAAATTGGTAGACGCGCTACTTTGAGGGGGTAGTGTCCGTAAGGATGTGCAGGTTCGAATCCTGTTCTGGGCACCCAAAAGCCGGCTTTCGCGAGCCGGCTTTTTTATTTGCTGCACTTTGCAGATACTACGTACCTTTGGCATTATGAAACACCAGGCTCTTTTCAACGGAAGCTTGCTATTCCCCGGGAGTATTGCCGCAATAATCGCCCTGGTCATTGATTTTGGCTATCCCGAAAACTTCTGGCGGCAGTTCCTCACCGATATTGTTTATCTGCTCTTTGGCTTGTTGTCGTTTTTTTACAACTACCAGCTCTGGCGCAGCAAACAGAACGAAGCGATGCGCTGGAGAAGGTACGCGCTGCTGTCCTTTTCTGCTATCTTGGTGTTGCTAGCTGGCGCCAACCTGATCCAGCTCGGCAAACTTCAGGTCCTGGTCGCTATCATGACCTTATCCCTGGCCGTTTTGGATATTTCAGAACGCCTGTACACGCTCAAGCGGCAAGCTCTACACCCGGCCCTGTCTTTTGTGCTCAGCTTTTTCATCCTCATTTGCATCGGCACTACCCTATTGATGCTACCCAGCTCCACTGTGGCGGGTATTTCGCCCATTGATGCCTGGTTTACGGCAACGAGTGCCGTGTGCGTCACCGGCTTGGTGGTATTGGATACTGGTCAAGACTTCACCTTTTTCGGGCAAGTTGTCATCCTGGGCCTTTTCCAGGCCGGCGGCATCGGCATCCTGGCTTTCACCAACTTGTTCGGGCTATTGTTCCGGGGCTATGGATCCTACCGCAACCGACTGATGCTCAAAGACATGATTAATGCCGATGATTTCGGGAACACCTTTGGCGTCCTGGTCAAAATCATCGTCTTCACTTTCCTGCTCGAGGGCCTGGGTGCAGTTTTGATTTTTTATGCGCTGCCCATGGAAGGCGGCAAGCTAGCGGAAAACATCTTTTTTGCCGTTTTCCACGCGGTTTCCGCTTTTTGCAATGCCGGTTTTTCTACCTTGTCCAACTCTCTTTACGATGTAAATTTCCGCTTCAACTACGGCTTGCAAATGGTGGTGATGGTATTGATCATCATCGGCGGCTTGGGCTATAATGTAGTGATCAATTATTATAGCTATGCAAAAAAATCTCTGCTTCACTTTTGGCGGGTGATCATCCTACGGGAAAAGGACCGGAGCTACCACCGGGCCATCATCAGCATTAACACCCGGCTGGTGAGTTATACCACTATCCTGCTGTTGGCCGTGGGTACGGCCGCCTTCTATTTCTTGGAGCAGCACAACACCCTCGCGGAGCACCAGGGCTGGGGCAAGCTGGTGACTTCTTTTTTTGGCGCCGTTACACCGCGTACGGCCGGCTTCAATACCGTTGATGTAGCCGCTATGGCCCTGCCCATGCTGCTGATTTATCTGCTACTGATGTGGATTGGCGCCTCGCCGGGCTCTACTGGGGGTGGGGTAAAAACGACTACCTTTGCCGTAGCCGCCATGACGGTTTACCAGCAGATGTTGGGCAACGAACGCATTACGATCGGCTGGCGGCAAATACCCCAGGGGGCGCTGCAGCGCGCTATGGCGATTATCTTTTTATCACTAGTTGCCATCGGGTCGTCTATTTTTATCGTGATGATCCTGGATGGGCACCTAGGGCTGCTGCCGGTGGCCTTCGAGTGTTTCTCGGCCTTTAGCACCGTGGGGCTGAGCATGGGCATCACTTCGAGCCTGAGCGAGGGGAGCAAGCTGGCGCTATCCGCTACCATGCTGGTGGGCAGGGTGGGCTTTTTGACCATCCTGGCCGGCATTGCCCGGCAGTTGGCCACCCCAACCCACAACCCGATACAATATCCTGAAGAAGAAATTTTTATAAACTAAGGCATCATGAAATTCATCATCATCGGGCTCGGCAATTTTGGCTCCACCCTGGGCATGCGACTGGAGGAAGATGGCCATGAAGTCATCGGCATTGACCAAAAGTCCAACATCGTCAATTTTTTCAAAGATAAACTAACCTACACGGCCTGCGTGGATACCACCGACGAGCTGGCCATCCAGCGCCTGCCGCTGGAAGATACAGACGTAGTGATTATCAGCATCGGGGAAGACATCGGCGCCTCCGTCACGACGACTGCACTGGTGAAAAAATATTGCACAAAGAAGATCATCAGCCGGGCTATCTCCCCGATCCACCATACGGTGCTGGAAGCCATGGGTATCGAGGATATCATCCACCCCGAGGCCGAATTCGCCGGCCAGCTCGCCAACCGCCTCATCATAGATGGCACCCTGAAGACCCTGGCGCTGGATAGTAAATTCGAAATCGCTGAAATCAAGCTGCCCGCTAAATTAGTGGGGACCACTGTAGCCCAGGCAGACCTGCGCGGGAAGTGGAACGTCAGTATCGTGACGGTGCTCAAATCGCAAAAGCGCCGCAGCATCATCGGCACCGTGGTCGAGCGCAAGGAGGTGATCGGAGTGGTTCAGCCAGAAATGGTTTTTGAAGCCGAGGATACCCTCGTCCTCTTCGGCAGCATGGAAAATATCCGCCAGCTGCTGGAGTCCTTATCCTAAAGCATGGGGGCTTATTAAAGACAAAACCAGGGCAAGCTTAAAACTTTTACTGGAAAACTTGCCCGATATCTTTTTAGCGCCTTATCTTTGCGCCAACGATTAAATACCAGCCCTGTTCTGAGATAACCCTTAGTTTTTTCCCAAACATACTATAAACTTGAAGATGACAGAGGCAACAATCGGACAACTCCTTTTTTCCAATCAACAACAAGAGGAAGCTACCCTGCACTGCTATTGCCCCCAACCGGCGATGCTGATTTTCGACTTGCTGGATACCCTGGGACGCTCTTACCGCCACGAGAAACACCACCTCTCCGCTGGTGAGCACGAACTCACCTTTTCGCTCCAGCGCCTCCCTCCGGGCGAGTACAATGCCTGGATCAACATTGGTGATAAAACAGCCATCCGGCATATCCAAATCCAAAAGCGCAAAGAGGCCCGGAGCCTATTCCACCGCTGGTTTTTGTAGAAGGGGGCCATCCTGCCGCCTCAAAACATATCCGCCAAGCCTGCTGACGGAAATCATTGCCTGCCTTAGCAAAAACCGCTAAATTGGAAGCCTGAAACCCTGTTGCGTCGCGCCAGGCATCAGCAGACAAGACTATCCCCATGAGGCGGTTAGAGGACATCAAGAAAGAGCTCAAGGGGCTGGCAGCAAACCGGCTGGAGGATGCTTTGCTGCGCTTGAAAGAGCTGCTGCCCGCTGGCTCGGGGCTTTGCCGGGAGGTGGCCTTGCAGCCAGGGCACCTTTAAATTAAAACGGACTCCTTTATGAAACGAGAAATGATTCAAGCCAACCTCCCCATCCCCGAGCCGCAAGTCGTCCTAGCCGAGCTGCTGCAAGCCTTCCCGGACTATCAAGGCAAAGCGCACGCCAAGGGGATTATCATCCGCCGGGATTTGATCCAAGCAGAAATCCTAATCTCCAGAAAGCACGGCTGGAACAAATTCGAGATGGTCCACGTCAGGCTGAATAATAGCCATCCTTCCATCAGGATCGGCGGGACTTTTGCGGTGATTACCACCTTCCTCCTTTTGCTGCTGTTCGGGGGCATTGGCTTCGGCATAGGAGTGGTGCTGTTGTTCGTCATCCCGCTCGTCATGGTCTTTGTGGGGCTTTCCCAAAAAGAAGGCATGGAGGAGTTGGAGCGCAACCTGACCAACTACCTGCTGCAAAAATACGACGGGGCCATTAAGACTATGAAGTGATGGCCTGCGGCAGGCTCTGAAGCAGCCTGCCTATTCTACTCGTGCCTGGAAAAACAATCGCCGATCCGTCAGATCCAGGGCGCAGAGGCTGCCCAGGCCGGCAAAATCGAATACGCAACCATTATCAATGTTGATGGCGGGCACCTCGTCCAGGGTATCCAAGCTCGCCAAGATATGAGCTTTCTCCTGCGGCGTATGCCCATGCACAATGATGCGCCCACCCAGCCAATCGCGGTCAAGATGACCGTACCAATTGCGGATCCAGGCCATGCTATCGGTATCGCGCAGTGGGTCGGGCACCTTGAAGTTCAACCCGCCATGCACGAGCAAATAGCCGTCGATTTCCAGGTAATAAGGCAGCCCCTGCATAAACTTTAAGTAAAGCGAAGGGATCTGCTCGCTGTTCTCGCAATCGAAGCTCCTCAGCAAGGCGGCATCGCTGCGCCCGAAACCGCGGCTGGAAATCTCATTCAGCAACATCTCCTCGTGGTTGCCCATCAGGCACTGCAACTGATAGCCTTCGCGCTGCAAGCGGAAGATCAGGTCGAGCACGCCCTTGCTATCCGGCCCCCGGTCAATGTAGTCGCCCAGCAGGTACAGCTCGTCCTGCGTACTCAAGGCGATTTGATCCAGCAGCGCCTCGAAGGTACGGGCACAACCGTGGATGTCGGAAATGGCAAACTGGCGCATCGTTTTCTTTGGGTTTGATGGCATGAAAACGGTAGGGGGGAGGGGAAAGTTTCGTAAAAAC
>CAYSPJ010000174.1:0-8467 GCA_964432875.1 uncultured Phaeodactylibacter sp. | reverse complement strand
CAAATATTGCTTTCGACGACTTCGGCGGATAGCGCTGAGCCCGTCTTTGCATCAAAAAAAGCCGCTGCGTTTCGCGCAGCGGCTTTTTTATGCTCCAATTGCCCGGATTACTTGGAGGTAGAGAACACTTCCAGCCCCGTCAACTTGCTGAGGTCCAGAGCAAAGGCACCCGGAGCGTATCGCTTGACGACCCTAGCCAGGCGTTCAGCTCCAGCTTTGGACTCGAAGCCCCCGACGAAAAAGTAGTGGAGCATGGCATCTTGCTCAGAGAGAGCCTCGCGGTGCAGGATGGGCTTTTCACCACAGAGGGGACGTACCTGTTCCAGGAAATCCAGCCAGCGCATGGACTCTTTGGCCGCCAGTTGAACGCCCCATTTCCAAATAGGTGGCGGCGTGGCAGATAAGCTTTCCTCCACGGGTTCATATTCCTGCGGAATCGGATCGCGCGGTGGTTCCACAACTTCCGTGATCAAGTTCTCCGTCTGGTTGTCGTGCCCACCCTCCTGGCCCCATAAGTCTGCCTGATGACTCGGTACTGGAGGCTGGGTGTTTGCTGCGTCATCGCGATCCGATTCGTTGAAACGGCTCACTAAAAACAGTACGGCAACAACAAAGAGCAAGAGGATAATCGGCCAGCCGGAAATGCCGCTTGGTTCGCGCTCGTCGTAGTAGCCTGGTGGTGGCGGTGGCGGTGGATAATAGTGCCCATAGTGGGGGCGATAATAGTAGCGATTGCGCTCGTGGGCACTATTCCAACTCATTATATAAGCAACCATATAGCCTCCCAAGCAAATGGCCGCAAGGATTAGAATAATGGTAGACTCGGACATAAGGATGTTGTTTGACAGTGGAAAAATCAAAGACCAACCCTCAGCACGTCTGTGCATTCCGACAGGGCATGAAAGATCCGCTCTCATGCACGTGTTGTAGTAGCCTCAAGCGGTAACAAGTCGATTGGAGAATCTGCGTCAGTTGTTCAAGTAGGGTAGTTGCGTTCAGAACTTAACCTGGAGCAGGCGTTGTTGTCAATCAGAGGTCATCACTGGGTATTCATGCTCTTTCCTAATCCTTGGCGTGGTGTTCGTGTAAGCGGTTGTTAACTTGCCGTGTGCGGTGGCAAAGAGGAACGCCCTGACATTGCCACATGACTTTTCCAAACGCCGAAAAAGGAAGTTTAGTTCCCTGGCAGAAACATTCACCATTTTCTTTACGCCTTTTTCATAGGAAACGATGCTGTTTGTGGGGGCGAAGGCGTGAGCCTCATGGGCGATGGAGGAGCTTGCTAAGGTTGTAAGCGGGTGGGGGGGGGGGCAGCGCTAAGCTGTTTTCATGACCCATATAGCATTGAAATTCTAGATTCTTAGCAAAATGGGAAGCAAGAAAGCACCCGGGGGCAACAAGAGCATATAACTCTAACCTCCATCCTCGGTTTGAACCCCAACCAGCATTCGATGCCCTTGGTATATAAATCTTTGGATATGGAGGCTTTGTTTGGGTGAGCACAACAGCCCCTAATACCCCAGCACCCCCTCCATCGCCTTGGCCACTTTCTCTGCCGAAGGGATCATCCTTTTTTCCAGCGTCTCATTCAGCGGGATGGCGGGCAGGTTTTCCGAGCCGATGGTGCGCACCGGTGCGTCCAGGTATTCGAAGCAGTGCTCCTGGATACGGGCGGCGAGGCTTTGGGCGAAGGTATTATTGACCGGCTCTTCGGTTACCATCAGCACCCGGCCGTGGCGGCGGGCAGCGTCGTAGAGCGCCTCCTCGTCTAGCGGGAAGAGGGTGCGCAGGTCGATGATCTCGATGCGGCCCGGGAAGTTTTTCGCTGCGTTCAGCGCCCAGTGTACCCCCATGCCGTAGGTGACCACGGCCATGGATTCTCCCCGGGCGATGGTTTCCGCCTCGGCTTCCAGAGCGATGCGGGCTTTGCCGAAGGGGATAACGTAGTCCTCATCGGGCAAGATGGTGCGTGCAGCTTCCGTGCCGGGCACTTTCGACCAGTATAGACCCTTGTGCTCGAAGATAACTACCGGGTTGGGGTCGTAGTAAGCGGCTTTGAGCAGCCCCTTCAAGTCCGCCCCAGTGCTGGGGTAGGCGATTTTGATGCCCCGGATGTTGGCTACTACCGATTCGACACTAGTGGAGTGGTAGGGCCCGCCGCTGCCGTAGGCGCCGATAGGCACCCGGATGATGCAGCTCACGGGCCATTTGCCGTTGGATAGGTAGCAGGAGCGGCTCACTTCGGTAAACAACTGATTGAGGCCCGGCCAGATGTAGTCGGCGAACTGCACCTCCACAATGGGTCGCAGCCCCACGGCCGACATGCCCACGGTGCTGCCGATGATGAAAGCTTCCTGGATGGCCGTATTGAAGACCCGGTCGTCGCCAAACTTGCCGGCCAGGGTGGCCGCTTCGCGGAAGACGCCGCCGAGGCGCCCGCCTACGTCTTGGCCATAGAGCAGGCACTCGGGGTGCTTGCGCATCAATTCTTCGATGGCAAACAGGGCAGAGTCCACCATGACGTGCGGCGCGCCGCCTTCCGGCGCGCGCTGGCCTTTTTCTGCGGTGATGGGGGTAGGGGCAAAGTCGTGGGTAAAGAGGTCTTCCGGGCGAGGGTCTTCCGCTTTTCGGGCGGCGGCGAAATCCTCGGCAGCCAGCTGGTAGGCTTCGGCTTCGATGGCAAGCAGCTCGGTTTCGGTCGCGGCCTCCTCTTCCAGCAGCTGATCGCGCAGCATAGGGTAAGGGTCGCGGAGCTGGTGTTCCGTCAGGTCGTTGCGATACCACTCCTTGCGCACACCGGAGGTGTGGTGGTTGAGTAGAGGTACGCTGGCATGGACCAGGAAGGGGCGGCGCTCTTTGCGTGCTTTACGGATGACTTCCTGCATCGTCAGGTAGCACTCCTGGAAATTGCTGCCATCTACGCTGATGGACTCAAGCCCGTGCAGCCCTTTTACGAACTCGGCGGCGTTTTGGGCGCGGGTCTCTTCCGCATTGGCGGAAATATCCCAGCCGTTGTCCTGTACTAGATAGACGATGGGCAGTTGTTTCAGCGCCGCCATCTGGAAGGCTTCGGATACTTCTCCCTCCGTCACCGAGGCATCGCCCAGGGAGCAGAGGACGATGGGCTTTTCATTGCTGCCGTTGGTGGACAGCCCTGTTTTTTCTTTGTACTGGATACCTAGCGCGATACCCGTGGCCGGGATGGCTTGCATACCCGTGGCAGAGGACTGGTGGGGGATCTTGGGCATATCGTCGCGGCGCAGGCTGGGGTGCGCGTAGTAGGTGCGCCCGCCGGAGAAAGGGTCATCGCGCTTGGCCATCAGTTGCAGCATGAGCTCGTAGGGCCGTAGCCCTATGCCCAGCAGCATGGCATCGTCGCGGTAGTACGGCGACATGTAGTCCTGGGGCTGTAAATGCAGCGCTGTGGCCAGTTGGATCGCCTCGTGCCCCCGAGAGGTGGCATGGACGTATTTGGCGGCAAATTTAAAGTTTTCTTCATACACCTGGGCCATGCTCTTGGCGATAGCCATCAGGCGGAAGCCCTGGAGCAGGGTTTTACTGGAAACGGTAGATTTGGTTTGTATCATGGTTAGGTCAAGGCTTATATGCTTAAGCAAAAAAGAAAATACGCTACTATCAAAACACTAAAAATTTATGCCGGGTTCTTTGAAATCTTGCCTACTTGGTTAGGGGAGGGCAAAATGTGAAATGATGCCCTCCTTTGACAGTTTGTGTGGCCAGCCAGTGCGAAACCGGGATTTGCAAGGGGCATTGATCGGCTAGCACGCTACATTCCACGGGGCTAGCTTCCCAGGCGATGGAACCACACAAATTGTCAAAGAGCTGCTTATTCATCCTCCTCCTCGAAAGGGCTTTCCGGCAAACGGTTTAAATTGGCGACATAGCGTGCCTGGTCAAAGGGTTTATTGTGTTTCAGAACTTCAAATATCTCCACCGAAACGCATTGTGCGATGAGCAAGCGGGCATCAGCATCCTTATAACCCTCCACCCGCTTGAGGCGCTCGAGTGTTTGTGCCGTCTCCTCCGGGTCGTTATCCCGGATTTGGTTATTGACGATCTCCAGGAACTGGCGTTTCATGATATCCGTGGCGTTCATGATGCTTTTTGTTTGAAGCTGGCAATAGCTTTAGCCGTGAAATCTGAGAGCACCAGCCGGCCGCTGATGGCGGCGCGCTCGGCCAGCAGCTCGTCCCAATGCTCGGTGCCCTGCCAACAGGCTAGTTTGAGCTGGCGCATGGCCTCGGGGTTGGCTGCGGCGAGCTTTTCAGCCAGGTACAACGCATAGTCGCTGGCTTGAGCCAGGGTGTCGAACACTTCGTTGAACAAGCCTTTTTCCTTTGCCCATTGCGCCGTCTGCCATTCGGTGGCGTTGATGGCCAGGTGGCTCATCGCCGACAAGCCCATCTTGCGTTCTACTGCCGGGCCGACTACGAAGGGGCCAATGCCCACCGCCAGTTCGCTCAGCTTCACGCTGGCCCACTTGGTAGCGATGCAGTAATCGGTGGCGGCGCATAGGCCTACGCCCCCACCCACTGCCTTGCCCTGCGCCAGCCCGATGATGAACTTGGGGCACTTGCGCATGGTATTGATCAGGTTGGCAAAGCCCATGAAAAAGCGCTGGCCGGCTGTGAAGTCTTGGATGGCCTGCAGCTCGTCGAAGCTAGCCCCCGCACAGAAGGTGCGATCGCCCCCGCTGCACAGTATGATGACGCGCACCGCATCATCGTCTCCCGCTGCGCCGATAGCGCCGGAAAGCTGGGCTAGCAAGGCCCCCGGCAAGGCGTTCTGAGCCGGGTGCTCAAAGGTGATGGTGGCGATGCCGCCGCGGGTTTTGCTAGTCACTGAGCCCGCCTGAAAGTGGTTTTGCATAGCTGTTTTGCATTGTGCGCAAGCTGCTGCCAGGCTTGCGAATGAATGTTCGTTTGCAAAGGTAGGGATTTTTTGGGCTTTGGCAAAGGCTTTTCTGCAAGTGTAATTATCCCCAAAACAGATTCTGAGGAAAGGGCGAAGAAGGGGCTTTCTGTCGAACTACAAAGCAACGGTAGCCATCCAGGCGCTGGAAGCGCCACAAACCCTTGCCGGTTTTGTGGTGCAGTGGCAGATGCATCCTAACATAATCTACACTTATATACTTAGTGGAAAGGCCTGCGCGCGAAGGCACCGAGGAGGCGGCATCCAGCTTAGCGAACGGTGGGCAGGGGCCAAACGGATTCTGGCGGTTCCACCTTGAGGAAAGTCCCTATCAATCCTTGAGCTTCGCACCCTTAAAAAGATATTTGGAAATCTCGCAGAAATAGCTTAAATTTGCAAGGTAGCAATACGAAGATTTTCGTACCGAAAGGCTGCCCTCCACGTTCTTTGAATAGGCACAGCAACTTCACCTAAAATTGAGGTGCTTTTCTGGCTGAAGGTTAGGAGGGGAGAGTTTAGTGAAAATCAGTCTAATAACTTTGATTTTTTGATTTGAACCCTTTGCCTATGAAGATATACATCAAATATATGGTATCGCACCGCTGCAAATTAGTGGTCATGGCGGCATTGGATAATCTTGGGGTGCATTACGGCACAGTGGAGTTGGGGGAAGTGAAGATTAAAGAGCATTTGACGCAGCATCAACATGATCAGTTGGCAATTACTTTGATGAAATCAGGGTTGGAGCTAATTGACAACAAAAAAGCGGTACTGATTGAAAAAATCAAGAATATCATCATTGAGATGGTTCATTATTCAGACGAAGTTCCAATCGTGAATCTTTCCACCTACCTCAGTGAAAAACTGGGCTTCAACTATACCTATCTCGCCAACCTTTTTTCACAATCGACCGGTACCACCATTGAGCATTATTTTATCCTTCAAAAAGTGGAACGGATCAAGGAATTGCTTTTATACGATGAACTCAATATCACTGAAATATCTTATAAGCTGAATTACAGTAGTGTAGCGCATCTGTCTAGCCAATTTAAAAAAATTACCGGATTAACGCCCTCCTACTTTAAAAAAATCAGGAAGTTCAGAAAGCGAATCGCACTGGAGGACCTGTGAAAGTTGTAACCTTTCTTAAGAATAGTATAACGCATTTCAGGTAAATATTGCCGATTTTTGTATTGCTGTAAAGTTTCTTTACAGGAAAAAACAACTGAAATGAAAAAACTATCGCTTTATGTTTTGGCGGCATTTATGATGTTTGCAGTCATTCCGACACAACTACAAGCCGCAACTAAAACTACTCCCGCTATCACAGCTGCTACGAAGCCTGTAGATTCTGAGCTTGCCGAGGCGTTAAACGCCAGATTAATTGAAATTAAAGAAATGGACAAGTCAAACCTGAGTGCAGCAGAAAAGAAAGAATTGCGCCAAGAAGTTCGCGCGATAAAAAGTGAGCTGAAAGATATAAGTGGAGGCGTTTATCTTTCAATCGGGGCTATCCTTGTCGTTGTCCTCTTACTTATTCTTTTACTCTAGGCATTAAGCACTAAAGTGAATTTTTAAGTATAATATCCTCCAATTTACTCAACCTCTAAATTATTTCATCATGGGAAATTTGCTTTATGTCATTGCCGTTATTCTCATCATAGGATGGCTTATAGGGTTTGTCGGCTATAGCGCAGGCGGCCTCATACACGTTTTGCTGGTAATTGCAGTCATCGTGATAATACTTCGGGTTATCCAGGGTAGAAAAGTCGTGTAAGGAAGTTTGTCCTTTTAGCGTGGATACCCTGCTGCTTGCTGAAATCAATTTAATCATGAAAGCCGGTTATTAACGTAAATCGTAATTACAACGAAGCGCGTTCATCTCGCCCGGGACTAAGTTTCGGAGTTTCTACGCGAAGCGTGGGAACTCCGTTTTCCTGTTTTTCTCCCTGGAAGCGACAAAGTCAATTTTTTAAACGAATCTCAAAACCAAAGCAATCATGCAAACCAAAGTAATAGGCATTATTTTAGTCATAATTGGAATCATTATGATTGCGTACACTGGTTTCAATTATGTCAGCACCGAAACGGTAGTTGACTTAGGTCCCATTCAAATTGAAGCAGAGAAAAATAATTTCGTTAAATTATCTCCAATCATTGGCGGTATACTCCTGCTTGGAGGGGCTTTTTTACTGCTCCGCAGTAAAAAAACACTTGGATAAATTTAACTTTAAAATGAAATCAAAATGAAAACTACACCATTTCTCTCTCGGCTTACAAAGATGATTTTTGGTTCTATTGCTGTTGCAGCAATCTTCTCATTAAGCTCATGCGCTAAAAAAATAGCGTTTCTTTCATCGGAAGTTGTCCCGGCGGCCCAAGGTACAGTAAAGGTGAAAACGGACGATAACAAGAATCACGCTATTGAGATAGAGATATACAATTTGGCCGAACCTGAAAGGCTGCAACCTCCCAAAAAAATGTATATAGTTTGGATGCAGACCGATCAGGATTTGACCAAAAATATTGGGCAAATCAAGACTTCAACCAGTACTTTTTCAAAAAACTTGAAAGCTACGTTTGAATCGGTTACTTCATTTCGTCCGGTGAAAATCTTTATTACGGCAGAAGATGATGCGAATGTACAAAACCCCAGTTGGGAAATTGTACTGACAACGAATCAGTTTCAAAGATAATCGATTCAATTCTTCAAACAAAAAACAAGTATTATGCCACTAATGAATGTATTGATAACTTTGGTTGTGATAGGGGTTATCCTTTGGATTGTAAATACTTATATTCCCATGGACCGCAAGATCAAAAGCCTTCTCAATGTCGTAGCCTTGATTGCGGTGCTGATTTGGTTGCTGAAAGTGTTTAACATAGTTGATATTTAAGGATGATACCTATTTATTGCCGTGCCAAGGTTTATTTTGGTAATTTACGGCAACTAATGACCTTTCGGCCCCTTGTGCCGGGAGGTCTTTTCTTTGTGCAAGACAGGCTTGCTGCGATGCGCTTGTCCATGGGACGAGACGGCGTCCGGCCGGGGGCAAGGGCATACTACCGGACATTTTTAGCATGCAGGGCCTTCCAGAGGTCTCCTCACGTCCTTTCTTTCAGGCGGAAGTGCAGCCCACTGATCCACACCGGAGGCCCGTATAGGGCATCGGCGGGTACGTTGCGCTCGGCGCTCGGCATACGCCATACTGGCGTTACGCCGTCGCGTCGTTGCGTTCACCCCCGCCACATGGCGGGGGTGAACCCTATGGAATAGCGAGGCTTTTATTCCATCAGGGAGAGAAACTCGTCGTGGCAGCACCACAAGGCCTCTGTTTAGGCACCGCATCCGCTTGCTATACAGCTTGGCGTAAGTATCTCGCAAGGCCGCAAGGTCGCAACATTTCCGCTCTTACTGATGCCGAGCGCCGCGCGCAACGTCAATCATCAGGCGGCTTCGCCCCTGATGATTGCCAGGGTAGAGGCAGCCACTCCGCTTCGCACGCTGAAAATGTCCAGTAGTATGAGACGGATG
>CAYSPJ010000173.1:0-8661 GCA_964432875.1 uncultured Phaeodactylibacter sp. | reverse complement strand
TGAGGAACACATCGTGGTCGATCTCCAGATAAATCCCCACGCAGTCGCCTATTGCCCGGTCGCCAGCCGGCATTTCCAGCTGTTCCGGGCGGTAGTCTGGCCCATCGTCAGAGCTGGCGCAGTCGAAATTCATGGAACGGAGCACCTCCTGGTCGTCGTACAATACGTAATGCTGCTGTGCGCGCCCTTGCTCTAAAGCGCCCAACACCAGGTTGCCCGTAAGCTTGGAGCTGAACAGCCCCATCACCTCCCCCTCAAAGAGGCTCAGTGCGGCGATAGACCCTTCCTGGCCTTTGATGACGCCCCGGTAATGCACGCCCGGAGCTAACTTGAGTGCCCGGCCAGAAGCCAGGGTCACTGTAAAATCAGGGGCAAAAAGGTTGACTTTGGCGAGCTCCAGCTCCAGCGTTTGCCCTCGCTTGCCGGACGGCAGCACCACGCTCAGCAGCTCTGGCTGGCTATGGCGCAACTCGTCCAGGGCATCTTCATCCAGTTGTAGCACTTCATAAGTTTGTAGTTGGCGCGACAGGCCGTAGTCATCGGTTGTAACGGGTTGGAACAGCTGGTGCACATCGAATAGCACCCCTTTGCTTTTGGTGGCCTGTAGCAGTTCGGAGGGCAGGAGGTTAGCCTGCGTATAGCCCATGAGAAAGGCTAATACGCTAAGCACGGTTAGCATACTTTTCATAATTTTAAACGGTTTTTGGTTAACAATTCCCTTGTGAATCTCCAATAATCAAGCCTTCCCTTTAGCGCCAGCTAAAGCGGCAGCCTGCCATGGCTGTACCCGGGTACAGGGACATGTACAGGCTTATTTGGGTACTTCAAGCAGTACCCGCCCGTGGGTCGTTACGGGGAAGGGCTTGTCAGGCGTCTTTGATGAGATTAGATCGTTGAAATGAAGGGGTAGAAAAAAGAGCTTGTTTTATTGTTGGGCCGCACGATTAATCAAGGCTCTGCAAATGTATGCCTTCTGATTCACATAATCAAAAAAATAAACCATAAAAATTCCTATATTTTATTTTTTGCAATTTATTTCTTTGGCAGGCAATATGGGGGAGGGGAGGGTCGTTTTTACGGGTTTGATCAACCGGATGCTAGTGCGCTTTGAGCCTGTTGGGCCCTTGGTGCCGAAGAGCAAAGCCCATACTGAGGGGGGCTGAAGGATGGAAATGTTGATACACAGCACGCTCCAGTTCCGCTCAGCTGGGCGCAAAGGATCAAACCTGGACAAGCTCTAAATGGGCGGGCACTACATATATCTTCAGTTTCCGCCCGTATCCGCGCTATCATCCATATCGCCAGTTTTGATGCCGATGAAATCCAGGTCAGCGATATCGCCAGAGACGTTAAGCAGCAGCCAGGAGTTGCTCAAGGGGTCGAGGAACGGATTGGCGGGGTTGGTGAAGCTAAAGTTTTCCGGGAAAAAGAGCCAATTAGGCCGGCCGCTGAAGGCCGTATCGATACCCAGGATAATCTTGCGGATACCGATTTGGTCGAGGGTAGTGATGGAATTAGAGCCATTGACATCGGCAGCGACGAGTTTGTAGGGGCTGCCCAGCAAGTCGACGCCCAAGATGTGTTTGGATAGCACGACCAGATCGAAAGTAGAAACGCCGTTTTGGGCGCTGCCCCCTTTGCTGAGATCAAAAGCCGCGGGGAATCCCACTGGCACGCCCTCGAAGGTATAACTGCCATCCGTAGCGGTAAAAGTAGAATCTTCCACCAGGCCGAGGAGTTTGATTTTGACGTCGGCGATTGGCTGGCCACTTTCGTTTATAATGGTGCCGGAGATGGTGGCGAGGTTGGTAAACGGCTGTTCCACGCCGCCCAGCGTATCCAGGCCCAGGCCCAGTGGGTCGAGCCAGTCGCTCAGCCTGCTTTCCGGGTTGCTGCCTTCGGCCCAGGACATGGCCAGGCGGCCAAAGTAGCCGGTGGCGCCTGCCGTGCAATCCTCATTGGGGATGCCGCCGTGCAACTGGCCCCGGAGGCGGCCCGCTTGGTCGAACAAGCCGCTGCCAGAGGAGACCAGTTCAAAAGTCCCTTCGCTGTATACCACCCGGAAGTGGTGGTTAGCGGGAGTGATGTTGCCACCGCCCCAGTTCAGGGAAGAGGGGTGGATGACGGCGGGCTGGGTATGCAGGCCGAGTTTCATGATATCGGCACGGGGATGGTGCAGGATGGCCCCGCTTGCCGGCACAGTATTGGCTTGCCGGTTCCAGCCACAGAAATATAAATCATAGTCAGTTGGTATCGGGCCGGTCATTTCCACCAAGAGGAAATCGCTCTGTTGGCGGCTGGCGCGGAAGACGCAGCCGAGCATGGAGTTGGGGACAGGCTCCTGAGCAGGATTGGCGCAACCAGACGAGCGATAGGCAAAGTCAAAGCGCCAGAGGTCGTACATCGGCGTAAAGCCTACGTAGCAATGGTGGGCGCTCAGCACGTAAGGAGTACCATCTTCGGCTGTATTGTTGACCAGGGTGCCGCTGCAGCCGATGGTGCCCTCTTCCATCACCATAAAGATCAGACAGGTGCTGCGCTTTTGCTTTTCCCAGGGGCTGCCTTCGGGGCAGTCGGCATTTTTATGGCAGGGGAAGGAAGCGCCAAAGCCGAAGTTGAGCAGCGATGCGGGTTCGCGTATTTGTTGGGCAGCCCGGAAGTTATCGCTTTGGTAAACGTGGTCGAGGCGGAAAATCTCGAAGCGCCCTTGCCCGCGCACCGCAGCCGGCTCGTAGTATTCGATGATGGCTGACTGACCATGGATAAAGCCGGTCAGGAAGCGCCCTGAAGCGGGGTTGTTGACAAAAGTATAAGCGCCCAGTACTTGCTGGCGCCCCTCATCATACATAAACAGCTTGGCACCCGGGGGCAGGTAGAAATTTTCATAGAGCGCAGCCAGGGCGATGGCCCCTTCCGATACGATCTTTAGCCGCCACAACAGGCTGCCATCTTCCAGCTCCTGCCACTGGCCAGCATTTTGCAGGCTATAGCTCACCTGGAGCGGAGCGGAAAAACGCGGCGTGCCACCCCGTTTTTCGTCTTCTTCCAATAACCGCTTGAGGTTGATTTTAGGGGTTTTTTCCGCTTTTAGCGCCTGATGGCCATAACGCTCCTGAAAATCAGCGGAGAAACTGAATGGGGTTCCTCCAGCGCTATATTGTGCCGCAACAGGGGAGGAGAAATAGAGACTGACGAGTAACACACAAAACCACCTCATAGTACGAAGATTAATTGATGCTGAAATAGATAAACTAATGCCCAATGCGGTGCATTGAGGTAGGTTGTAAAGGGATGGACACTGGCGAGCTGCTTGCCCGGAGCAGCCTTTGACTACTGCCGGTTGGGCATTGCCCGGCGCAAAAATAAGGGTTTCCTTACAAATGTTCGTCATAAGAACCATTATACTTCACTGGCTTAGACGCAGGATGCCGAGATAAATCACACCTGCCACTAAAAAGCTTTTCTTTTTTGGTACTTTTAGCTCCTAAAAAACGCGCTATGCCAACTCAAGCCTCTGCTACGGCCAGCCAGGGCCGCGAAACAACCCTGGTCCGCAATTTAAATACACCTTGGAAAATGCGTTGGTATTTCTTGCGCAAGTTGCCCTCTTGCTGGTTTTGGGGCGTGCGCGTAAGGCAGTGCAGCCCGCAACAGGCCCAAGTGAGCATCCCCTTCAACTGGCGCACCCAGAACCCCTTCCGCTCGATTTATTTCGCGGCGCTAGCTGGCGCAGCCGAGCTGTCAACGGGTTTGTTGGCTATCCTCGCTTTGCATGGCAAGGGGCCTTTTTCCATGCTGATCACTAAGGTAGAGGTGCAATTTTCCAAAAAAGCGGATACCCTGACGGTCTTCACCTGTGAAGAAGGCCTGGTCATCCAGCAGGCCGTGCAGCAGGCGATCGATACGGGCCAAGGGGTAGAAGTGTGCGTCAAAACCACCGGCCGCAATACCGCCGGCGAGCTAGTCTGTGAAGCTTGGCTGACCTGGTCTTTCAAGCAGAAATCCCGGGGCTGATGATGATAGTGGTATGCGCCTCACCTAACGGTCAGCCGCTCGGCCAGTTGCCCGGCGGGGCTTTGCAGGCGGATGAAGTATAGCCCCGGCGGCAGGGTAGCCGTTTCTATCTCCAGCCGGTTGAGCCCAGCTTGGGCAGTGGCTGGGGAGCTATAGCGCAATTGGCCAGCCGGAGTATATATTTGCAAGTGGCCCGCAAAGCCTTGAGCTGCCTCAAACTCCAGCACGGTCGGCGCGTGAGCAAGGGCCGGGTTGGGATAGAGGCTGATGCCCCTCAATCCAGCGATGGTATTCAACCCGGTCAATTGGGCGGTTTTAAATTTCCGGAAAGCTGATGGGCTGCTGCAGAAGGCATAGTTGTTAAAAGCACGCACCCGCCAGTAGTAGGTGCGGTTGTTAGCCAGCGTGTTGAGCAGGAGCTCGGGGCTGTCGGTGACATATTCGGTGACCAGGGCGCTGCTGAAGTTGGAAGTCAGTCCGATTTGCACCAAGTAGTGGGTCGCATTTTCCACCGGTGCCCAGCTGAGCAGCGCCTGGTCGAACTGGACCTGCTCGTCGTCCAGCGGGAAATCCAGAGCCGGTGGGTTGCTACCCAGGGCCAGGCCCGCTTGCTGATTGTATAAATAACTGGCTTTCTCTTCGTACAAGTTGGCACGCATGGCCGCGATCTGCTCCGGGGTGAAGCGAGACTGGCAGGCGTCGTTGGCATAACCCATGGTGAGGGTGCCATCCGAGCGGAACTGCACCCCTGCCGGGTCGGTTTGCAATTGAGCGCTTTGGGCATCGTTGTTGCAATTCCAGCGGAAGCCCAGGTAATCCGGCGAGGTATCGCAGAAGCCGTCTCCGGCGATATGGCAGTTGGAGCCATCCACGAACTCTACCAGCGCAGTATCGATAATTAACGTATCCAGGATGAGGGTGTCTTTAAAATAGGTGTAATCGTAGGTGACAAAAGGCGGTGCCGGGTCGCTGTAGTTGTGCGTCACGCTGCCGTCGTGGCTCACCCCGCCTTCCCAGCCGAGGAAGGGGTGTTGGATCGTGAGGTTGTGGCCGATTTCGTGGGCCCAGGTGTCGTTATTGGCATTCGAACAGCTTTTGGACATGGCTACCCCGGCATAAGGCAAGTTGTACCCGCAGTTGCCAGCCGGGTCGGACACGAAGTAGGTGTTGATGGTGTTCTCGATATTATTGGCAAACATCATCTGAGCGCCTTCTAACACGCTATTGTGCCGGTACCAGGCTGAATGGTCGAGGTAGCGCACCGGCCCCTCTTGGTAAAAGACGATATTGGACGCTTCGAAGTCGGCGTTTAGTTTACACAGGGCATCCAGTAGTTTGCTAATCGTAAAGTAGCCCACCCCATCGTCATCACCCAAGATGTGGATGGTAAGGGGCACATAGATGATACTATCCAGGCTACGGTAATGAGCCTGGGGGTTTTGCTGATATTTTTTCAGCCATTCCGATTTGCCCGGAGGGGTGCCACAGGGCAATAGCCAGTTCTTTTCCTGAGCATGCAAAAGGCTGAGCGGGCCGATAGCCAAGAGCGTAAACAGCAGTATTTTATTCATCATTAGTGGAGCACGAGTTTTTGATACTTCCTGCCGCCGGCATGCTCGATGCCTAGCCAGTAAAGGCCGGGCGGCAAGCCCTGGGTGGGGAAGGCCGCTTCATTGTAGCCATAGTGGCCATATAGCGGCAAGTAGCGCAGTGGTTGGCCGGTGGAGGTATAGAGGAAAATGTGTAAGTTGAAAGCAGCTGGAAGCTCAAATTCCACGAATACAGGGCTACCCGCATATTGTGGGTTGGGGTGCAATTTGAAAGCGCTAAAAGTGGCCTGTTCTTTAGTGTTGCTGATGAAATACCCGGTATCAAAGGCGAAAGCCTCCGAAAGCGGAGCACAGGCATCGAAGCGATTGTAGGGTTTAACCCGCCAGCGCCAACTGCGCTCGGAGAGCAGGCCATCAATATCCAGGCTATTTTCCAGGGTGTAGTAAACCATGAAGGGGATCTCGCTTTCGCCGACCGGAGCGAGCAGGCTCAAAAAAACGATATAGCCCTCTGCCCCCGGCACCGCCGGCCATTGCATATTCATCCGGCTGACGTTGGTGATCAATTCGTCCTGGGCAGGTAGGACCGGGCCAGAAACGGTGCCAGCCAATAGCTGGGGCAGGGGGGCTTCTGCCAGGAGGTTGGGGCGCTGCGATTTCAGGTTGGCGCGCATGGCGTCAATCTGTTCTTGTGAAAAGCGGTTGGCGCAGGCATCTTCAGCATAGCTCATCAGCAGGCTGCCTTCTGAGCGGAAAGCATGGCCGGCAGGGTCTCGCTGCAACTGGGCGCTTTTGCCATTGCTCAGGCAAGCCCAGCGGTCGTTGAGGTAGTCGGCGGGGGTATCACAAAAACCGTCGCCGGCCTGCTGGCAGTTGCTGCCGTCGGCCAATTCGACCGCGCGCCCATTGATCGTTGCGGGGGCATTTTGGGAATAATTTTGGCTCACGCCTTCCCAGCCTTGGAAAGTATGGGGCAGCGATAAGTAGTGCCCCATCTCATGTGCCCAGGTGTGGCTGCCTGGCTCCAGGCAGGACTTGTTCAGCACGATGCCCAGGGTGTAAAAAGCATACCCACAATATCCAGCAGCATTATTGACGACATAGCAATTGACGGTATTGGGCTGGTTGTAGGCACTCATCATTTCGATGCCACCGCCATAATCGTGGTTGAAATACTTGTCAGAACTTATATAGCGGAGTGGGCCATCCAGGTAAAATTGGATGTCGGCTTGTTCAAAGTCTTCGTTTAAGGTGCAAAGCGCCTCTAGCACCTGCTCCATGCTGAAATAACCATTGCCTGCCTTATCACCCACGAGATGGACAGTCAGGGGTACGTAGATGATTTCCGGCGAACGCGGGAAAGCGGCTTGGTTGGATTGAAAATAAACCAGCCAGGGGTTCTCTTCAAAGAGCGTACCACAGTGGCGTTCAAAGGCAGTTTCCTGAGCGGGCAAGGCACCGGCTATCAGCAGAAACAAAGGTAAAAAAGGCAGTGTAGATAGTTTTCTCATCTGCGTATTGTTGATCGAGAACCTGCTAAATGCAGGAAGACGCTCTAAAAGTAAGCCCATCGCGCATTTTTTCCTGCTTTTTGCTTGTTAAATTTTGATTGCTGGGGCAAAAAAATCATTTCACCACCAGCCGGCGGGATACGACGCCCCCATTTGCCTCCAGGCGCAAGAGGTAGATACCAGCGGGTAAGCCCTCTAGCGAAAGGGGCAGGCGGTTGTCCCCGCTGGGCGCGAATTGGCGCTGCTGCCACCGCACCCGCCCGGAAATATCCAGTAGACTCAATTGTACCGCAGTAGCCTCCAAGGCGATGAAAGCCAGCGTAGCTTCCCCTCCGCTGGCAGCCGGATTAGGGAGGATTTGCACGTCCTCTACCGGTAGAGCCACTTCCCGGCTGGAGACGATGTTGCCCAGTTGGAACGTCCGGATGTTGCTATAAGCGGTGCAGCCATCATAGCCATTAAAGGGCCGGATACGCCAGTAGCAAACCCGGTTGGCGATCAGGTCGCTGGCGGGGAATACCAGGGAGTTGGTTGGCGTCGTAAAGCGCGTATAGACAAAACCAAAGGCCGGCAAGAAGGTGATTTCTACCATGTATTCCTGCGCGCCGGCAATCGGTTCCCATTCCAGGGTGATGGAGGTTTGATCGCCGATCATCTCGCCGTCAAGCGGAGTGATGGGGTTGAGCTGGATGTCGCCCAAAGGCGTCGGAGGAGTTTGATTGTAGAGCAGGAACTGCCGCTCAGTCAGCAAGTTGGCGCGCATGGCTGCCATCTGTTCAGGGGTGAAGCGGTTGGAGCACTGGCTCAAGGAATACCCCATGATCAGGCTGGCATCGGAGCGGAACTCCATGCCGTCGGGATCGCGCTGCACGACGTTGCTTTGGGCATTGGCCGTGCAATTCCAGCGGAAGTTCAGGTAATCAGGCGAAGTATCGCAGAAGCCATCGCCGGCAGCAGCGCAGTTGCTGCCATCCACGCGCTCAACCGGGCGGTTGCCGACAAAGTTTGGCGCGTTTTGGCTGTAGTCGTGCTCAAAGCCCTCCCAACCGCGGAAAGGGTGAGGGAGCGACAGCTGGTGCCCCAACTCGTGCGCCCAGGTATGATCGTTGGCTTTAGTACAGTTGATGGCCAGGGCAATGCCCAGCCCATAGATGCTATAGCCGCAATTGCCAGCCGGGCTGCTGACGATGTAGCAATTCAAGGTGTTGGGCACATTATTTTGGTTCATCATCTGGCTGCCCTGGGTGAAATTGTGGTCGTAATAAACCGAATTGTTGATGTAGCGGATTGGCCCTTCGACGTAAAACTGGATCGCCGACTCGCGGAAATCCTGGTTTAAAGTGCAGAAAGCCCCCCACATGCGCTGGATGGAAATGTAGCCGCCCCCACCGCTGTTCCCGACCAGATGGACCGTCAGCGGAACGTAGATGGTATCGTTGTTGGAACGGTTGAAAGGCATGGGGTTCTGCTGGTACTCCTCCAGCCAGCGCGGCGGCGCTTCGAGGGTCCCACAGGGGGCCAATTGCTGGGCTTGCAGCCCGAATATCATCAGTGCAAAAGTACAGGAGAAAATGATGCGCTTCATG
>CAYSPJ010000172.1:0-8669 GCA_964432875.1 uncultured Phaeodactylibacter sp. | reverse complement strand
CCGCTCAAAAAAACAGTTTCACCCACGGGCTGTCGGGCATGAAGAAGCGGGCAGAATCCATTGGGGCTGCCCTGAGCATCCAGAGCGCGCCGGGGGAAGGGACGGTAGTGCGGGTGGAAGGGGGCTTTTGATGGCCTTTTCGATTTCATACGAAAGTGGTATTGCGGGAGTCGTAATATGACCGAACTTTGGCTGTAAAACTGATGATGCCCCCTGATGCCCCCCATGCCTCCGCTCCTCCCGATAGCTTCCGCAACGGATGATGCCGGATTTCAGGCAACACGCAGCGCCGAAAGACAAAAAGGGAGCACGCTGGATTTTACCAGCACAAAACTTAAGCATACAGAAGTTTTTATGATTTCACACTACAAAACATCTATTGACCTTGAAAAACGCTCTCCCCACAGACTCCGCCACCATCCTTGAAGCGCTGCGGGCCGGCACCCCGGATGCGTTCGAGCAGCTCTATACAAGCTATCGGAAAGAATTTTTTTCCTGGGCCGGGCGGCGGTTTGAAGCCAGCCGGCAGGATATGGAAGATGCGTGGCAGGATGCGGTCATAGCCCTGCACCGCTATGTACACTCTGGTAAACTGACCGAAATACACTGTGAAATTCGCACCTGGTTGTTTGCAGTGGGATACAAACGCCTGCTCAACCAGAAGCGAAAAACCAAACGAATCGTGTGGAAAGACCACATCGACGATTCAATGATTCAAGCGGCCATACCTGATGAGCTGGCTTTTTCACCTCATGCCGACGGCTGGAAGCAACGACATTTGCAGTCGGCCATGAAATCCATATCGCCCCGATGCAGAGAACTGTTGGTACAGCGCTATTACATGCAAAAAGCGATTTCGGAAATACAAGAAGAGCGCGAATTGCTCAATGCCAATACGACCAGCGCCACCTTGTCGCGATGCCTGAAGCGGCTGAAAGATATAATCCTCACGAACGTACTTAGCAATCAAAGCCAATCCTCATCCCTATGAATACAAGCGACCAACACCTCATCGAGCGGTATTATTCCAGCCGCTTGGACGCTCAGGAACGGCAGGAATTTCAACGGCGGCTGCAAACGGATGCTGCCTTTGCGGCGGAGGTGGAACTGCATGGCCTGGCGCTGCAAGCCATCAGCATGGAGGCCGAGCATCGGCTGCGGGAGCGCCTCGCCCAAAAAGGCAAAGAATTGGATGCGGAAAACCGGCGTGGGCCGAAACCGCTCATCGGGAGGCTGGGTATCGCCTTATTCGTTGTTGTCATCGCGATGGGTATTGCCGGAATCTGGTTTTTCAACCGCTATAGGTATCCAGATCAGGCGCCGGGCACGGTGCCTGCCGAAACAGAACAAAACCTCCTGCAACCGGAGCAAATCCTTCTTCCTTCTGGCGCACCGGATTCCGTTGTGCCGCCCGTTGTGCAGGCATCGGTTTCGGCAGAGGATTTGTTTGCCGCTTGGTTTAGGCCCTATCGGGACGACTCCATCGAATCTGCCACGCGTGGAGAAGGAGCAGGAGATCCGACGCCCGAAGAAACTTTTTACCAACTATACTGGGATGCCCGCTACGCAGCGGCCATTGCGGCCTTCGAGCGCCTCGAGCCGGAATCAAAAGCAAAAGGCGACCTGCGGTTCCTGAAAGCCAATTGCCTGCTGGCGGAAAAGAAAACAGCATCGGCCATCAAAATATTGGAAGCCCCGGGGCGAACCCGCTTTGCCGATGAAGCGCGATGGCTGCTGGCGTTGGCTTATCTACGCAACGGCCAACGGGCACAAGCCGCAACCTTACTCAGCAACATAGCCGGAGATGCCGCCTCGCCCAAGCGAAAATCGGCCGCCCGGCTGCTGGCGAAATTAGAATGATCTGCTTTGCGCCGAATTGTACAATCACCTCCAAAATCAAAACCTCCAGACTATGAAAATCATGATCCGCATCAGCCCGGTGGCTTTTTTCTTATTCATGCTCATGCATCCCTGGCCTGTCGGGGCGCAGGAAGCTGCCCTGGATAGCCTGATCAGGAGTGCCGAAAAAAAATACCAGGCAAGAGCCTTTGATGAAGCCGAAACGCTGCTGGCACAGGCCCTGCAAACAGCAGAGGCTCAATGGGGGGGTGTTTCTGTGCAGTATGGGAAAGTTTGTCATCATTACGGGCTGTTTCACCATGCGAAGGGGGCTTATGCCAAGGCCGAGGAATGGGCCTTGCGCGCTAAGTCTGTGTATGAACAGGCAGGCTTGCAGCGCAGCGCGGCTTACGCCGAGGTGTTGCGGCACTTGGGGATGGTCAATTTTCATTGGGGGAATAATTATGAGAAAGCGGAAGCCTACTTTGTAAAAGCACTCTCCATTTATGATACGGCCACTGGACGGGAGAGCGCGGGATACTGCAATGCGGTTTTATATTTAGGCAATTTATATCTTTATACAGGCAACTATGAACAAGCAGAAAAGTGCTTCAAAGAATCTCTGGAATTACAGGAAAAGTTGAATGGAGGCCTCAGCATTGAATACGGGAATGTACTTGTATCTATGGGTGTCCTTTTTGCCAAGCAGTTCCAATTTGAATCGGCCGAGCCATGTTTTCGCACCAACGCATCCATAGTGGAAAATAAATTGGGTAAAAACAATGCTACTTACGCCAGTGCGATTATGATGTGGGCGTGGCCTTTGCTCGAGCAGGGCCAGTTTGAAACCTCCGAAAAGCTCTTACAGGAATCAAAAAGTATCCTAGAATCACTGCCGGATTATGAAAAGATTCCGTCTTATATGTCCCTCATGGAGTATTTCGGTAAGTATTACCACTTAACGAAGCAATACAATGCATCCGAATATCACCACCTTAGGTCCAAGTCATTGCGGGCAGCCACCTTGGGCAAAGACCACCTTTCCTGCGAGATGAGTTTAGCCTATTTATCGGGTTTATACACCGAGACAGGGCAGGTTGAAAAAGCGGCTGCTGCATTTGCCGAAGGCTCGGCGTTGCGGAGAAGCCACCTTTCAGATGCATCGAGGCATTTTTCTGAAAAGGAGGTATATTCGTTCACTACGCTGTTTGAGGGTACGCTCCACAAGCACTTTTCCTTCGCCTGGGACTATGCAACTCAGGCGCCGGCTTTCACGGGTACGTGCTTTGACAATATCCTTTTTTACAAAGGCTTTCTGCTGAACGCGTCCAATCAGTTTAGAAATGTCCATATTGCCGATCCCGGCTTCGGCGTAAAATTTGAAGATTGGAAAAAGCTGCAAAAACAACTGTCGGACCAATACGCCCTCTCCTGGCCGGACAGAAACAACTCCTATATTGCTCAGTTGGAAGATCAGGTCAATGCGCTAGAAAAAGACCTGACCCGCGTAGTGGCCGGTTTCCAGGAGGCTATCCGCCAGATAACTTGGATGGATGTGCGGG
The DNA here is from genome assembly GCA_964432875.1 of uncultured Phaeodactylibacter sp. Lineage (GTDB taxonomy): Bacteria > Bacteroidota > Bacteroidia > Chitinophagales > Saprospiraceae > JACJYE01. The sequence continues at coordinate 5,268 of CAYSPJ010000172.1, read as the reverse complement.
AAGCCCTCCGGCCTGACGAAGCGGCCTTGGAGTATGTACATTTTAAATATTACCATCCGCAACTGACCGACAGTATCTTTTATGCGGCCTTGCTGTTGACAAAAGACATGAACGCCCCTTTGTTCATCCCGCTGTTTGAGCAGGATGATATAGAAGCCTTATTACCTCCTCACGGACGGAATCGCTCCGAATACGTGAGCAGGCTGTACAACGACCACAGGCTCAAACAGCATCTTTGGGCCCCCATTGAACCTTATTTAAAAGGCATTAAAACCATACACTATGCGCCATCGGGGCTGATACACCGCATCAACCTAGCGGCCCTGCCCGATGGGGATGGCCGCATCATTTCCGACCGCTATACCGTGTCATTGATGGTCAGCACAAGACAACTGACCCACCGGCAAACACCAACCGCAGCGGCAGCCGGAAAGGGCTACGACGCCCTGCTTTTCGGCGCCATCCAATATAATATGGAGAGCCTTCCGCCCGATACTATCCCGGCCGACACTACGCGCGTTGAGCCGCGAGGCCTCAGTTTTGCCGACACTCAGCCCGACTGGAGAAATGGGGAGTGGCCGCCGCTCAAATATTCGGGAAAAGAAATCTCGGAAATAATTTCCACCCTTCAAAAGGCGGGTATCAAGCATCGCGCCTACACAGGAAGCGACGCCACCGAGCAAGTTTTCAAACAAGCGGGCAACAGCAGTGCCCCTTCCCCGCGCATCCTCCATGTTTCGACGCACGGATATTTCTTCCCGGATTCCCGCCAGACGAAGGACGCCGAAAGCACTGCCTCTGCCTACAAGGCTTCAGAACACCCGATGATTCGTTCCGGCATCATCTTGGCAGGCGGCAACCTTGCCTGGAAAACCGGCCGCGCCCCGCATCAACGCGAAGACGGCATCCTCACCGCCTACGAAATCAGCCAACTGGACCTGTCCAAGACCGAGCTGGTCGTCTTGTCGGCCTGCGAGACCGGGCTGGGCGACATCGTGGGCAACGAGGGCGTTTACGGCCTCCAGCGCGCCTTCCGCATGGCCGGCGTATCCTACGTGCTCATGTCGCTGTGGCAGGTGCCCGACTTCCATACGCAGGAGCTGATGACGCTTTTTTACAAAAAATGGCTGGATGAAAAGCTCCCGCTACATCAGGCGCTGACCGCCGCCCAGAAAGCCATGCGCGACAAAGGTTACGAACCCTACCACTGGGCTGGGTGGGTGCTGGTGGAGTAGGAATAGCCCGTCTGCAAAAAAAAAATAAAAAAAATCCCTCCACCTGTTAAGATGCTCCGCTGTCAAGGTATTAAGTGGTGAACCTACAGACTACCTTTCATGAAGAGCATCTCTACTGCCTTTTTGCTGATAAGCCTGGCCCTTGGTTTGCATGCCCAGCCGGGGCAATGGGAAACGATTGGCCAGAGGGCCCAATCCGACCATTTTGCCGTGCTGGAAGGCCAAGTGCTGCTGGGCACTTTGGGCGCTGGCTTGGTACACTGGGATGCGGCTGGCCAACGCACCCACGTCAACACCCTCAACTCCGCGCTCCCCAGCGATCAAATCGGGGGGCTGGCCATTGCCCCGGGCGGGCATTGGTGGGTGGCCACAGCGGCCGGCATCAGCCGGTACGACGGCAGCACTTGGACCAACTGGAGCCTCGACGACATTGGGCTGCCGCCGGCTGTTCCTGTCCGCAACATCAGGGTGGCGCCCGATACATCCGTGTATGTGCTCACCGACGAAGGTTTTGCCCGCTATCACAATGGTGGCTGGCTGGTCCTAAACACCTCAAACTCTACCCTACCCTACAACGTACTTAACGACGTGGTTTTTGCACCCGACGGCAAAATCTATTTTGGCAGCTGGGGCTCCGGCATTTTGCTGCTCGATGGAGAAGACTGGACCGTTTACAACAGTGCGGTCACGGGCGTTTCTACCATGACCTACATCGTAGGCTTAGCGTTGGCACCCGACGGTGCCTTGTGGGCAATAGGCAGCCATGTTTTCAATTTCATCAGTGGTATCCGCTTGGTAAGCTTTTCAGGTGGCGTTTGGACGGGCCATACGGGGGCTTCTATCGGTATCGGGCCGGGCATGTTTGCAAGTATTGTTTCTGACCCCACACACGGGGTATGGACACGTAACACCTACGGTTTGTCCCATCTTACACCGGGTGGTTGGGTACATTATACAACCAACGAAGTCGGTTGCGCTGCATCTACCGACCGGTACATGGCACTAGATGCCGAGGGGCAGCTTTGGTTAAACGGCGGTTGTGGGTTCATTCGTTCCGACGGACAGTCTTGGGAATATTTTGACACCGGACTGCCCGGTTATTGTAAGGGGGCTGGTAACTTGGAAGCCGTAGCCGAGGACAACGAAGGCAACTTGTGGCTGGGGCCCTACTCAAGCCAGTGTATCACCAAAACCGATGGGAACAATTGGACACACTTCAACCCGTATGCATTGGGGGCTTCCGAGAACTCCGTGAACACCGTATTCACAGACCAACAGGGCCGCATCTGGTTTGGCATGGACAATAGCGAGCTGCTCATCCACGACCAAGGGCAGTGGACCTTGCTGGACACCTGCGCCACGGTTTTTCCCGGGCATTGGATTCGCACCATCGCGGAGTCGCCGGGCGGCGATATTTGGCTGGCCTTTACCCCATTGCCCAGCAGCAGCCAGCTATTTGCCGGAGTTGCCCGCTATGCAGGCGGGCAGTGGACATTCTGGACTTCGACGGAAGTGCCGAACCTGAATGGCTTTATTTTGGCCTTGGAATCCAATGACGACGGCGTGTTATGGGCAAGCGTATTTGGCAAAGGGCTGCTGCGTTTTGACGGCAGCACCTGGGCGCTATTTGATACATCCAACTCCGGCCTGCCGAGCAATGATGTCTTTGACATCACCACTGCAGCGGATGGTACCCTCTGGCTGGCAACAAGTGCCGGATTGGTTAGTTACAATGGACAGCAATGGACAGTGACCAATACCGCCAACTCTGACCTGCCGTCAGATCGCTTGCGTAAGCTGGCGTTCGATCATACCGGAGGGCTGTACGTGGGGTACCTTCCGAGTGCTGCAGGCCACGTCACCGCCATACTCCGCGATGGGCAATGGACGGAAATCTCTCCCCCCTCAGCACCTGCCTTCACAAATTTAGATCCTGTGACCGCCATGATAGTGGACAGTCGCAACAGAATGATATTTACTACCTCTGGCGATGATTTTTACATCTACGACCCTATGATTATGGTCAATGCAACTGATATACCCGCCAAGCAGCACAACGACTGGTCGGTTTCCCCCAATCCCGGCGCCGACGCTTTTTACCTGCGCAGCAGCGCCCTGCTCCATGACCAAGGCTATGTGAGCCTTTACGACCTGCACGGCCGCCGGCTGATACGTGTGCCCTTGCAAAGCGCCGATACTCCATATCAGATTGGAGGCCTGCCCGCCGGTATGTATGTCATTGAGGTGGCTGTTTCTGGCGAACGCCCCGAGTACCTGAGGTGGGTGAGGCATTGACCACACACACAAATTGCCAAACAACGAAACTCATTTTTTAACATCAAAATTCATCATCATGAAAAAAATCTTTTACACGCTTCTTTCTCTGCTTTACATCCTCCCGCTGTCCGCCCAGTGGGCCGTGTTCACGCCCGACATCCCTGATACGGTGGGCGTCTCCCATGTATTTCCAGCCAGCCCCGATGTGGTCTGGGCCCTGGCCATGCAGTACGATGTGACCCCCACGGGCTTTGAGCTGCGCGGTGCCGAGCGCGCCTACTTCTTTCGCACCACCAACGCCGGCGACTCTTGGTCGGCAGGTCTGGTGCCCATGGGGGCAGCCCCCTATCTGAGCTCGATACACGCCAACGGCCCCGACACGGCCTGGGTAGTCGGCGTTGACCTGGCAGGTGGAGAGAGCTACGTCCTCAAGACCACCGATGGAGGCACCGCCTGGAATGCCGTCAGCGGCATCCCGTTCACCGATTTTCAGTCGTGGCCCAACTTCATTCATTTTCAGGACGCCATGAACGGCGTACTCATGAGCGACCCCACGCCTTCGCCCTCCAACCCCGTGCCCCACTTCGAGATCTACCGCACCGCCGACGGCGGCAACCAATGGACGCGCGTCTCAGCGGGCCAAATCCCCGCGGCCTTGTTCGATGAATTTGGCGTAGCTGCTGCCTACGATGCCATCGGCGACCACATCTGGTTTGGGACTTCAAGCGGCCGCATCTTCTCCTCGCGCGATGGCGGGGCGAGCTGGGAAAGCACAGACACCGGTGTTGATTTCATCAACTTCGTCTCCTTTTCGGACACGCTCACCGGCATAGTCGCCACCCCGCCCTTTGAGGTCAGCCTCACCGAGGACGGCGGCCAGACCTGGACAGACATCACGCCTCCCGGCGAGTTCACCTTCTTCGTGTCGGCTGCCATGGTGCCCGAGTCCGAGTACGTGGTGCTGGTGACCGCCGACAACTTTGTCAGCGGGCCCTTCACCACCCTCATCAGCCCCGACAAAGGCGCCACTTGGCTGGAAATAGGCTCAGGCGAAGAGGCTGGCTCGGCCAACTTCCTCAGCCCCTCGGTAGGCTTCGCCGGCGAGTGGCAGCCCGCCGACCACAAAACCCGGCTTTATACCTACAACGGCACCCCCTTGTCGGGCCTGCTCAGCGGAAAGGCGCTCGATGTTAAAACAGCAGTGTTTCCCAATCCGGTACAGGACATACTTACCGTATCGGTAACCGACAGCAGCCCCGCCGAATACCTCCTGTTGCTGAACGACATGAATGGCCGGCTGCTGGCCCGCCAGAAACACCGGGCTTCCGGCGATTGGACAGCTGCCTTCGACATGCGCAGCCTGCCCGCTGGCAGCTACGTCCTCACGATAGCCAACCAGCAGGGCGCACTCAGCCGTATGGTGGTGAAGCAGTGAACGACTTAATACTAAACCGACTCGGGTTTTGTCGCTCGCCTTCCCGCGGCCCCAGTCCCCTAATAGGGTTGCGGCTGCCCACGGCGACAAAACCCGAGTTAACACGGTATAGTCGTCGCTACCGAAACTTCTGCTGTTGCTTGGAAAGGGGGGGATATACCAATTGAGAGGCCTGTTCGGCTGCTTCTTCCTGGAATGGTTGGACAGTCGCATGAGGTAGATACGCCATTTATTTTCATACGAAAGTGGTATTGCGGAGGCCTATGCCCCTTCCAGCGTTTTTCATGAACTAAACTTTTTCCTAAACACTAAACATAAGCA
>CAYSPJ010000171.1:0-8761 GCA_964432875.1 uncultured Phaeodactylibacter sp. | reverse complement strand
CAACCCTCTGGCCCGCGCCGTATCAGCCAAAGTATACCCTTCCTCCGCCCCTACCCCACCGCTTTGGGCAAGGGCAAGCGGCAGGGCCAATAGCATGAAAAGCGCAGCAACGATCAAACGGGACAAGCTTGACATCATGATTCGAACTGGTTTATAGTATTTGTTTAACGGTGAGCAAGATAGTCAAGTCTGAAAAAACACCGCTGAAAAAAATTAAAAAAACCTGCTTAAGCTGGGCACCGGATTTAGATAGCCAGGAACTATAGCAAAGACAGCTATTTTGGATCACTACATCTAAAACACAGAATATGGATACCATCAACTGGCTTTTTACATTCCTTACAGAACAAATCGCCGCTGCTTTTTGGGCAGTGGCTATGCGCGGCTTGCTTTTCGCACTTGCGGGCTTGGCGTTGGGCATCTTTTTAGTCATTGCCTTGAGGCGCTGGGGTGCCTTCCACCGGGAATCCCGCTGGTGGTCCTACCTGGCGAAGCTGCACTATCTTCTCATCCCCATCCTGCTCATGTTTTTCAGCGGCATCATCGGCGGCATCAACGGCGCGCATCGCGTAAGCGGGGAATACATCGATCGGGCGGCTCAGCCGCTAGTGGAGTACGGCTGTAAATACGTTGCCCAATTTGCGCAATTTATCCCGGAAATCCCGCTCGAGGAGTCCATGGATATCAGCCTGGAGGACGTAATAGCGCTGCATGCCGTTGAACAAGGCGGGGTTAAGCCCGGGTCGCTCAAATACGACTTGGCCAGCATGATCAACCGTGCCATCATCAGTACCACACTGGATGAGTTGGGCATACCTGCCGAATTGCGCAACCCCTCAACCATAGTGCGTGCGCTCAATGCAACACAAGTAACTCAACAGCACCTGATGGAATTGCCAGTCGCAGTCCACAGATACAGCGACAGCTACTTCTATGCCCAATATCTACTCATTTGGGGCTTGTTCTTGCCGCTGTTTTTACTGCTGCTGGGCGAGTTTGCCCTACACCTCGTCGTCAGGTGGCTAGGCCGCGCCTCGAAGCGCAGGTAAACTCCGGTGCCAGCCCTTCCAACTCGGAACCCTAAGCAGACTCCGCATCAAAGGCGGGATTCATGAAAAAAATCAACCATAATCAACCAAAACCATGAAAAAGGCCATCATCTTTTCCGCAATCTTCCTCCAGATCGCACTTAGCTGGGCAAATGCGCAGTGCAGCAAGGTGTACTTCTATCGTCCAACTGGCATTACTCAATGTGAATATCCTGTGTATGTGTATCAGGATGAAAATATTGTCGCAACCCTAAGAGCAGGCGAACGGGTAAGAGCAGAGGTCTGCACCAGTGGCAGTTACACCTTTAGTGCCAAGCTCAACCCAGAGTCGATTACCTTGGCAAAGACCAGTATCACTGTAGATGGGCAACAAGACCAATACATAAAAGTGGGCTGTGTGCTAGGCGTAGACCTGGCCACCATCAAAGATCAGGACAAAGAAACAGGCCAACGGGATATTGGCAGGGAGTCCCGCTTTGTCAGCGGGTTCACTCAGATCAGCTTAGGCCCGCCTTCTTCGCTGGGCGCTACCACCAGCACTGCTTCAAACCATAGCCAACCTCCGGCCGGCCAGTCAAGGGCTTACCAACAAGTCCAAATCGTCAACAATTTCAAGTTTGAAATCATTGGCATCACCCGGGCAGGTTCTACCGCTCAGATCAATTTCAAAATCACCAACCTGGCACCAGATGACCGGATGCTTTATCTGAACAGGCCATATATACACTTTTATGACGACATGGGGGCAATAGTCTATCCAGATCAGCTATGCTTGGTAGATGATTGCCATAATGCTTACTTTCAGTCATGTAAAGGCAGTAGAGATTGTATCTTGAGCCAAGGTTTCCGGCATGAGGCAAGTAAATTCATGCCATCGGGGATACCACTGAATGCCTCGCTAACTTTTCAAAACCTGAATAAAAGAGCTACAAAGCTGGTGCGAGGCAGCATTTGGTTTGGATGCTGTGGCGACCAATACAAAAGCGGAGATGTATTGATGAACGAAATCCCCTATGGCGAAATCATCTTCCCTTCGCCAATCGACCCCTACAACCCCAATAAGCGAACTATCGCCTCCCTCGGCATAGAACTCAATAACTGTCAAGTTGTCGGCACTGAAGCCCGCCTGAATCTCACCTTGAAAAACCTTGGCGACATCCCTTTCGAGCTGGTCTTCCAGCAAGGCTCGGCATTCGATGACCAGGGCAACCAGTACACCATCAGCGGCTTCGCCTACGCCAATGAATCCAAAGAAATAATCAACCAATGGAATAATGGCAACAATCAAGCTAGAACGCTCCACGCTAACAGCTCAGTAAAGCTCCAGCTCTTCATCGAGAACATCCATGCATATGCGGCTTTGCTCAAACGCATCGACTTGTACTTCAATGGATATGACCTTTCCTGGCAGGATGCGCCCTTACAACGAAGTGCTCAATCTGCAACATCGTCTGGTGAATCGGGAAACGGCGCCTCCATGAGCGATTATATCACTTACGCAGATTTACAACTAAAACTTGCCAAAAGGGAGAATTTAGTTGGCCGGAAAGTGATTCTGGAAAACATCTACTTCTCCAGTGGTAGCGATCAAATCCTCAGTGAGTCTTACGCGCAACTCAATCAGCTCAGCAATTTGTTGCAGACCAACCCCAACCTCAAGGTAGAGATATCAGGCCATACCGACGCGGTAGGCGATGACACCTCCAACTTATTACTCTCCCAGAAAAGGGCAGATTCAATCAAGTACATCCTCATTTCCAAAGCGATCGACCCGGCCCGGATTATCAGCATTGGAAAAGGAGAGAGCGAATTCATCGCTTCTAACGACTCTGAACAGGGCAAAGCGAAAAACCGGCGGGTGGAACTAAAAATAATCGAATAGCACAGATGCTAACCACACGACACCTGAGCATGAGCAGTGAAATTTGTAATAGAGCTTCATGCCGAAAGCCATAAAAATCAAAATTTTCTGACCTAAGCTGGGTACCTCCGCCGCCGTACTGCGGACTAAAGTAAAATCATCACCAATAAAAAAAAATCAAGCTATGCGCATTCTATCCTGCTTTTTTCTAGCCTCCCTAGTGCTGCCTGCCCTGCTGTATGCCCAAAGCTCACAAGACGAGCTTCAGAGCGCCCTGCAGATGCTGGACCGCGGTGAATCAGCCGAACATCTCGTGCTCAACTTGGGCGACATCAACTTCGCCAGCGGGAAAGCGGCCCTGGGCAGCCAGGGCAAGGCCTATCTGGACCAAGTCGCGCAATTGCTCAAAGCCGCCCCCAACATGGATTTGATGATTAAAGGGCATGCCGACAATACCGGCTCGGCAGCCACTAATGAGCAGCTATCCAGCGGCCGGGCCATCGCCGTGAGGAACTATCTGATCGGCAAAGGCATCGCTGAAAACCGGCTCCAAGCCCGCGGGTTCGGCAGTTCCAACCCTATTGCCGACAACAGCACGCCCGAAGGGCGGGCCAAAAACCGTCGGGTAGAGATGGAAATCCTACGCAACGAAACCGTACAGACCGTACAAGACCTCATCGTGCTGCGCAATGGCCAGCGCATCGGGGCGATGGTGCGGAGCTACGACGAACAGCACGTCGCCTACCGGCAATTCAGCTCTGCTGATGAACAGCAAATCGGGACGGGGCAAGTCGAAAAAATCATCTTCGCCGACGGGCGGGAAGTCCGCTTCGACCAGCCTTTAGCCGAAGCGCCCCCGGCTGCGCCATCGCCTGCGGCACCGCAGCGCAACTTCAGCTTCCGCCCTTTCGCCACAGCCGAAGCTTTCCACCAGGGGCAGTTCGTCATCGGCGGCGGGCTGGGGCTGGGGAGCAACATCGGCATCGGCTACCGCGACAACCGCATCAGCTTGCCGCCGGTGTGGATGGTGCTGGAATTGCCCATTGGGCACAACCTGGGCCTCAGCCTGGCCGGCGGGGCGATGCGCTGGGCACCCAAGGAAAGCGAGGGTGTCATCTTTAGTTACTACACCCTGGCGCCGCGCCTGGCCTACCACTTCAATCTGGGCAGTACCATCGACCTCTATGCGGGCGCCGCAGTCAATGGGCGGCTAGTCACCCTGGAGGTCGAGCGCCTCAATGGCGAGCCGCTCACTGATAGCAACTACAAGATCGATGCCAGCCTGTTCGCCGGCATCCGCTACTACCTGAATGACGCCCTCGGCCTGTATGGCGAATATGGCGGCGATGGGCCGGCTTGTGCGAAAATAGGGCTGGCTTTGCGCCTGGGGCGATAAGCTGTATATCTGATGTATTCCAAATTACCATAACATCTATTTATCACTACCCTGGGCGGGTGCTCATACTACGGGTGCCCAGCCGGGGAGATTCAATCCAGACATCATGAAAAAAATCCTCTATTCCCTAATGCTCGCCAGCCTGCTGAGCGCTTGTTGCAAAGATCATTCCGAACTCATCCCCGGCCAGGATTTCATCCCCAAGGATATCCTGGATGCCATCCGGGACAATGGCCAGATTATTTACGAAGGGTACAACCCGCCAGCTTTGAGCGGGCGCTTTTTGATGTCGCCTTCCATCTTGGTGAGCAGTAATTTTGACGATATTGCTCAACCCGGCTATCAATTCAATGACGCGATTGTTGAATTTTCTGACTTTGACCCCAAGACGCTAACGCTGAAAGTATCCTTCACTGAGGCGAATACCAGCGGCGAGGGGCAGGGCAGCTTCATCTCCGGCCAGGGCAACAACTTCACGGTTTACGTGCGCATCGATACCAAAGACAGCAATGGGCATGAGTTCCTGCAGACCGATGTCTATTCCGGTACCCTCGAGCCCGACGGCATCCGCAACCTCCAGCGCTCCGTCTTCATGGTGGACGACAAGGGCGACCCCAATGATGACTACATCGAAAACGGCCAGGGCCGGCTAGTCAAAGATGGCGATGGGTTTTCAGAGAGGATCTAACGCCTATGCTTCTATCCCGGCAAACCTCAAAGTTAAACCCCAAATCAGCCCCGCTGCCTCTGCTCAGAAGTAGCGGGGCACTACTTTCCTGAATGCGGCCGGGCCTTGGCACAGCTCCCCGCAAAATAAAATTCCAATTTTTGCTAAAAATATACTCCGATCCCAAAAAGAATCTTACCTTTGCGCTTTATTTTCACGAGTGAATGCCCGATTCGGGAAGAGCGAGTACTTTTCTTGGGGTTGAGCAGGCACTGAAACATAATTTGGCAGGACGTGAAACCTGCCTGCTTAACCTAACAACATGCAAGCATTTGAAGCACTGGGGTTATCCCAGCCAATGGTCGAAGCCGTGAAAGCACTCGGCTTCACCCAACCCACTCCTATCCAGGCGCAAGCGATCCCGCGTTTATTAACCGAAGACATCGACTTCATCGGCCTGGCACAAACCGGAACCGGCAAGACAGCTGCATTCGGCCTGCCGCTGGTAGAACGCATCGACGACAGCCAGAACGTCACCCAAGCGCTGATCCTGGCCCCGACGCGGGAGCTCTGCCTCCAGATCACTACCGAGCTCACTCAATTTGCCCGTTTCCGCTCGCAAATCCGCACCCTGGCGGTTTATGGGGGTGCCGATATCAGCAAGCAGATCCGCGAAGCGAAGCGAGGCGCTCACATCATCGTTGCTACTCCGGGCCGCCTGCGCGACCTGATGCGCCGCAAAGCGGTAAACCTCCAAAACATCCGCATCGCGGTGCTGGACGAAGCCGATGAGATGCTCAACATGGGCTTCAAAGAGGAGATTGATGAAATCCTGATCGAAACTCCGGAAGAAAAACTGGTTTGGCTCTTTTCTGCTACCATGCCGCCGGAAGTGCGCCGCATCTCTGAAGACTACATGGATCATCCTTTTGAGTTGAGCGTAGGCGCTAAAAACGCCTCCAATGCAGACATCGAGCACCAGTACGTCCTGGTACGCCCGGCCGATCGCTATCCTGCTTTGTGCCGCTTCCTCGATTTTACTCAAAACACCTACGCCATCGTCTTTACCCGCACCCGCCGCGACGCCTCGGAACTAGCCGAGCAGCTCACTCGCGATGGCTACAACGCCGATGCCCTGCACGGCGACCTCAGCCAGGCGCAGCGCGACCGGGTGATGAACCGCTTCCGCGACCGGCAGCTCAAAGTCCTCATCGCTACCGATGTAGCGGCACGGGGCATCGACGTCAGCAATATCAGCCACATCTTCCACTTCAATATCCCGGAAGACCTCAATTTCTACACCCACCGCGCCGGGCGCACCGGGCGGGCGGGCCAGAAAGGGCTTTCTATCATCCTGGCACACCCTAAAGACCGCGACCTCATCCGCCGGTTGGAGGCCAGGCTCAAAACGCCTTTCACCCCCGTGGCCATCCCTTCCGGACAGGAAGTATTTGAAAAGCGGCTCCTGGGCTTTTTGAAAAAAGTCAAAAATGCCGAGCCGCATCAATCGATTGCCCCGCTGCTACCCGCTTTGATGCAGGACTTAGAGGATTTGTCGAAAGAGGAACTGGTCCACAAGCTAGTGAGTATGACGATGAAGCCTTCCATGCAGGCCCACCTCGATGGCAAAAACCTGAACATCAAGGAAAAAGGCGCACGCTTGCCCGAAGGGAAAACCATCGAGCTGTTCATCAATATCGGCTCGCTCGATGTGGAAAACAAAGCGGGCTTCCTTTCTTATGTATGTGGCAAAAGCGGCATCTCCGGAAGCGAAATCGGCAAGATCGATTTGAATACCAAGCATACCTTTTTCCAGGTGAGCGAAAGCGTAGCGCAACAGATCATCAAGTCGCTTGATGGCCTCCAATACCAAGGCAGGGACGTGCGCGTGAACGCCGGCAGCCCACCAAAAAGGGAAAGGACCGGGAAGAAAGAGTTTTCCCATAGCAAAAAGCATGGCAAAAAGGCCAAATTTTTCGCTGTCAAGTAAAACTTTCATAATATGGCAGACAACCAAAGCACTTTACCCAAAGTGGCCTATTTCTGTATGGAATATGGCCTCAACAACCGCTTCAAAGCTTATGCTGGCGGCCTTGGCATCCTTGCCGGCGACTATATGAAGGGCGCCAAAGAGTACGGCTACCCCATCGTCGGCATCGGCATCAAATGGAAGCAGGGCTACACCGATCAGATGATCGATAAAAACGGCCAGCCCTATGATACCTATCACAATTATAACTACGACGACATCCTGGAAGACACCGGCATGTCGGTCAACGTTATGATCCGTGGCCGCAATGTGAGCTGCAAGATTTGGAAATTGGAAGAATTCGATAATGCGCCGCTTTATCTGCTGGATACTGATGTGCCAGGCAATGACGATGGCTGGATCACCGGCCAGCTCTATGGCTGGTTTGGCGAGGAGCGCATCGCGCAGGAGATGGTGCTAGGCATCGGCGGCGTTCGCGCCCTGCGCGCCCTGGGCATCGAAGTAGATACCTACCACTTCAACGAAGGCCATGCCCTCTTCGCGGGCTTTGAGCTGATCCGCGAAAAGATGGAGGATGGCCTGGAGTTCGAGCAAGCCTGGGCGGCGAGCCGCGAGCAAATCGTCTTCACCACCCACACTCCAGTCGTACAAGGCAACGAATCTCACCCGGTTGACCGCCTGGTTTATATGGGCGCCAACCTGAGCATCAAACCCAGCCAGTTGCGCCAATTGGCAGGCGACCCCTTCAATATGACGGTGGGCGCGCTGCGCTTGTCGCGCAAATCCAATGCCGTGGCCAAATTGCATGGCGAGACGGCCAACAAAATGTGGAAGCACATCCAGGGCCGCTCGGAGATCGTGGCCATCACCAACGGCATCCACCTCGGCACTTGGGTGGACAAGGCGATGTTAGATGCTGCGGCTAAGGGTACAGACTTGTGGGAACCCCACCAGAAGAACAAACGCGCCCTGATTCAATTCATCAAGGAGCGCAATGGCGTAGAACTGGACGAAAACAAGCTCTTAATCGGCTTTGCCCGCCGCGCGGTACCTTACAAGCGCAGCGACCTGATCTTCTCCACGCCGGAAATCATAGCCCCCTATCTTGAAAGCGGTAAAATCCAAGTGGTCTTCTCTGGCCGCGCCCATCCACTGGATGACCAGGGCAAGGCCATCGCCGCCAACCTGGTCGCCATGTCTCAGCTGTACCCTAAAGCCGTGGTTTTCCTGGAAAACTACGACATGACTATCGGTGCCGCCCTCACCCGCGGCTCTGACGTCTGGCTCAACAACCCACGCCGGCCTAAAGAAGCCAGCGGCACCTCCGGCATGAAAGCCTCCATGAACGGCGTGCTCAACCTCAGCATCCTGGATGGCTGGTGGCCGGAAGCTTGCCAGCACGGCGTCAACGGCTGGCAGTTTGGCGACGGCTTCGAAAGCGAGAAAGAATCGGTGTTGGATGATCACGACCGCGAGGCGCTCTACCAAGTGCTCCTCAAAGAGGTAGTGCCCACTTACTACGACAACCGCAAGAAATGGCTGGAGATGATGCGCACCAGCATCCTCAGCACCCGCGACGCCTTTGGCGTGAAAAGGATGCTGGAAGAATATTACGATTTGTTGTACATCAAAGCACGGTAAGAACCGTTAGAGGTAGGGGGTTCAAAAGCGCAGGAAAAAGATGCTGCACTTTTGCATCCGCTATGGCATCTAGCGGAATGCTCCGCCCGTCAAGCTCCGTAGGAGCATGGTTATGGGCCCTGGAGGCCGTGCCTTGCTTGGCGGCTTCCAGCCGCCA
>CAYSPJ010000170.1:0-8786 GCA_964432875.1 uncultured Phaeodactylibacter sp. | reverse complement strand
AAACTCGAAACTCGAATATAGCATACACATTCTGAGCTGAAAATTTTCATTAACCAAACACGCATATTTCCTATGAGTCTTTCACGATTTCAAGCATTAGACGCCATGGCCAACCGCTCCGCTTACGAGTTGGAGTACGTTGATGTACCCGATGGCCGCATTTCTGACTTTTTTGGCTGTAATGTCTTCAACGACAAAGCCATGAAAGAGTACATGACCGAAGAGGCTTTCGGCAACGTCAAGCTGGCGATCCAATCAGGCGCTAAACTCTCCAGAGAGGATGCCGACATCGTAGCCGATGCGATGAAGCGCTGGGCGCTCGACCACGGCGCTACGCACTACACCCACTGGTTTCAGCCGCTGACCGGCCGCACCGCCGAAAAGCACGACTCATTCTTTCAGTTATCGCCCGACGGCAAAGTCTCTGAAGAATTCACTGGTGACACCCTGGTGCAGCAAGAGCCTGACGGATCGAGCTTCCCTGGCGGCGGCTTGCGCTCCACCTTCGAGGCCCGCGGCTATACCGCCTGGGACCCCTCCTCCCCGGCTTTCATCCTGGAGCTGGTAGAGGGCAAGACGCTCTGCATCCCCACTATCTTCGTCACCTATGGCGGCGATTCGCTCGATTATAAGCTGCCCCTGCTCAAATCACAGGATTACATCGAACAAGCCGCCGTGCCGGTCTGCCAGCTTTTTGATGAGCACGTCACTAGCGTGATCACGACCTTGGGTTGGGAGCAGGAGTATTTCCTGGTGGACGAGGCCCTGTTCAACGCCCGCCCCGACCTGCTGATGACCGGCCGCACCTTGCTGGGCAAGCACTCGCCTAAAGGGCAGCAGCTCGATGACCACTACTTCGGCTCTATACCCGAGCGCGTTTTTGCTTATATGCGCGATCTGGAGACCGAATGCCACAAGCTAGGCATCCCCGTGCGCACCCGCCACAACGAGGTAGGCCCGGGCCAGTACGAATTGGCCCCCATGTACGAAGAGACGAACTTGGCCGTAGACCACAACCAACTGCTGATGGACGTCATGGACCGCGTGGCTAAACGCCACAAACTGCGCGTGCTCCTGCACGAGAAGCCTTTCGCTGGCGTAAATGGCTCGGGCAAGCACAACAACTGGTCGATGGCTACCAATACTGGCCGCAACCTCCTCTCCCCGGGCAAACAGCCAGGCAAGAACCTGCTGTTCCTGACCTTCTTCGTCAATACCATCCAGGCGGTCTATCGCTATGCCGACATCCTGCGCGCCAGCGTCGCCTCGGCGGCCAATGACCACCGGCTGGGCGCCAACGAAGCCCCCCCGGCCATCATCTCCGTGTTTTTGGGCGAAACCCTCGACAAAGTGCTGGATCGCCTCGAAGCGGGCATCGATGCCGATGAAGCTGGGGTGAAAGAGGTGCTCAACCTGATGAGCAAAGTGCCCAACCTGGCACTGGACAATACCGACCGCAACCGCACTTCGCCTTTTGCCTTCACCGGCAATAAGTTCGAGATCCGCATGGTCGGCTCCTCGATGAACTGCGCCGCCCCGATGACGGTGATGAATACCATCGTCGGCCAGCAATTGCTGGATTTCAAGGCCGAGCTGGATAGCTTGATGGCAAAAGGCACTGACCGCGACGCTGCCATCCTGACCATCCTCAAGCGCTATATCGCTGAGTCGAAGTCCATCCGCTTTGAAGGCGATGGTTATAGCGAGGAATGGAGGCAGGAGGCTGCCCGCCGCGGCCTGAGCAACACCCCCAACACCCCTGATGCACTGGGTGCCTACCTCAGCAAAGACGCTACGGAACTCTTCACCTCCAGCGGCGTCTTCACCGCTCGCGAGCTGCACGCTCACTACGACGTGATGTGCGAGAACTACGTCCTCAAACTGCAAATCGAATCGCGCACCATGGGCGAGATGGTGATCAACCACATCCTGCCCGCTGCCATCAACTACCAGACGCAGCTCACCCAGAACATCCTGCAACTGAAAGAGCTGGGGCTGGCCGAGAGCAGCTATGCGGCACAACTGGATGTCGTGAAGCGCATCTCCCTCCACATCGGCAAGATCAAGGAGGGCGTGGATGCCATGACCGAGGCCCGCAAGAAAGCCAACGAGCAGGAGGATGCCATGGCAAAAGCCAAATCCTACTGCTTCGATGTCAAGCCACTGATGGAATCCATCCGCACCCATGCCGACCGCCTGGAGTACTTGGTGGATGACCGCGAGTGGCCGCTGGTGAAGTACCGGGAGCTGATGTTTTTGCGATAGTTGGCTAGTTGGCAGTGGCTAGTTGGCAGTATGCAGTATGCAGTAGGCAGTAGGCAGTAGGCAGTATGCAGTATGCAGTAGGCAGTAGGCAGTAGGTAGTATGCAGTATGCAGTAGGCAGTATGCAGTAGGCAGTATGCAGTATGCAGTAGGCAGTATGCAGTAGGCAGTATGCAGTAGGCAGTCGCCCGGAGGGCGTCCCGGACGAGTGCGGGGAGAGCGGGATGGCTAGTTGGCTAGTTGGCAGTGGCTAGTTGGGCAGTATGCAGTAGGCAGTCGCCCGGAGGGCGTCCCGGACGAGTGCAGGGAGAGTGGGATGGCTAGTTGGCAGTTGGCTAGTTGGCAGTTGGCTAGTTGGCAGTAAGCAGTTGGGTAGTCGGGCGAAGGTAGGAGCGCAGTAAAATCTCGAAAAAGGGCTGCGCCATCCGAAGCTGCTGATGTGCGGAAGGGGCTGAGTCCTGCCTATACTAACTACAAAACAACGCTTTTTCATAATTTGGTTAAAAAGCCGCTGCCGGGCGACCGGGGGCGGCTTTTTTTAGCTATCAACTCAGGTATTGGCACTAGTGGGCAGTTTTCTCCCTTAGGAGGCAGCGACAAGCTAGCGCCGGTTTAGCATAATCACGTCATACCCGGATGGGCACCATAGGATAGCAGGGCTTTGCGCAAGTTGACCAATCCATCCCGATTCATCCTGAGCCAAGTCGAATGGTGAGACGGGATGGCTATCCCAAGGCTGCTGATGCCTGAAGTGCACTATGGGATCGACCATCCTGGCTGCTAACGCTTTTACAACAAGGTTTTTTTTTGATTCGGGCATCCCATGGCATACAACCGAGTGGAAGATATATTTACCTTGTGCGAAAATCTGATCATCTATGAAAAACTATTGTACTACTTTGACTTTTCTGGTGCTTGCCGCCTTGACTCCCGTTGCCCTTAGCGGCCAGACCCCCATGCTGTGGGACGACTGGTCCTTGGGCTTTACCCTTGCCCCAGGCATGAGGATTACCGAAAATAATGGGGAAGTCTTCAGCGCAGAGCACGAAGAATTATACTTCGTCATCATGCCCGTCGAAGATGCCTGGGCCGATGAAGAAGACCTGGCCAATGCCGTCATCTTCATGATGGAAGAAATGGAATTTGAAAGGGTTACCGATGCGGACGAGATGGAGATGAATAACCTCTACGGCTATTTCATCGAAGGGAAAAGCCAGGGTGTCAACGCGGTGGTCATCGCTCTGATGGACAACGCCAGCAGCAACAATTTCCTGGTGAGCCTGGTCTTCACCCCCGCAACCCGTAATCAGGCAATCCGCCTGGTCGAATCGATGTATGCCTACGATTAATCAGGCCTCTTGCCAGGGCTAGTATCCCACTTCTTTCTGCAGGCGGGAAAATCATCGGCATAACGGATAGCTGTTGAATGATGTTGAACCCGCTCGTTCCCGGTGCCCAGGTTGGGGCTGCTGGAAACGAGGGGGCTCAATTCCATTCAGACAAGGGCGGGGCCAGCAGAAACCAAAGAGCATATATTTTCAACCGTGGAGACTTACTTGCACATCGGCCCTACCGCGACAGGGCAACGGGCAAGGCGCCCCTTCAGCTTGCGCGGCTGCCTCTGTGTGCTGATCATTATGGCCGGCCTAAACTTGGTGCCCCTCCACATCGAAGCGCCAGCACCCCACCCACCAACCCGCCGCCCCAATCCACATTATTCAGCATTAACCTTGTCTGGCAAGCGATTTTGAGGTAGCTTTGCATAGCTGAGGCGCGGATGTTTTTTCTGCCAGAAGAAAGGCGACCCACAATCAGCGAGATGTAGTACCTCCGCAAAAAGCCTTGACTGGGAACTAAAGGCATCCAGGAAGCCTTAAATATTTATCAAGCCACTGAATCATGAAGCTAAGCAAGAACAACATCCAGCAAATCAAAGCTTACTTGGCCAGTAAGCCAGTGAATAAAGCCTACCTGTTTGGCTCCTATGTACGGGGGGAGGCCAAAGAGGGCAGTGATGTCGATATTCTCGTTGAGTTGGACTACAGCCAGCAAATAGGCTTGTTATTTATCCAAATGAAACTAGACCTGGAAGATTTGCTCCACAAAGAAGTGGACTTGGTTTCTGCCAATGGGTTATCCAAGTATCTAAAGCCCATCATCGACCGCGAAAAGGAGCTGATCTATGCCCGATAGATTTGGCGATAAAATCCGGCTCCAACATGCCTTCGATGCGATCGAAATAATCAACTATCTTTGTAAGGCATGTAGCGTATGTTTTTTAATTCTATGATTATGAGCGCATTAAAAGATAAATATATCAATCCGTTAACCGATTTCGGTTTCAAGAAGCTCTTCGGTACTGAACCGAACAAGATACTGTTGATAGACTTCCTGAACCAGATACTGCCGGAGAAACATCGGATCAAGGATTTGAGCTACTCCCGAAATGAACAACTGGGACTGAACGAATTGGATCGCAAAGCGATATTTGATCTGTACTGTGTGGGAGAATCTGGAGAGCGATTCATCGTCGAGGTGCAGAAAGCGAAGCAGAATTTTTTCAAAGACAGAAGTATATATTACGCGTCCTTCCCTATCCAGGAGCAGGCGCAGAAAGGTGACTGGGATTACCGGCTAGAACCTGTTTACACGGTCGGCATCCTGGATTTTATCTTCGACGAGCATAAATCAGATGTAGAATTGTTACACACCGTTGAGTTAAAGAATCAACGCTGTGAGGTTTTTTACGACAAGCTGAAATTCATCTATATCGAATTGCCGAAATTCAAGAAGCAGGAAGATGATTTGGAGACGCAATTTGATAAGTGGCTGTATGTATTCAGGCACCTGTCGAACCTTCAAGACCGCCCTCGAAAATTACAGGACAGAATATTTCAAAAATTATTCGAAGCGGCAGAAATCGCGAGATTTTCACCAGAGGAAAGAGATGCCTACGAGGAGAGCTTGAAGTACTACCGGGATTTGAAGAATGTGGTAGATACATCAAGATTAGAAGGAATCAAAGCCGTCGCAAAAGAAATGAAAGACGATGGCGAACCAATTGAAAAAATAATAAAACACACCAATTTAAACCGTGAGGAAATTGACGATTTGTAACATAAGCCAGCACGAAACATTGCAAATCCCGCAACCTTGCCTGAGCGGCAGGGCTATGATTGTTGCACGATAGACTTATCGCGATAATCCGTATGAACGCACCCATCTTCCCCCTCCTCTTCCTTGCCTTGGGCGCTGCTGGCGCTACCGCCCAAACGCGCGCTGTCCACGAGCTGAAGTCCTGGAAGTTTTCCCGGGCCGACCACCCCGCGGCAGCACAGCCGGATTTTGATGATGCCGACTGGGAAACAGTCGCCGTGCCTCACGATTGGGCTATCTACGGGCCCTTTGATGAGGAAATCGACAAGCAGACCGTCCGCATCGAGCAGAACAACGAACTGGTGGCGACCGAAAAGACGGGGCGCACCGGCGCCTTGCCGTTCATCGGGGCTGGCTGGTACCGCACCAGCCTGGCGCTGCCCGAGCTGACGGACGGGAAACAAGCGCTGCTGGCCTTCGACGGCGCCATGAGCAATGCCGAAGTCTTTGTGAATGGCGCAAAAGTCGGCGGGCGGCCCTACGGCTACAGCTACTTCTATTTCGACATCACCAGCCACCTGAAGCGCGATGCGCCCAACCTGATCGCCGTGCGCCTGGAAAACCTGCCGTTTTCTTCCCGCTGGTACCCCGGCGCGGGCTTGTACCGCAAGGTGCAGCTGATCGTCAAAGACCAGGCGAGCTTCCAGCATTGGGGGCATTTTATCACCACGCCCTTTATTTCGGAAAGCGTGGCGAAAGTGAACATCCGCTCGCAAGTGCAGGGGGAAGGCTTGCGGGTGGTGGCGACCATCCGGGACCACCATGGGCAGGCCGTGGCGGAAAGCCAAGCCTCCATGCGCTTTGGCGACGAGATAGAGCAAAACCTCGCGGTGGAACGGCCCAACTTATGGAGCCCCGAGACGCCCTACCTCTACACCGCCGAATTGCAGCTCTACCAGGGCGAGACCTTAAAAGATACTGAGACGGTGCGTTTCGGCATCCGCGAAATCAAGTACAGCGCCGAGGCCGGGTTTGAGCTCAATGGCAAGGCTACTAAATTCAAAGGGGTGTGCTTGCACCACGACCTGGGCCCCCTCGGCGCGGCGGTGAACAAGGCGGCGCTGCGGCGGCAATTGGCCATCCTGAAAGACCTGGGCTGCAACGCCGTCCGCTCTGCGCACAACATGCCTTCGATCGAGCAGCTGGAATTGTGCGATGAGATGGGCTTCCTGTTTTTGGCCGAAAGCTTCGACGAATGGAAAAAGCCCAAAGTCGAGAACGGCTACAACCTGTATTTCGACGAGTGGGCGGAAAAGGACGTGGTGGATCTGGTGCGGGCCACCCGCAACCACCCTTGTATCGTGATGTGGAGCGCTGGCAACGAGGTGCCCGACCAATGGGGCAGCGAGGGGGTGAAGCGCCTGAAATGGCTGCAGGACATTTTCCACCGCGAAGACCCCACCCGCCCGGTGACGGTGGGCATGGACCAGGTCAAGGCGGTGATGGAGAATGGCTTCGGGGCCATCCTGGATATCCCCGGGCTGAATTATCGCGTCCACCTTTACGAGGAGGCCTATGAGCGCTTCCCGCAGGGCCTGCTGCTGGGCTCCGAGACGGCCTCGACCATCAGTTCGCGCGGGGTGTATAAATTCCCGGTGGTGAGCGGGGCCGGCAAGGTCTATGCCGATCTGCAATGCTCGTCCTATGATCTGGAATATTGCGACTGGTCGAATATCCCCGAGGATGATTTTGTGCTGCAGGAAGACATGCCCTGGGTAATCGGCGAGTTTGTCTGGACAGGCTTCGACTACCTGGGCGAGCCCACGCCTTACGACGATTACTGGCCCTCGCGGAGCTCCTATTTCGGCATCTGCGATCTGGCGGGTTTGCCCAAAGACCGCTATTACCTCTACCGCAGCCGCTGGAATACCGCGGCGCCGACCCTGCACCTGCTCCCACACTGGAATTGGGAAGGGCGGGAAGGCCAGACCACCCCGGTCTTCGTCTATACCAGCTACCCCAGCGCCGAATTGTTCCTCAACGGCAAGAGCCTGGGCGTCCAAAGCAAAAGCCACGCCTCCAAGCTGCACCGCTACCGCCTGATGTGGATGGATGTCAAATACGAACCGGGCACCCTGACCGTGGTCGCCTACGACGAGACGGGCAAGGCAGCGGCGGAAAAAAGCGTGACCACAGCCGGCAAGCCCTACCGCATCCACCTGGAAGCCGACCGGCAAACCATCCGGGCCGACGGCGAGGACCTCAGCTTCGTGACGGCGACCATCCTCGATGAAAAGGGCCTCCCCTGCCCTACTGCTGCCCATCGGCTGCATTTCCAGGTCGAGGGCCCCGGCCGCTGCCGCGCTGCCTGCAATGGCGATGCTACCTCCCTGGAGGCCTTCCACGCCCCGACGATGCTGGCTTTCAATGGCAAGCTGGTGGTGGTGGTGCAATCTTCGGACGAAGCGGGGGAGATTGAATTGAGGGTTAGTGGCGAGGGGTTGGTGGAGGGGAAGGTGGGGATTATTGCGGTGGAATGAGGAGGGGGGGATGGTGGGGGGGTGGAGAAAATTCGTGAATTTTCTTTACCGTTGGTAGGCGGCTTTGGGTTAGATTTGCGGTGGGGGAGCGTGCAGGGCGTGCTGATTTTGGGGAGGCTCGGCTGGTTGAGGGTTAGGGGCTTGTTGTGGAAGCAGGGAATCCGCGATATAGCGGATATCGGGTTGTTTCTGAATAATTAGAAAGAAAAACGAAACCAAACATCGAAGAAAATTCGTTGATCTGGTATCAAGAATAGTAAAAAATGGATTTGATAAACAAGCATAAGAAAGAGTTAGACAAGGCGTGTTCAGCATTCAAAGTGAACGAACTCTATGCTTTTGGTTCTATCTTGACTGATAAATTCAATTCGGAAAGCGATATTGACTTTATTGTTTCGATCATGTCGGACGACCCGATTGAATACGCTGAAAACTACTTTGAACTTAAATTCGAATTAGAAAGGATTTTCAGCAGGAAGATAGATTTACTAGAACAAAAAGCAATAAGAAACAAGTTTTTTGAAAAATTGATCAGTAAACAAAAAATGCTCGTTTATGCAAGACGAAATCAAGGTGTGGCTTGAAGATATCGAGAAAGCCATTGCCGAAATCAACGACTTCCTGCCCGAGCCGAGGAATTTCCTTGAATTTGAGAAAGACATAAAAACAAAGCGAGCAGTTGAGCGGAACATCGAAATAATTGGCGAAGCGATGAGCCGAATTTTGAAAATCAATCCCGAAATTGAAATAAGTGATTCAAGGAAAATAGTAGATACTCGAAATCGAATAATTCATGGATATGATTCAGTTTCAGACGATGTAATTTGGTTGATAGTTGTTAGATACCTTCCAGCCCTCGACAAAGAAATAAAAGAAATAAAAAAAG
>CAYSPJ010000169.1:0-8849 GCA_964432875.1 uncultured Phaeodactylibacter sp. | reverse complement strand
GTTTCAAAGCCTAACGCCCTGAAAACTAAAGATGCGGCTATTCTCCCCCGCTGGCGGGGGTGCCCGTAGGGCGGGGGTGGACTCTCCTCATTACATTCGGGCGGGATAATGTCAGCAGGTTACGAATTGTTAAATACTAAACCTGATGGCAATGGGGGCTGAGCCCCTTTACCCTTGCCCTTAAAACAAACCTGTAATATTCCCCTCATCATCGATATCGATATTCTCGGCGGCCGGCTGAGCAGGCAGGCCGGGCATGCGCATGATCTCCCCGGTAATAGGGACGAGGAAGCCCGCGCCAGCGGCGATTTCGATCTCTCTGACGGTGATGTTGAAATTGCGGGGCCGGCCCAGCAAAGCGTCGTTATCGGAGAGGGATTTTTGCGTCTTGGCGATACAGACCGGCAGGCCCTGCAGCCCGAGGCGTTCGATCTTGCGCAAGTCCGTTTTCGCTTTAGCGGTATATTCTACTCCATCGGCGCCGTAAATCTTGGTGGCGATGGCGTTGATTTTCTCCTCTACCGGCTGAGCCCAGTCGTAGGTCGGCTTAAAGGGCGTTTGATGCTTGTCGGCCGCCGCTGCAACGGCTTGGGCGAGGGCTTCGGTACCGGCGCCGCCCTTTTCCCAGGCATCGGCCAGCGCCACCGGTACGCCTTTGCTTTCGCAGCGCCGTTTGATGACCGCCAGCTCCTCATCGCTGTCGGTGATGAAGCGGTTCATGGCTACTACCGGGGGCAGGCCGAAGCCCTGGATATTCTCCAGGTGTTTCTCCAGGTTTTCCATGCCGCGTTCTACCGCCGCGGGGTCCGGTTCTTTAAGGTTGGACAGGGCAGCGCCGCCGTGGTATTTCAGGGCGCGCACGGTAGCCACCAGCACCACGGCATTGGGCGACAAGCCCGCGCTCTGGCATTTGATATCGAGGAATTTTTCGGCACCCAGGTCGGCGCCGAAGCCAGCTTCGGTAACCACATAATCGGCCAGGCTCAGGCCCATGCGGGTGGCCAATACGGTATTGGTGCCCTGGGCGATGTTGGCGAAGGGGCCGCCGTGCAGGATGGCAGGGGTGCCCTCCAGGGTCTGTACCAGATTGGGCTTGATGGCGTCTTTCATCAGGGCCGCCATAGCGCCGTTGGCTTTCAGGTCGCGGGCGTAGATGGGCTGGCGGTCGTAAGTGAAGCCGACAAAGATATTGCCCAAGCGGCGCTTGAGGTCGCTCAAGCTCTCGCTCAGGCAGAGGATGGCCATGATTTCAGAGGCCGCCGTGATGTCGAAGCCCGCCTCGCGGGGCACCCCGCCGGTGGTGCCGCCCAGCCCGATGACCATCTTGCGCAAAGAGCGGTCGTTCATATCCATACAGCGTTTCCAGGCCACTGTGCGGGGGTCGATATTGAGGCTGAATTTCTTGTTCTGCAAGTTGTTGTCGATGAGGGCAGAGAGCAGGTTGTGGGCTTTTTCCACGGCGGCGAAATCGCCGGTGAAGTGCAGGTTGATGTCTTCCATCGGCAGCACCTGCGAATGGCCGCCGCCCGTTGCGCCGCCCTTGATGCCGAATACCGGCCCGAGAGAAGGCTCGCGCAGCACCGCCGCAGCCCGCTTGCCGATGCGGCAAAGCCCCTGCGCCAGGCCGATGGAAATAGTGGTCTTACCCTCCCCGGCTGGGGTGGGGGAGATGGCCGTCACCAGGATGAGCTTGCTGCGGCGGGCCGCTTCCAGGTTGATGAGCGATAGCGGGAGCTTAGCCTTGTAGCGGCCGTAGCGCTCCAGCTGGCTTTCCGGGATGTTCAGTTGGGCGGCTATTTCACTGATGTCGAGTAAGGTAGCTGCTTGTGCGATTTCAATGTCAGTCTTCATTTTGTGTTGTATTTTAAAAATTTGGTTAGGCTTGCCAGCTCCTTTTGCCGGGCAGAGCGCGCCGTTAAGCTGGCAAAATAGTCAGTTAGTCGGAAACGAGCAAAATCGTCGCAGATAAATGCAACATTTTTTCAAAAAAGCAGGTTTATATGGCAGAGTTTTTTCATACTAGTCCAATAAGTGATGGCCATGCTGCAGAGCGTGGCCTTTTTTTTGGGGCATGGTATTTTCAGCCCGAGGGCCGATCGGGGAGAAGCAGCAAAACTAAGGTTGGTGCTGGCTGCATCCGAGACAGTTTCTCTTGCCCCCCATCACATCATCAGCTCATCAATCAGCGCCTGATCATCGTCCAGTGAGCGGAAGAGGCGGGAGCGGAAGCGGTTTTTGCTATTGAAGAGCATCTCGGCGATTTTGTCGATGGCGATCATCGAGAGCACCGTTTGGATATAAGCATCGACGAGGTCATCCAGTCCAATACCCATTTTGTTGAAATCACGGCGGTCCATGAGGATCAGGCGGTTGGTGTCGGAGCCCCAGGAATTGCCATCCTCTTTAATGGAGAGGTTGGTGCCCAGCATATCCCAGGAATTGGCGCCAGCTTCGATGTGGTCGGCCAGGGGTAAGGCGGCGCGGCGGGCATAGATGCAGAGCGGACGGATGCCTTCTTCGGTAGCACTGACCATCATGCGCAGGTCGGCCACGTAGGTATTGCCCTGCGTGCTGGGTACGGTGCCGATATGGTAGAGCTTACCCCGGCTGCTGGTAGAGCTCCAGTTGTAGTTGCCAATGAGGCTTTGTACAATAAAGCGCTCGTAGTGGAAGTCCTGCTCCATAAAAGCGTCGAGCTCTCTTTCGTTGACGATGGTAAAGACGCCCTGGCCAGCATTGCTGTAGGGGTTTTTGATGACGGCTTGCCCGCCTAGCTTGCGCACCCAGAGAGGGATTTCCTCCTTGCTCACATCCCAGATGGTTTCGGGGGTGAGTATCTCCATGCCGCTGCCTTCTAATTCGGCATTGAAGAGGTTGTAAGCTTTAGAAGCTAACATCTTATTGCGCCCGCCGGCCAAGCAGGCGACAGTGGGGTTGAAAATCGGCGTGCGGGAGTGGATCGGCAGCCGCGTCCAGGGGCGCTGGGTCAGGTAGCGAAAGGCTGCGCGCACGGGATGCCATTCCTGCGCGGCGTTCCGGACGAACATTACCCCGTCCTCGAAGCGGATGTTGGGGTTGGCATCATTGTGGTAGAACGAAGTATAGTGGACAGGCTCGTCGAAGGCATCGGCCATTGCGCGGGCGTAGCCCAGGGCCTCCATGGGGTTTTTGTCGTAGATGACGGCCAGTTCTCCCGGCATCCGCTTGCGGGCCTTGATTTGGGGTTTAATGGTACGCTCCATGAGCAGGCGGTAGCCGCCCTGCTCCTGGTTGTCGTCTAGCAGCGGCATGGACTTCTGGCCCGAGGGGCAAGAGTTGTTCTCGATAACTACCATCTGGCGTTTGCCTTCTTCGTTGGTTACGTGCATCAGGTCAGCACCAGCCCAGATGAAGTGTTTGGGCTTGTAGGTGAGCATCTCACGCAAGGTGCCTTCCTTTACCTTAGGGTGCAGATGGCAGTAACGCTTGATGATGCGGTCTTCGCCCAGGTGCAGGAAAAAAGCGATCATCGGGTGGATGGTCGCATTCAGCGCTTTGGCGTACCAGTGCTCAGTGGGCTCAAACTGGCCGGGCAGCACGAGTTGGGATTTCATCGGTTGGGTCGTAAGCGGTTCGGGCTTGGTCATTTTCGATAGTTTGTAAAACGCGGCAAGGTATTTATTTTAAGATGCAATCAATAGGGTTTTAGGTTTAATTTTATGTTATCAAATCGAAGACCTGCTCGATGGGTACGCTCAGGGCATCTTCCAGCCCAATCATGGCATTGATGAGCCGCAATTCCTTGAAGTACGCCAAGTCGGTGCTGGAGATGTGTTCTGGCAATAAACTGCCAGCTTCGATGAGCGCGGCGCGGCGAGTGCCGGGCAGCAGCGGGCGGGCGGGGGTAAACCACTGGTGGCCATCGTAGAGGGCGATATTGGCATAAGAAGTATCCGTCAGCAAGCCGCGGCGGACGATGAGGATGTCATCGGCCCGGCCGCGCAGCTTAAACAGCTTTTCAATGGCTTTGCGGTCGGCGTATTTATGAGCGTAATCCAGTTGGCCGGCTTCTACCCTTTGCAGGCTTTTGATGTGGGATTGGTGGTAATGTAAGAACTCTATTTTTTCGATCTGTTCCCCGTACAGTACCCGGCATTTGAACAATCCGGCCCGGGCTTCCTCCGGCGGCTGGATGTCTGCCAGGCGGATCGCGGCATCGCGCAGGCCGAGCAATTCTCCGCGGCTGCGCTCCAGGCGATTCTGGTGGAAATGCAGGTTGTGCAATACCCCATCCTGGCAGCGGATAGTTTCCAATAATAATGGTTTCATAGCAGTGGTTTAATGGTTAGGGAGTTGACTTGGGATGGCGGCCTCCACGGGGAAAGGCAGGTAAACCTTGCGTAGCATTTCCTCATATTCTTCGGTTTCGGTACTCTGGGCGGTGATACCCCCTCCACTCTTGAAAACCAAGCCCTGCGGCTGCTGTTCGATGAAGCGGATCATCACCCCGCTATCCAGCCAATCGCCATCGAATAGCCCACATACGCCAGTGTAGTAGCCGCGTGGCCCGGCCTCGGCAGCTTGGATAATCTCTACCGTCTTGGCCTTGGGCGCTCCGCTGATGGAGCCAGCCGGCAAGAGCCGAAAGATGATCTCTCCGAGGCGATCCCGGTAATCGCCCGGCAAATCGCCCACGATTTCTGAACTGCTCTGCAGCAGCCCCCCCTGATGGGTCGCCAGCTCCTCGATATAGCGGTAGCGCCGCACCCGCACCCGCTCGGCGACCATGCTCAGGTCGTTGCGGATCAGATCGACGATGGTGGCGTGTTCGGCGCTTTCTTTGGCGTTGCCCAGCAGCAGGGCCTCGGCTTGGGGCAGGCTGGCATCGATGGTGCCTTTCATGGGGAAAGAAGCGATCTGGCCATCGCGGATCGTCACGAAGACCTCGGGCGAAAAACAGCTGAACTGGCCTTTCAGCCACAAGCGATAACGAGCCTGGCTGCGCAGGAAAATCTCTTGCAGGCTCAGATTGGTGGCCAGGGCCGTGGGGAATGCCAGGTTGAGCAGGTAGGAGTTGCCGGCATGCAGGTTTTCTTGGACCAACTGAAAAGCATGGTGGTAAGCCGCTCGGCTGATGGGGTATTTTTCGAGAAAGAACGCTCCCTGGCCCGGCAGCAGCTCCGGGCAGTTGCGCTGCCCCCCGATGTCGTATAGCAACTCCCTCGTTTCGACGGCACTCAAGGGCAGCACGATCGGCCGCTGCATCTCGAAGTCGATGAGGAACAGGAAGGGCTCACGCGCCTTGCCGTAGGCGTTCATGCGGTTGGTAGCTTCTTCTTTACTCAGCGTCTTCATCATTCGTTATTGGCAGTTGCACGGGCAAAACTACGGCTTATAATACAGTTTCAGGCAGGGTTTTGTTGTATTAGGTGGGGGGGCTCAGGCACCCTGTTGTACTGGTTGCCGTGCCAAACTCTTCGCCCAGCCATTCTTTGTCGGGGAGCCGGAAACCGGTGCCGTCGGCAGCCCAGAGGCGCAGGCCTTTCCAGTGCTTGGTTTTGAAACATTCGTAAAACTGCTGCGGGGGATAGCCATCGAGCGCCCCAGCCGAGTGTGGTTTGCAAAACCCCGAAAGAAATGCTTGGAAGTTTCGCGGGCATGGCTTATATTTATCGCACCAAGTGCAAAGGCCTCGTAGCAGGAGGACGGACACCCCGGCCCTCCGCTTCGAAGAGGCTTAAAATCGGGTGCTTTTCTGGCCGAAGATTGGGGGTGAGTTTAAGTCAAATTTTGGAGGTGAGGAGGGTGGGGTAGGCTTGGTTTGGCCCTCCCATAGTTTACGATTTTACTGGCTTACTTTAAACAAGTTTATATGGCAACAATTGCAAACCACATCATTAGCGAGGCAAGGCGTACCGATCTGCCTCATAACCCTGCTAGATTAATTCAGCCGCGTTATATCGTGCTGCATTATACCGCCGGCACATCGCTTGCAGGGAGTATCAGTCATCTCCGCGATAGCAGGTTCAGTTATCACCTTTTAGTTGATAGAGATGGAGCGGTAACCCAAAGCGTACCCCTGAATGTTGGAGGGAGCCATGCTGGCGTCAGCAATTGGAAAGGGCTGGATTCGCTTAATTCGCATTCCATCGGCATTTGTGCGGCTAATCGGGGGCATGTCACTCGTTTCCCCAATGGCCAGTTTGGCTGGGTCAATGGCCACAACGATCCCATCGGCGCTATGTTGACGCAGGAGCAGGTGGCCATGGCGCAGCATTATAACGGGGCAATTAAGAACGAATATTGGGAAAAGTATCCGCCCGAGCAAATAGCGGCTATCCGCGAATTGTGCAGCACTTTGGTCAAGGCCTATCCCAGCATCATAGATGTAATCGGGCATGATGAAATCGCTGTCAACAGGAAATTTGACCCAGGGCCAGCTTTCCCCATCCAGGATTTATACGACCTTTTCCCCAACCGCAAAACGGATACGGGGAGCATATATGAAGTCAAGAGCCCCACTGGCAAACTAAATATGCGGCGGGGGCCAGCCTCTACTTTTAAGCTGATCGGCGAGCTGGAGCAATCGCAGCGCGTTTTTGTCCGCTCGTTTTGCTATCGTTTTGTCAATCGCAGAGCCGAAAAAACGGAATGGGCTTCCATCAGCGTCAACGAAAATTTGACGCATGACGGCTTTGTGCATACCCGTTTGCTGCAAAGAGTCAGTGATTGAAAGCAGGCCGGGCCTATAGGCGCAAGCTGAAATAGGACAGATGACTTCGCAATGAATTACCTTTCGGACAGGTTGCCCTATGAGCTATCAGGTCATTCCGCACTCGCCTTTCGGCTTCGCTCAGGGGGCAATGCTCGAACGGAACGCAAGCGCCAACCGCGGTGAGCAATAAGAAAACCCAATATGACCAGAAAAGAATTTATCAAGATTTGCGGGCTTTTTGGAATAGGATTGCCTTTTCAAAGCATGTTGTCATCTTGTACAAAAGTTGACGATATAGCCACGCCTTTTTCAGGAAAAGTACTGATTATTGGTGCCGGAGCTGTAGGATTATCGACTGGTTATTTTTTGAATCAACAAGGGGCTGATTTTGAGATCCTTGAAGCTTCATCTAAAAGCAAGCTAAATGCTATCAATGATGCGGTCGTTTGGGACGGATTTAAAGCCTTTTTTGAGTTTAGTTCTAATTTTTATGGTGATAGCGAATACAAATTTGAAATCACCCGCCATCAAGGCGCTCTAATGGCAGCTTCCTGAGCTGTGATAGCGAATACAAATTTGAAATCACCCCTGCCAGTAGCGGAAAAAAAACATATTATAACGCTTCTTTGGGACAAAATACCACTAAGAATATACTCGGATTATTCGTAATGGGCACACCTGCTCAAGAATTTATTTCTCGCTCAGGAACACGGCATAAGCATAATGCGAGCTAAAGTGCTAAAATCAAACAAATTGAATATTATTAAACATAAGGTTAAACCGAAAGCACAGTGCTTCTAATCCCGCACTAGGCTTATACTAGAACGTTGTGTGCAAGCTGAAAATATGAAAAAAATATTACCCATATTGATTGTTATGGCAACAATACTTCATTCCTGTGGCCAAGAAAATAATTCAACAACAGATAAAGTATCAAAGGAGTTGAAAAAATATCAGCCCTTTATTGATGCTGAAAGTCAAACACGAGTAGATGTGCCTGGCCAAAAGAATGTTGACACCAAATTTGTGTATGTTGACGATAATGGCCAGAATTTGATAATTGAAAACAGCTATCCGCGTGGCGGACTAAAATATACTGACCCAATGGGTAAAGAATATGTTTATGCTGTTTTTTGGACTCAAATAACCAATGAAACGGATAATCCTTTTGAATTGACAATGGAATTTCCTGAAAATTTCTATGATCTTCCTTCTTCACCGAGCAGATTCTTTAAACTATTTATTCCCTCCGACACAATGACACCCGAGAAAGAACCTCTGTTTAATTATGGTCTTGACTTAGAAAAGCTCTTAGACAATAATCTTCAAAAAAAGGATGCGTTGAAAAGAACCATCGATCCAAAAAGTTTTAGCGGTTTTTATGTCGTAACTCTTTTTAATAGAGGAGTAGACGGCACATTGAGAGCAGGACTTAGCATAAATGAGGGAAATCTCTTTTACAGAATCAACGAAAAAGAAATTCATTGTGGGCGCATTAACTTGAAACAATTGAAAATAAGGGAATAAAAAAAAACAGCATTCAACAATTAATACATGCCCGTAGCCAGAAAAGCTGGCTACGTCAGGCATGCTGGCCGTTAACTTCCCCAAAAACCAACCTCCCCCACAAATCAACCCGCCAACGCCATAAACACCTCCAACTCAAACCTGCA
The DNA here is from genome assembly GCA_964432875.1 of uncultured Phaeodactylibacter sp. Lineage (GTDB taxonomy): Bacteria > Bacteroidota > Bacteroidia > Chitinophagales > Saprospiraceae > JACJYE01. The sequence goes on along the minus strand of CAYSPJ010000169.1, from coordinate 482 downwards.
CCCCCAACTCCGCAAACGACAACCCCGCCAAGCCAGCCGCCCCCTTCCCCCACCGCGCCGCCGCGCCGGCCGCGGACAAGCCCATCCGCTGCGCCCCCCTCCCGCAGGAGCTCGCCCCTGCCGTGGCAGAAGCCCCCCAGCGCGCTACCGCCTCGAATGGCCCCGGCAAGCACCAAGCCAGCGTCGCCGCTGGCGCATCGGCATGGCCGCACACATACTACTGGACATTTTCAGCATGCAGGGCCTTTCCAATGCCCGTTCGGCCTGTCTTTCATATAGATGCGCAGCCCGCTGGTCCACGGCGGAGGCCCGAATAGGGCCTCTGGCGGGTACGTTGCGCTCGGCGCTCGGCATACGCCATACTGGCGTTGCGTCGTTGCGCCGTGGCGTTTACCCTGTGGAATAGCGCAGCTTTTATTCCATCAGGGAGAGAGAAACTTGATGTGGCAGCACCGCAAGGCCTCTGTTTAGGCACCGCATCC
>CAYSPJ010000168.1:5965-8933 GCA_964432875.1 uncultured Phaeodactylibacter sp. | reverse complement strand
TCGGGTGCCATGCGCTGCTCGTAGTACTCCAGGTCTTGCCGGATGCGCTTGGGGTCAGACACGATTTTGAGCGGATAGGCCAACAGATTTACATCGGCTTGTTTGATCATGACGCCGTCGTAGGTAGCATTCTCGCGCGTGGTGCCGTCCGGGAAGGTCAGGATGGGGATATTGGCTGCCACGTGCTCCCAATCGGGATTAGGCTGAAGGCCCAGCTCACGGGCAGCCTGAGCTGCGTAGCGCAGGGAGGTAATCGCCATGCCATTAGTGAAGGCGTTGTTGTCGATATTCTCCTCCCACTCATTGGCGCCGATGACGTTGTTGATGTCATAACGCCCGGGGCCGGTGCGTTCCACCCGGCTGGTCCAGAAATCGGCCACCTCTTTGATAATGGGGTAGCCCCGGCTACGTAACCACTCTTTATCTTTAGTCACCTGATAATATTTCCAGCAGGCCCAGGCGATATCGCCGGAGATGTGGTGCTGAAAAGGCCCGGTGAGCGCCCAGACTGGGGTGTCTTCCGAGCCATCGGCCGCCGATTCCCAGGGAAACATCGCCCCATCATATCCATGCGAGAAGGCGTTTTGTTTGGCAGCGCCCAGGCGCTCGAAGCGATACTCCAGCAGCGAGCGGGCAATTTCTGGTTGCAGGGCCAGCAGGGGCGGGTACATCCACAGCTCGGTATCCCAGAAAACGTGGCCGTTGTAGCCCAGGCCCGATAAGCCCATGGGGGAAAGGCTATACGCCGTGCCCTCGCGGGCGAAGGAGTAGAGGTGGTAGATCATGGAGTGGATATCGCGCTGATCTTCGAGATTGCCCTCAACCACGATATCGCTCTGCCAAAGCTGTTCCCAGGCAGCCTGGTGGCGCTTCAGCAGGCGCTCCCGCCCTTCCAGCATCGCGAAGATGGTGAGGCGCTCGGCCTCGTTGTGCGGGTCTTCGTACTGCTCGGAGGAAACCGAAGAAGCGACGAGCGAGAAGCGGTAGGTTTCCCCCGCCTTGAGTTTTTTGTAAAACTTGGCCAAGTGCATGTTGTAATCCCAGTCTTCGTGGATAAGCGTCGGCTCACTGCCGTGGGGCTCCTCGAAAATAAAACTGGTGGAAGCCGCTACCTTGACGCGGCCCGAAGGGCTGAGGGCCACCGAGGTGAGCAGCGGTATTTTGACGTGAGGCCGGTCGATTTCGCTGTAGAAGTTGCGCACGTCATTGAGGTGGTTGGGCGCTTCAATCACGCTCATCGGCGTAATGGTGATGTCTTTTTTTGCCGTGATTTCCACCACCGACAGGGCGGTGTAGGGCAGGTGGCGCAGTGCCATCATAGTGTGCCTCACGCTGGCCTTGTCGCCCACCTCAAAAGAAGTCTCTAGCGCGGCCTGCTTCATATCCAGCACTTGGGCATAGTTGCTGATTTCGCGGCGCCCGATGCGGTGGCCGTCCACATCCAAATTCATATTGACGTGGTTGAAGGTCTTGAGGATGTTGGATACTCTGCCGCGCTGGTAGTAGTCGTAAACGCCATTGAGCACCACATCCCGTACTTTCATCGGCTCGGGCGAGGAGACCAGCCCGATCATGCCATTGGCGCAAGTGATGCCAAAGTAATTGTTCGGGTCGATATCTTTGGCGACGATATGCCAGGGGGAACCCTCGTGCTGCGCTTGCGCCAGTGCCGGGAGCAAGGCCAGGGCGGAAAAAGCGATGATTAGTTTTTTCATAAGCATACTTTTCGTTTTGGTAATGGGCAAATTTAGGCAATTATTTTTTAGCAGCGAGGGGCGAAAGCGGAGTAGGATGGCCCACTGACGAGGCTGGGCTTTCTGTAGGCTGTATCCCAAACAGCACTTGAAATAGCCTGATAGGCTGCACAGATTACCTCATCTGCGCGGCCTGAAAAAATCACTGTGCCTCAGCCGGGCATGCTCACCCCACCCGTACGGAAGTCATCGTCAGCGCGCCTGCCACCGCCCGGTCGTTGAAGAGCGAGGCTTCCTCTCCTTTATCCTGCAAAGCCAGTACGTAGAGCAAGGGGAGGTAGTGCTCCGGCGTAGGGATTGCCAGGTCGAAAGCCTTCCCCTGAGAATGGAAATGGACCAAAGGCTGGTGGTCGCCAGCAAGGATGTAGCTTTTCATCTTTTCGCTGGCCTCGATGGCCCAGTCGAAGCCGAAATCAAGATCATTCAGCCGGTCCCAGGCCACCCGGCGCAAGTTGTGCACCATGTTGCCACTGCCGACGATGAGCACCCCTTTTTCCCGCAAGGAAGCCAGCTCCTGCGCTAGTTCATAGTGATACTGGGCCGGTTGGGTATGGTCGAGGCTCATCTGGATGACCGGCACGTCGGCATCCGGGTAGAGGTGTTTGATGACCGACCAGGCGCCGTGGTCCAGCCCCCAGTGGCGGTCGTCCAGCCCAATTTGCGCTTTTTGCACCAGGGCTTGAGCCTCCCGTGCCAATTCCGGGCTGCCTGGTGCCGGGTACTGTACGTCGAAGAGCGCCTGCGGGAAGCCCCCAAAGTCGTGGATGGTACGCGGCTGCTCCATGGCCGTGACGAAGGTGCCCCGCGTCTCCCAATGTGCGGAGATGCACAGCACCGCGTTCGGCCGCGGCACCTCGCGGCCCACCTTGCGGAAACCCGCCACGAAGTCGTTCTCCTCAATGGCGTTCATCGGACTGCCATGCCCCAGGAAAAGTACCGGCATCTTTGCCGTACTGCTCAAGGGCGCGGTCATTTTGTTCAGATCTTTCAGTTTCATAATCGCTGCTGCTGCTGGCAAGAGCGCCAGGGTTTTGAGGAATTTTTTGCGGTTCATCGTTTGATTACTACATTGAAAACCTAAGAAAATCAAGGAATCTCAATACAGAACATCCCGCCAGGAGCGCACACGCGCCCAGCGGGATGCCTGGTTGCCGGTAGGGGCGATTCGTGAATCTGAGACGATTCGTGAATCTGAGACGATTCGTGAATCTGAG
>CAYSPJ010000168.1:0-5865 GCA_964432875.1 uncultured Phaeodactylibacter sp. | reverse complement strand
GGCGATTCGTGAATCTGAGACGATTCGTGAATCTGAGACGATTCGTGAATCTGAGACGATTCGTGAATCGTCTCTACGGGGTTTGTTTCACAAACTGTACCTCGGCATTGATGCGCACCTCTTCGCTCACCAATACGCCGCCTGTTTCGAGGGCGGCGTTCCAGTTCAGGCCCCAATCCTTGCGGTTGATTTTGCCATTGAGGGAGAATCCCGCCTTTTCGTTGCCCCAGGGGTCTTTGTTGATGCCGCCAAACTCGACGTCAAAAGCGACTTCCTTGCTCAGGCCTTTGATGGTCAGGATGCCCGTCAGGACGTACTCCTCATCGCCCTTCCTGGTGAAAGACTTGGTCTCGAAGGTAAGCTCGGGATGGTTTTCTGCATCGAAAAAGTCTGCGCTGCGCAGGTGCTCATCGCGCTTGTCTTCGTTGGTAAAGATCGAGGCAGCGTCAATCGCCACCCGGACTGGGGCCGTCCTGAAGTCCTCGCCATCGATTTCGGCCGTGAACTTGCGGAACTCGCCTTTGACGTTGGTGATCATCAGGTGCTTTACCCGGAAAGTGATTTCGCTGTGCGTGGGGTCAACGACCCATTTGGTGGTTACGTTAGTGGATACCATAATACCTAAATTCTGTTTTTGTTATTCGATGTTTAAACATTAAATGCGATTGGCTAGAAAAAGTTCATTTGATCGGTGGGTTGATGAATATTTTTTTTGAACAGACCGACCTGAATCGGCAAAGGAGAAAAATACTCAACCAGGCCAACTAGGAGCAAGAGAGTAGCCTCTATGGTGAGTTATGCAGTAATCTTCGATCTTCAAACAAATGAGGATGTGAACGCCCAGCAACTTATCTGCCTCTGCGCTCAAGTCGGCGGCATTGCCCTAAAGAGGCCCCCAATGCACAAACCCTGGCGCTGACCAGCATAAGGCTGCATTCATCTCCAGCAGGCTCCCCTGTACCTATTCCTGCCGTTTAAACTCCGAGCCCTCTCGCCATTGGGGGAAGCTACGCTCGTTAGCCAGGCGCAGGCCGATATTGAAATACAACTGCGCATCCTGTGCGACGCCCGAAAGCTCCCACAGGCCGGGCGCATACTCGTCGGAAGGCCGGTGGTAGCGCTGGGAAGTATATTCATCGGCTTTGGCCTTGCCATATTCCATGCCCTGATCCCAGTGGTCGTAATTGCCGCTGGCGTAGAGCGCAGGCACGCCGACACGGGCGAAGTTGAAGTGATCGGAGCGGAAGTAGTAGCCTTTCTCCGGCTCCTGGTCGGGTATGATGTAGCGCCCCTGGCGGGTGGCTTCTACTTGGGCGTAATCGTCCAGCTCCGATTGCCCGTAGCCGATGACGGTGAGGTCTTTCATGCGGCCGTTGGGATTGAGGCCGTCCATATTGATATTAGCGACGGTCTTTGTGATGGGGAACAAAGGGTTGGCGCAGTAGTAACGGGAGCCGAGCAGCCCTTGTTCTTCCGCCGTAACAAAGAGGAAGACGATGGTGCGCTCCGGCTTTGGTTCCAGTTTGGCGAAAGCCTCGGCGATGGCCAGCAAGGCGGCGGTACCGCTGGCGTTATCCACTGCGCCATTATATATCGAGTCGCCTTCTACCGGAGCGCCTACGCCGAGGTGGTCCCAGTGGGCAGAATAGATAATGACTTCATCGGGGCGCTCGGTGCCGGGCAGCATGGCCGCCACGTTGTAGGAGACATTTTGCTTAAAGGTATTCTTCAGTCCGACTGAAACCTGGACCCCCAGCGGGATGGGCTTAAAGCCCGGCTGCCCGGCCGCTTCGAAGAACTTGATGCCCTTGACCGATGAGGCCCGCAGCAGCTCGACGGCGGCGTTGAGGGTCACCCAACCTTGCACGGCGCAGCGGTCCATGCCCTGGTTAGGCGTCACCAGGTTGAGGCGGGGCGCCAGGGAAGAGCCTTGCGATACAAACCAGGGGTAACCCGCCGGGCCAGGTTGGTGTACCACGAGTACGCCCGCCGCGCCCTGCCGCGCAGCTTCTTCAAACTTGTAGGTCCAACGGCCGTAATAAGTCATGATGTTGCCTTTGAAAAAAAGGCTGTCTTCGCTCTCGTAACCGGGGTCGTTTACCAGTACCAGGGCGATTTTGCCTTTCATATCCATACCCTCATAGTCATTCCAACCATATTCAGGGGCTACGATGCCGTAGCCGCAGAAGACCACTTCCGCATCCTCAACCCGGACTTCGGCCTGCTCGCGCTGGGTATAAAGCACGAAATCATCGCGCAGGCGCAGTTCAAAGCTCTTGCCAGGTGCCTTCACCTGCATCACGGAATCGGCTTGAGGCGCAATTTCTACCAAAGGCACTTCTTGTAAGAAGCTGCCCTGGTTGGCACCCTGCAAGCCTAGTTTTTTTAGTTCTCCTTCCAGATAGGCCAGCGTCTTGGCCTCGCCCTCAGTAAAGGGCTTGCGGCCCAGGAATTCGTCGGAAGCCAGGGCCTGCAAATGGCGGCCGATGGTGAGGGTATCAATGGCGATTTCCTGCGCTTCGCCGCGCGAAGCATCGCCGGTACAGGCGCTCAGGGCGGCCAGGGCTATCCACAGCAGGCTGAAAATGGTCGGATATTTCATGTCGAAGGTATTGATTGATGGTTAGTAACTATTCGCGGGGTTGAACCGCAAGGCTCAACCTCAACTCTTTATCATGGTAAAAGCGCAAAATAACAATTTTTCGCCAGCCCTTGCTTATCTTTGGGGCAGATCGGCTTTGCTTCGGCTTTTTAAGCTTCTGGCAGCTTATAGCTCGGAACCCGCAGCACATGGCCGCTTTCAACCAAAATCAAACAAGACGCGATGAAAAACCTGGCTTTCTTACCCTTACTGGCGCTACTGCTGCTTCAGGCTTGCGCCCCCCAGCCTGAACAAGGCACTACCCTGGCTTCCTACTTCAGCCACGATGGCCACGACGACATCAACAGCGGCGGGGTGAAGATGATCCCCATCTCTACCCCCTCGGGCGATTTCCAGGTCTGGACCAAGCGGGTGGGCAATAATCCCCGCATCAAGGTACTGCTGCTGCACGGCGGCCCTGGCGCCACTCATGAATACTTCGAAATCTTCGACAGCTACTTCCCCCGCGAAGGGATCCAATACTACTACTACGACCAGCTCGGCTCGGCCTATAGCAGCCAGCCGGAAGATACTTCGCTTTGGGATACTGCCCGCTTTGTAGAAGAAGTGGAGCAGGTGCGCCAGGCGCTGGGTTTGAACAAAGACAATTTTTACATCCTGGGGCACTCCTGGGGTGGTATCCTGGGCATTGAGTATGCGCTGAAGTACCAGCAGCACCTCAAAGGGCTGATCATCTCCAACATGATGTCTTCCATACCCGCCTACGTGAAATACGCGGAGGAAGTCTTGGGGCCGGGCCTCGATCCCGAGGTATTGAAAGAAATCCGCGCCATGGAGGAAGCAGGCGACTACACCAACCCGCGCTATCTGGAACTGGTGGAGACCCACTACTATCCCAAGCACGTGCTGCGCAAGCCGCTGGAAGAGTGGCCCGAGCCGGTGCTGCGCTCGTTGGGTGGGCTCAATTACGACATCTACCTGCGCATGCAGGGCCCGAGCGAGTTTGGCGTAGTAGGCGATGCCACCCTCAAGGAATGGGATCGTTCTGGCGACTTGCCTCAAATCCAGGTGCCTACCCTCACCGTTGGCGCCCAATACGACACCATGGACCCCAAGCACAAGGAATGGATGGCTTCGCAACTGCCTAAAGGCCGCTACCACTACTGCCCTGAAGGAGCTCACTGGGCGATGTATGATGATGCCGAGGCCTATTTTAAAGGCGTTATTCAATTCATCAAAGATGTTGATGCCGGAACGCTCTAAAGGACTAATGCTTTGAAACAAAGAATTTTGCTTCTATCCCTGGCGCTAAGCCTCTGGCAGGGCATCCTGCCCATGGCCAGCGCCCAACCACAGCCTATGAGACAAGATGCGGCACGGCTGGCTTTGGCCGAAGCCAACCGCCTGGCCCAATTGCCTTTGAAGTGCATACAGCAAGAATACCCCAACAAGCTGGGGCAAGTGCTGGCTAGTGCCGAGGAGCTTGCCGGGCCACTGGAGCTGCACCCGGCATTTTACGGCTGCTTCGATTGGCATTCGGCCGTGCATGGCCATTGGATGCTGGCCTATCTCCTCAAGCAATTCCCCGAGCTGGAGCAGGCCGCGCTCATCCGGCAAAAGCTGGCAGAAAACATCACGGCGGAAAACATCCAACTCGAGCTGGCTTACTTCAGCCAGCCTCACAACAAAGGCTTTGAGCGCACCTATGGCTGGGCCTGGCTGCTCAAGCTGGCTGAAGAGCTGCACGGCTGGGACGACCCGCTGGCCCGCGAGCTGGCGCAAAACCTGCAGCCCCTGGCCGAACGCATCGCCATGCTCTACCTGGAGTTTTTGCCCAAGCTCTATTACCCCATCCGCGTGGGCGAACATACCAATACGGCTTTTGGGCTGGCTTTCGCCTGGGACTACGCCGCTGCCACCGGGCAGGATTCCCTGCGCCAGCTCATCGAGCAGCGGGCGCGAGATTTCTACGCCGCCGACCGCGGGTGCCCGCTAGGCTGGGAACCCAGCGGCTACGACTTCCTCTCGCCCTGCCTGGAAGAAGCTAACCTCATGCGCCGGGTGATGCCGCCAGCTGAGTTCCGGGCGTGGCTGAACGGCTTCCTGCCAGGATTATCGCACCCTGGCTTCGCCCTGCCCCCCGGCATCGTCTCTGACCGCACCGATGGTAAGCTGGTACACCTCGACGGGCTCAACTTCAGCCGCGCCTGGTGCCTGTATGGCATCGCTCAGGCCCTGCCGGAATACGGCCACCTGAAAACAGTAGCTGATGAGCACATCCGCTTTTCCCTGCCCAGTATCGTAGACGGCGGGTACGAGGGCGAGCACTGGCTGGCTTCTTTCGCGATTTATGCGCTGTTGATGGCTAAGGAATCACATTAATGGTCAGCACTGAAGTAGCCGTGCCGCCTTTATTGTTTTCCGCAGTGCCGGTAAGCCCAAAGCCCAACTGGGTCAGGGTGCTGCCCGCCACACAAGCCATGCCCGTTTCGATGGTCAGCTCTGGCAGGCGCCACTCGATCATGCCGCAGACCGTGAGAAAGCTCAGGTCTTGCGAATGGGCCGGCAGGATACCCGAGGCAGCGATGGCACCCGAGGCAGAGGTACAGGTCTGCCCAAAGCCGCCAGACGAACTCACCTGCTTCACGCCGCTCTGCTCGTCACGGGCTATCAAATAGACTTTCACGTCATCCGTAGGCTTGACGTTGATGGTCACCTCCGCCCCGGTGTAAGGCCCGATAGAGGAAATTGGCCCATCGGGCGTCTCCGAGGCCTGGGTAATCATCCAGGTTAGCTCGGGTGCGGAATCGTCGGCAGCGGGGATGGTGACCAGTGCTGGGTCGCCACAAGCACTGCCGGGGCTGCAAGCGGGCAGCAATACTACGGCGCTCAGCGCCAGTACAAAGGTAAAAAGCTCGGTTTTGGACATAACATATTGGCTTTAAGTGATAAATGCCTCGAAATTAACGCTTTCAGAGGAAATATGCAAGCTTCCCCCAGCAATTTTTGGATTTATCGGGGACGACTTCCCCTTTTCCCGCCTCAATACATTCGGACGGGATGACACTTCGTTCCAGCTTTGTTTAGTCTGGGTGTGCCCTACCCGCCATTTTTGCCCTTCAACACAGGACAGCCCCCCTTTTTTACTTTTTCCTTCCCGCTTCACTCCGTTCAGACGGGATGTCGCTTCGCTCCTTTTCCCTTTTTACTTTTTCCTTTTTCCTTTTTCCTTTTTACTTTTTACTTGCCCCCCCCTTACTCCA
>CAYSPJ010000167.1:0-9078 GCA_964432875.1 uncultured Phaeodactylibacter sp. | reverse complement strand
TTTACTCAGCCAAAAGGGCAGCCACTAAATCTTTCAGGACAGTTATAAGGTCAAACCCGCCAACTATAAAAACCAACTTTTTTTGCCTTTGCTTTGGGGGTAACTTTGTGTCATCTGGTAATTAATAGAAAAGTACCTAAAATCATCACCCGACATGCACACAACAATTTTAGCAAACAGGCCGATGGGCAAAACGCCCGTCGGCATTACCGATGAAACCCTCATTGCGATGGCACTGGAAGGCAACCAAAAAGCTTACGCCATCCTGGCTGGCCGTCATGAAAGCCTGCTGCGGCCAGTGATTGGCCGCTACCTGAAAGATGCCAACGAAATCGAGGAAGCCATTCAGGACACCTACGTCCGGGCATTCCAGGCATTACCCAGCTTCCGGGGAGAGAGTAAGTTTAGCTCTTGGCTCTTCCGCATTGCCGTCTCGGTAGCCATCAACCAGTTGCGCAGCCGGCAGCGCCGTGTCCAGCGCATGGATTACAGCAGCGAATTGGAAAAGCTGAACATCAGCCAGGCACCGGAAGGCGCCGGGAAGGTCGAGAAGGATGAAGCCCGGCACTGGTTGCTGCAAGCCATCCGTCAGCTTTCTTCAAGCGATGCCCAGGTTTTGCAGTTGTTTTACTTTGAAGAGCGCTCCATTCAAGAGATCTGCCAGGTTAGCGGCTGGACGGAGTCCAACGTCAAGAGCAAGCTCTCGCGCGCTCGCCAGCGGCTGCGCAGTATCATCGAGGTACAGTTTCCGGCTTATCTCCTCAACTGATCGACCGAGCACGAGGTGAAATCTGTGGCAGCTTACACGCAAGACGGCCCCTTGGAAGCTTGACTTTCAAGGGGCCGCTTGCCTCAATAAGGGCCTGCTGCCAACTTCACTAGCAGGGTTTACTGGAAATTCTCGAACTTCGTCGTCTTGTAGTGTTCCCCGCCGACATAGCGCAGTTCTTTGATGAGCACATCCGGCGTTTTATAGCCTGGAGAGATGGTGATGCGGTCTTGCTTCTCATCCAGATAGACAAAAGAAGGGTAGCCCAGACGGCCGTCCAAGAGTGAGATGGCCAGTTCATGAGCGCCACGGCGGCCTTCGGCGCGGAATTTCATGATATGCCCTTTATAGTTGATCTCTTCTTGTTGTTCAGCGTTGAATTTAACCGCATAGAAGTACTGGTTCATGTGCTTGGCAACTTCGGCATTGGTGAAGGTCTCCTTATCCATGCGCTTGCACCAGCCGCACCAGTCGGTGTACAAGTCGATGAACATTTTGCGGGGCTCTTTAGCCATGAGCTGCTGGGCTTCCTCCCAGGTGTACCATTTGATCTGCTCATCACTTTGAGCCACTGCAGCCGGCGCTTCGTCGCGCAGTAGCGTGAAAGAATAAGCAGCAAAAGCTAGAAGCGCCAGTGCGCCAGCGATGAGGATTCTCTTTGCCATAAGTCAGATTAATTTTTTGATTCAGTAAAAATACCTCCCTAATGGCGGTAAAGATACGGTGGGCGAGCCGTTTAATAATTATTTAACTTTTTGCCCGCCCGGCTGTTAGCACTACGAGCATTTTGAAAACGAACCGCATGAATAAATTTGCCATCTGTATTGGCGGCTCCAGCGGAAGCATCTACGCCAAGGTATTACTCGACCGATTGCTTCAGCACCAGGATCAGCTCGCCGCTGTGGGCGTAGTGATGAGCGACAATGCCAAGTTCAATTGGGAGTATGAACTAGGCGACCGCAGCTATGAAAATTATCCTTTCCAGTTTTACGGCAAAAACGATTTCATGGCACCCTTCGCTTCAGGCTCGGCCCGCTATAATGCGGTCATCGCCTGCCCCTGTTCTATGGGCTTGCTGGGGCGCATCGCCAGCGGGGTCTCTGACGACCTCGCGACCCGCGCCGCCGATGTGGCGCTCAAAGAACGCCGCCGCCTCATCCTGGTGCCGCGCGATACGCCCTACAGCCTCATCCATATCGACAACATGCGGCGCGTCGTCGAAGCCGGAGGCATCATCTGTCCGGCCAGCCCATCTTTCTACAGCCGCCCCCAGTCTTTCGAAGCCCTGGCTGCCACGGTGGTAGATCGCGTGCTGGATTTGGCGGGTTTAGAGATCCGCTCTTATCGCTGGGGCGAAGAGTGATTTTGTTTTCCTCCAAAATTTTCTTTTCTTCGCGCCGTTAAAAGCACGACACATTAACCACTTTTAAAAATAACCATCTATGCAGAAAGCAAAGACCATGGCATTCCTCCTCGGGGGGCTGCTTCTTTTTTCATTCGCAAACGCACAAAAAGATATGGATTCACTTAGCTACAGCCTGGGCGTATTGCTGGCCCAGAACCTCAAGAGCCAAGGCTTCGGCGAATTGCACGAGCCTTCCTTCCAGGCAGCCTTCAGCGCCGTCATGGCTGGCGAGCAGACCTTGATCGACATGAATGATGCCAATGCCTTTATTCAACAGCATATGCAAGCCCAGCAGGAAAAGCAGTTTGAGGCCGCTATTGCCGAAGGCAAGAAATTCCTGGATGAAAACGCCAAACGCGAGGGCGTCATGAAAACGGCTAGCGGCCTGCAGTATGAAGTCCTGAAAGCCGGAGAGGGCCCCAAGCCGGGCGCCAACGATAAAGTCACTGTCCACTACCATGGCACCCTGATTGACGGCACGGTCTTCGATAGTTCAGTAGACCGCGGTCAGCCTGCTACCTTTGGCGTCGGCCAAGTCATCGCTGGCTGGACTGAGGCGCTTCAACTGATGCCTCAAGGCTCCAAGTGGAAGCTCTTTATCCCTTCTGATCTGGCCTACGGCACTCGCGGCGCGGGCGGAAAAATCGGCCCCTACGCCACCCTCATCTTTGAGGTGGAGCTGCTGAAGATAAATTAGATTTATTGCGATGCCCCCATCGCAACAAGCCTATTTATCACACAGGTATCGAACGGGCAGGTGCCGAATGCTATTGAAGTATCCGGCACCTGTTTTTTTTCTTATCTTCACTATCGAAAATCCAGAAGCTGATATGCGCATCGACATCATCACCCTGCACCCCGAATTGTTGGAAGGCCCATTTCAACACTCTATCATGAAGCGGGCACAGGAAAAGGGCTTGCTGGAAGTGCACCTGCAAAATCTGCGCCCCTTCGGCCAGGGCAGGCATCTCCAGGTAGATGACTACCAGTACGGCGGCGGTGCCGGCATGGTGATGATGGCCGAGCCACTGGCTGACTGTATCGAAAGCCTGCAGCGCCAGCGGGCTTACGACGAGGTTATCTTCATGACCCCCGACGGCGAGCGCCTGGCCCAGCCTCTGGCCAACCGCCTTTCGCTGCGCGAAAACCTCCTCCTTATCTGCGGCCACTACAAGGGGATCGACGAGCGCATCCGCGAGCATTTTGTGACCATGGAAATTTCCGTCGGTGATTTTGTGCTCTCAGGTGGCGAGTTGCCCGCCGCCGTGCTGGTGGATGCCATCGGCCGGCTGCTGCCCGGCGTTCTTAATGACGAAACTTCTGCCCTCTTCGATTCTTTCCAGGACAACCTCCTGGCCCCGCCCGTCTATACGCGCCCCGAGGATTTCCGCGGCTGGAGAGTACCCGAGGTGCTACTGTCGGGCAATTTTAAAAAGATCGAGGACTGGCGCTATGAGCAGGCGCTGCGCCGCACCCGCGAGCGGCGGCCGGATTTGTTGGAGGAAGGGGAGGGGGGAGGGCTCTGATACCCCTGCAAAGAACTACACTTCAAATTCTCCTCATTCTATGGCCTGGACAAGCAATATCTCGTCTGAACAGCCTGAAGCGGTATCGAAGCATTATGCTGAATAGTTACAAAGGAGATTCTAGTAATAAATCTCCCCAGCGCTCTTGCCGAAGTAGATGGGGAGGATCCAGCCAATTTTAAAGCCGTAGAGCAAGTCCAGCCGCTCCGTCTCGTCTTTGGCGCGGGTATCGAAGTTGAAATCGCGGCGGCTCATGGTCATGGCCTGGGTAAACTCCAAGCCAGCGTAGAAATTGATGCGCCCATTCAGGCTGAGGATTTGGTAGCCGATGAATTCGTTGAAAGCTAGCCCATTAGACAATCTGTCATAGCCTTTTTTATACTCGCCGACCAATTGGGGGACGATGCTCTGCGGGTCATCTTGGATGCGGACTTTGTGCTGCAACAAACCAGCGCCTAAGGTCAGGCGGATACCAGAACGCGGGTTGGGGCCGCCCAGGCTGATCACCCTGCCCAGATGCCCGCCGGCGTAGAAGCCGCGCAGGCGCAATTGCACATCGGCATAAGAGCGGGTGTTGCCGATGATGGCCCCTTCCGGCGTGCGCAGCGAAGCAAGGACATCTTCCTTGACGCGGTTGCCGAAAAAGAAGTTGAAATCCAGCCCGGCGATCCAATTAGAGTTGTCGGTGATCAAATCCAGGCCAGAGCCGAAGGCTGCAGTACCGCCAAAGCGGTTAGCCAAATCGGCGCCCGGAGCATGGCCAGAAAAGCTCAGGTGGATGAGGGCCGCATTGCCCTTGTTGCGCGCGCCGAAATCCTGGGCAGAAGTGGCCAGGCCGACCAGGAGCAAGAAGAAGGAAAAACATAACTTTCGCATAGCTTTACTTTAGCCTGTTTTATCGTCAGTGCAATCTTTGCGCGGCAAAACTACACAATTCCGGCGCATCGGCAGGGCCGGCCGGCTGGAATTAACAGAAAAGCGTAGCTTTGCGACAAAAAATACCGCATGCCATTTGCCAAAACAATCCTCATTACCGGCGGGGCCGGCTTCATCGGCTCCCATCTGGTGCGCTTGATGGTTAGGCGCTACCCTAGCTACCATATTGTCAACCTGGATAAGCTGACTTATGCCGGCAACCTGGAAAACCTCAAGGATGTTGAGCAAGCCCCCAATTACACTTTTGTCAGAGGTGATATCACTGATGCCGGGTATATCCAACAGCTTTTTGCACAGTTCCAATTCGACGGCATTATCCATCTGGCGGCTGAATCACATGTAGATCGCTCCATCTCTAACCCCATGAGCTTTATTGAGGCCAATATCGTGGGTACAGTGGTTTTGCTCAATGCGGCGCGCTTTCATTGGAAAGATTTTGCAGGCAAGCGCTTTTACCATATCTCTACCGATGAGGTCTATGGCAGCCTGGGCGAAACGGGCTACTTTACCGAGGAGACCCCCTACGATCCGCGCTCGCCTTACTCGGCTTCCAAAGCTAGCTCCGACCATCTGGTGCGCGCCTATTACCATACTTACGGGCTGCCTGTAGTTGTTTCCAATTGCTCCAACAACTACGGCCCCTACCAGTTCCCCGAGAAGCTTTTGCCACTGATGATCAACAATATCCGCCATGGCCTGCCCCTGCCAGTTTATGGTGATGGGCAATACACCCGCGACTGGCTCTGGGTGGAAGACCATGCCGAGGCCATCGACCTGATTTTCCACCAAGGCAAAGACGGGGAGACTTACAACATCGGAGGCAATAACGAGTGGAAAAACATCGATCTGGTGCAACAGCTCTGCGATGTGGTGGATGAGCTGCTGCAACGCCCTGCCGGAACCTCCCGCCAGCTCATTACTTTCGTCAAAGACCGCCCTGGACACGACCGCCGTTATGCCATCGATGCCTCGAAGATCCATCGCGAACTAGGTTGGGCGCCCGCGATGCAAGCGCAAGAAGGGCTGCGCCGCACCGCGCAATGGTATTTGGAAAACACCGCCTGGTTGGAGCGCGTCACATCGGGGGCCTATCAGCAGTATTACGAGCAGCAGTATGGGAAAGGGTAAACAAGGGGGGGCTAAAGGAAGTCAGCTCCTTGCCGCCTGATTTACTCCCCATGCAATTAGCCCCGCCAGCACCGTCAGTATGCCTAGCCCGACCAGGGTGAATTTGACTGCTGCCAACCAGTAGGCTGCCAAAGGTAGCCAAGCCTCGCGCTGGCCGTCCAGAAGCTGCAGCAAACAGAGGTTTTCACCTATGTCGAGCAATCCGGCTAGTAGTTGGAGGGCGGCGATGCCCGCAATGAGGGCAGCGGGCAGCCAGCGCTGCAGGCTCCAGTAATAGGCCCGCCAGCAGAGCAGCGCCAGGCAAGTGCTGTAGGCCAGCAGGAAAGGGAAATCCCAATAGAGGCTGCGCCGCGCTAGTCGTTTGCCCTCAGGGCCCCATTGGGCAAAGATTGCGTCCACTTCCTCCAGACGATGAGCAAATTCAAAACTGACGATAGACGGCTCAGGGTTGGCCGTGAAGCCCATGATAAATGCGATAATGGCGACCGCCGATAATGCGGCAACATCGAGGCGTAGGGAAAGCGCTCTGGCAATCATAGAAAGTCTGTTAAGTTTTTACAAACCTACTCAACTAAGCGTTGCTATTAATACGTTTCTGAAGAGAAAAAATCCCGTAACTATGTCTTCACAAGAGTTCCCAAAATTTATGCGGCGGATAAAGCGCTTTTTCCTAACCACGCTAATCGGCGGGGTCGCAGTGGCTCTTCCATTCACCATTTTTGTGTTATTGATGCGCCTGATTGTCGGTTTTTTTTCGAGTATCCTGGCACCGATGCGCCCGCTGTTCTCATTCACCAGCGATGCCTTTATCGACTTGCTGTCCTTTTCTATCGTCATCACCTTCTTTTTCCTGATTGGTTTGCTGGTGCGCACTAGCTTTGGCGGTGATCTGATTAGTAGGCTAGAAGACCGTTGGTTGATGCATCTGCCCTTCTATTCGGTGTTGCGCGAGGCCGTACGGCAGTTTTTTGGCTCCAAGAAGATGCCCTTCTCACAGGTGGTGTTGGTAGATGTATTCAGCAATGGGATGCTAATGACGGGCTTTGTGACCGACGATGAAATTGGCAATGGTTATATCACCGTATTCGTGCCCACGGGGCCTAACCCTACCAACGGCTTTGTATTCCACGTGCGCGAAGAGCATATCCAATACGTGGATACCCGCCCGGAAGATGCCATGCGCACCATCATCGGGGTGGGCACCGGCTCGCGGATTCTGTTTCAAAAAGAACCGGAGAAGCTGGAGGATATTCTTTAAGGGCATAATCGCAAAACAGTAGGATGCGTGGTGAGCAATGATTACCTTTGCTGCCTTTAATTCAGGAGGATGCAGATGGAAGGATTACAGATACTTTACGAAGACAATCATCTGATTGCCGTCAACAAACCGGCAGGGATGCTGACGCAAGGGGATGAGACCGAGGATAAGCCGCTGGGCGAGTATATCAAGCAGTATATCAAAGACCGCTACAAGAAGCCTGGAGATGTCTTCCTGGGCATCATCCACCGCCTCGACCGGCCGGTGAGCGGGGTAGTGGTCTTTGCCCGGACCAGCAAAGCGCTGGAGCGCATGAACAAACTTTTTCACGACCGGCAGGTGCAAAAGCTATATTGGGCTATCAGCCCCGTGCGCCCCGAACCGCTTAGTGGCCACCTGGAGCATTATATCGAAAAAGACAAGGAGCGCAATATCGCGCGGGCTTCCCTCCGTGCTCGCAGCAAAGATGCCAAAAAAGCAGAACTGGATTATGAACTGCTGGCTAGCCTGGGAGACCACCATCTCATCGAGGTGCGGCCGTCCACCGGGCGCCCCCACCAAATCCGGGTACAACTAGCGCGCCTGGGCTGCACCATCCGAGGGGATGTCAAGTACGGTGCCCCAACGCCCAATCGCGATGGCTCGATCCACTTGCACTGCCGCTCGCTCACGTTTGAGCACCCGGTGCAGAAAACCCCTATCACCATCACCGCCGACCCCATCGAGCCGGATGAGTTGTGGCGGATGTTTAGGGAGTATTGGGTGGAGTGGAGGCCGTAATTTAGAACGATAGATAGCATTGGCGCTGGCGGTGAACCGCAATTGCGATGAACTTCCTCGCGCACATCCCCTGCGATGAACCTCTCGGTTCATACGCTCCCGTTTGAGGTCGCCGGTGGGAATTTCATTTCAAAGCCCGATACGAGCAAAGCGGCGAAGGGGCGGAAGCGGTCGATTGGAGGGAATGCCTCTGATAGCACGCGCAGGCGTTGCACCTGAGCCCATTGCCCATTCCCCTTGGCCGTGGGGGCAAACCGGAAGGACTGCCCTTCGAGTTGTTGGCAAAGGCGCAGCGGCACGAGCGCCGTGCTGAGAGGGAAGCGCGGGCCCCGGCCGCGTAGGGTAGCATCGAGCATCGGCTGTAGCGGCCCGCCCGATAGGGGCGCATGCACCTGGATGCGCCTGGCAGCCGGCCCCGCTTGCTGCCAGGCGAATTGTGCTAATTCTTTGGGGATGCCCCAATTGCGCCGGCCCCACTCCATGCTCGGTTGCGAATCCACAAAAATGCGGGTGATGGAAAACCGCCGGCCCCGGTTGGTGCGGAACAAACCGGGGATGAAAAGCAGCTCCCGATAGGGGCCTACCGGAGATCGCTGGTAGTCCACCAGCATCACGCAGCCGACCAGCCCCTGGAAATCTGGCTGCAGCGCTGCGGGGATGAAGCCGTGCTCCAGGCAAAACGCTCTGGGGAAGCGGTAAAATAGCATGGCGCCTTCGCCCCGCAATTTCCAGGGGGGCGGGAAGGCCGCGGTAGTCTCTTGATGGTTCATCAAATCGTGGTTTTGGAAAGTTGCGAGCTGAAGGCGGCTAGCCTCGCGAACCGGCAGCTACCCATACCGCTCAGCCATATACTGCACGGACTCCTTAATAAGCATCCGTAGCACCTCTTGGTTCACGTCTTCCAGTTTTTTGATGTAAAGGCAAGATTTGCCCGTCTTGTACTTGCCCAATTGAGCCATGAGGCTATCGTAATGCTCGAAGCCCGCCATGATATAGAGCGTCAGGTTCTGCTTGCGGGGCGAGAAGCCGGTCAGGAACCAGTCGCCCTCCCTGCCGCTGGCGTATTTATAGTGGTAATTGCCGAAGCCGATGATGGAAGGCCCCCACATTTTGGGCGGCTGCCCGGTGGCTTCTTCCATCAGGGCGAGGATTTGGTAGGCATCTTGCCGCTGCTTCTCATCGGCCAGCCCGTCGAGGAAGGCGCTGACGCTGCCGTCGTGTGGCGTAGTTTTAAGGGTGGACATAGTTTGGTGGTTTTGGATGATCTGGATGGAAT
>CAYSPJ010000166.1:0-9088 GCA_964432875.1 uncultured Phaeodactylibacter sp. | reverse complement strand
GAGCTTTCATAAGCGTCGGCAATGCTTTTGTCAAACACGGACAAGTGATGATAGCCGTGGCAATAAATGGCCTGACGTCCATCAATTCCTTGCCCGCTTGGGATGGAGCATAAACATACTGAACAAGCTCGTCGCCGCTACGTGCACCCAGCGGCAGGCTACAGCCGCGGCTCTGATAAAACTCAAGCCGGGTGAGTATAGCAGGAAACCCGTTACGATTGGTTAGGCCTGCATAAGCGCGCGCTCCATGCGATAAAACTCCCGGAAAGAAATCATGCGCTCCTGCTGTTCATCCCAGAGTTTATTGAAAATGCAACGCAGGCTCTCCCGGAAGGTTATGCTCGTCACATAGCGCTGCAGTATCGGGTTTTCGCGGGCACAACGCGGCAGATTGTAATTGGGGATAAAAGAGCTGAGATGATGAATGTGGTGGAAGCCGATATTGCCTGTCAGCCAATGGAAAAGGCGGGGCAGCTTGTAGTAAGTGCTGCCGCGGATGGCCGCCACGAGATAATCCCACTCCTGCTTCCACTTTTTATAGGTCTCTTCGTGCTGATGCTGCACGTAGAAGAACCAAAAGGCGATAGTGCCGAAGAAAATGATAATCGGCACCTGTACCCAAAGGAATTCCCAGCCCAGCAACCAGGTCAGGCCCACATACACCACCGCTATACAGAAGTTGTTGCGGAAAAGCGCCCAATGCGCATTGCGCACCGTCGGCACCTTGATAGTTGGCCAACGCATCGGCCCGCTCAGGTACACGATGGGGGTGATTACAAAGAGCACAAAGGGCGTGCGGAACAAGCGGTACTTGAAGCGGCCCCAACGGTTCAGCTGGCGGAATTCCTCTACGGTGAGGAAGGGTACGTCGCCTATATCACGAGGCTCAGGGTCGAGCTGACCGGAATGGCCGTGGTGATAGTTGTGGATTTTCGACCAATACTTGAAGGGGATGGTGCTGAAAAAACTGCAAAAACTGCCGATCAGATTGTTCCAGCGCTTGGAGCCGAAAAAGGAGTGGTGCCCACAATCATGCTGTATGATGAAGATGCGCGCCATAAAAAACGCGTTGACCACCGCCAAGCCCAGGGTTATCCAGTACGACCAGTTTAGGGAAAAGTACATCAGCACCCATAGTGCCAGGAAAGGGCTGAAAGTGTTGATGACCTGCCACCAGGCTCGCCAGCGGCTGGGCTGTTGATACTTTTTGACGATGGCTTTCCAGTCTTTGAGTTGTTGCTTTATTTCTTGATCTGACATTCATGCATTTTTTTGCCCCTCAAAAGTACGCTATTAACCGCCTCCCTGTACCGCCTAAAGCGCTTTTTTGACAAAGGGATGAGAATAAGGGGGTGATCAACCCGCCTGCGATGCGGCCCAACCTGGCCGGATTGCACGAATAAATCACCCCCCAACAGCACGAGCTGCCAATTGGCAGAATCACGCTATCATTCCTGCGGGTCCATCATTTTCCCCAGGAAGAGCACATTGCCAGCCTGGTTTTCGCGGATCGCAAAAAGGAACGGACGGTTGAGGATGATGGTCGGGTAAGATGGAGCTGAAGTGAGCACGATTTCAATGGAAGTGACGGCTGCTGCGGTCGTGCCTTGTTCGTCCACCTCTACGTAAGACTTGTGCCTGACCTGGCTAATGGACAATTCCGCCTCGGCAATATTGCTAAAATCAGCCATGCGAGGGGTGAAGGCGCTGGTCATACCCAATTCCTGCAGGGCCCGGTTGAGGTTTTGCTCGTATTCCATTTTGAACTTGGGCATTTGCAAGAGCAATTCTTGCACCTCCAGTCCATCCAGCCATTGTCTCCAGCTTTGGCCATCGAGTTGGCTGATGACATCTGCCACCGTATAACCCTCGCGCGGCACGATCAGCGTCATGGAATAGACCGAATCGCCATAAGCCAAATCGACGACATAGCAGCGCTCCGCGATATATAGCGGCAGGCTTACGGTACCGCCGAAATCCATCATCTGTACCGGCACTTCGCTAGCGTCGTTGCGGATGAAAGGAGCCGAGTGGGTTTTTTCCGGGTCGAAGGATTTGCGCCAATTGCCTTTGAAGTAGATGGCATTGATGAGGTACATGATGGCTTCCTGCGGGATTTCATCCACGATGGAGTTGATCAGTCCCTTGGTCTGATTATCCACCCAACCGTTGATGATATCTTTAGCCACCGGGTCATCAAAATCCAAGGGGCTGACCTGGCTCTTGAAATACTCCTGGTTGAGATCGAGGAAGGATTGCTTGACCGGGAAGTCGCGGCGATACCACAGCGAGTTGGCGATATTGAGATCAACCTGATAATCCAGGGCGGGCAGGGTGGGGAGCATGGCTTGATAAGCAGCATTCACCTCTTCCAGGCTGAGGTTGTTCAGCTCCAGCATCCTTTTCATCTCGGCAGCCGTCTCTCCCTGGGCGCCGTTGAGGGCCATCGTCAAGGCCGTAGCGATGCTGGTCGGCGAAATAAAGAGGTTTTCAGCCGGATCATGGCTGTGCAGCTTCTGGAATATTTTGAAGCCAAAATCATTATTGGCCTGGCCTAAAGTACAGACGGCAGGCGATTTTTGGCAGTCAAAAGTCAAGTTGTTTTGGGGGCTGGGCCCGTCTTCCAGTTGGCACTGCCACATTAACAAAGAGGCTAAAAGTAAAAGCGGTAAAACAAAAAGGTTCTTTTTCATGTCTATAGATTTTGCGGTAAAAACAATGAGCAGCCACATCTGCAGTGCAGCAGGAAACGAGCCGACCCTTTCCACACTGAGCATGCCATCCACATCGGCTCTATTAAGTAAGACGTGTTAAGAAGAAGAAATGTTGGGTATCATGCCCAGCTTCATACCTCCAAGGCCCCTTAGGCTGCCCCCGGGCAGCCTAAGGGGCTGATAAAACAGGCTTATTTCCCCAGAAAATCCTATTTTCGCCAAATGACTAGAAAAATCACCGCATGATGAAAACGGTATCAAGGATTTCTCTGCTCCTCCTAACCCTTAGCTGCGCGGCAGTCGCCTATGCTCAGCCTGAACCGCTTCAACGGCCTAACATCATCTTCATGATGGCCGACGACCACGCTTATCAAGCCCTGAGCGCGTATAGCGATAAACTCATCCAGACGCCAAATATCGATCGCCTGGCCAAAGAGGGGATGCTGTTTACCAATGCCAGCGTCACCAATTCGATCTGCGCGCCCTCCCGTGCGGTCATCCTCACTGGGAAGCACAGTCACATCAACGGGAAGATCGATAATATCTCTGCCTTTGACACGTCTAATATCACCTTCCCCCAACTGCTCCAAGCAGGCGGCTATCAAACGGCGATGTTCGGGAAATTGCATTTTGGCAACAACCCCAAAGGCTTTGACGAGTTTAAAATCCTGCCCGGACAGGGGCATTACTACAGCCCGGATTTCATCACCAATCAGGGCGATACCGTTATCCAGGGCTATGTGACGGATATCATCACCGACCTGACTTTGGACTGGCTGGAAAACCGCCGTCAGCCGGAGCAGCCTTTCCTGCTGATGTACCTGCACAAAGCGCCCCACCGGGAGTGGTTCCCCGCCGAGCGGCACTACCCGGCATTTCTCCACAAAACCTTCCCGGAGCCGGCAACCCTCTTCGACGATTACGCCGGCCGCCCGGCTGCTAAAGCAGCAGAAATGAACCTGCTGACCCATAATAACTGGACGGGCGATTCGAAGCTCTACCCTGAACTGGTGGCCGAATTGGGGCTAACGGATTTTATGATTTGGGGTGCCCAAGCTCTGATGGAAAACCTGGACCGGATGACGCCCGCCCAGCGCAGCGCCTGGGAGGCCGCTTACCGCCCAATGAACGAGGCTTTCCGGCAGCAATTCCCCAATATGGATTCAACGGCTTTAATGCGCTGGCGCTACCAGCGCTATATGCAGGATTACCTCGCCACCATCGCCAGCCTCGATGAAAATGTAGGCCGCTTGTTGGATTACCTGGATGAAAATGGCTTGACTGACAACACCATCGTCGTTTACACCTCCGACCAGGGCTTCTACCTGGGCGAGCACGGCTGGTTTGATAAGCGCTTTATGTACGAAGAGTCTTTTAAGACACCCCTGCTGATGCGCTGGCCAGGCATCATCGCCCCCGGCTCGCAATCGGATGAGCTGGTGCAAAACCTCGACTTTGCCCAGACCTTCGTACAGGCTGCCGGATTGCCCCTACCTGCCGATATGCAGGGGGAAAGCATGCTCCCCATCCTGAAGGGCGAAACGGATAAATGGGA
This sequence comes from uncultured Phaeodactylibacter sp., assembly GCA_964432875.1. GTDB lineage: Bacteria > Bacteroidota > Bacteroidia > Chitinophagales > Saprospiraceae > JACJYE01. Next base: position 4,819 of record CAYSPJ010000166.1, on the reverse strand, counting down.
TAGGGATGCGGTGTACTACCACTATTATGAATATCCTGGCATACATGCCGTGAAACGGCACTACGGCATCGCCACCAAGGATTACAAATTGATCCGCTTCTACTACGACCTGGAAGCCTGGGAGCTCTACGACCGCAAAAATGACCCTCAGGAGCTACACAACCTCTACGGAGACCCGGCCTATGCCTCGCTTACCGCTGAACTGAAGCGGGAGCTCGCCGCCCTGCGTATAAAATATCGGGACTCGGAGGAGCTCGACCGCTATTATATTGAAAAGACGAAGCAGTAGGGGAAGGGCAGGGGCGATTGATGATGCTGTTTTTGGTGCCCACAGGCTTGTTCAAGGAAGGGCTTGGCACGCCCAAGAGTTGGTTGCCACGGATTTCACTGAGGCTCACGGATTGGCCGGGCGGCCAATCCGTGAGCCTGGTAGGGCTGGAGGTGCGAGAGGCATCCCAAACCTTAAAAACCCTGCTCGGCCAGGGCGCCTGGCCGAGCAGGGTTGTGTTCTCTAAAGCAAATCTGCTCTTATCGCCGCGATCAAAGCAGCCAGCTCTTTTTCTTTTTGAGGGTAGCCGCTTGCCTCATCCAAAGTAGTATTGACGCTGATGTAATACTTTATCTTGGGCTCAGTGCCAGAAGGCCGGGCAGAGATGAGGTGCCCCCCTTCCGCAATAAATTGCATCACGTTAGATTTGGGCAAATCAATCGAGGCTTCAGTGCCGGTGGCTAAATCTATTTCGATGGAACGCTGGTAGTCCTTTACCATGATAATCTTTTTGCCGCCTAAAACACTCGGCGGGTTTTGCCGATAGGAGGACATCAGCTCGGCTATTTCTTCGGCCCCTCTTTTCCCGGTTTTGGTAAAGGAAATCAGCTCCTCCTTGTAGAAACCATACTCCACGTAGATATCCAGGAGGGTCTCGTAAAGCGTCTTCCCCTTGCTTTTGTGGTAGGCCGCCATTTCCGCAATCATATTGCAAGCCACCACAGCGTCTTTATCCCTAACATGGTCGCCCACCAAATAGCCATAGCTTTCTTCTGCCCCGGCGATAAAGGTCGCTTTCCCTTCCAAAGCAGTCATCAACGAGCCGATGAATTTAAACCCGGTCAGCACATTATAGCACTTCACCCCTTTGGCTTGGGCGATTTGGTCAATTAAATAAGTCGTCACGATGGTTTTGACGATGTATTCTTGCCCTTTCAACAGCCCTTTCTGCTCCCATTGGGTCAAAACATAGTGAAATAAGAGCGTAGCCGTTTGATTGCCATTGAGCAACACAAATTCCTGCTCCAAGTTTTTGACCGCAATACCGACCCGATCTGCGTCAGGATCAGTTGCCATGACCAAATCGGCATCAAGCTGGCGGGCTTTTTCCAGGGACATGGTCATGGCCTCCTTCTCTTCGGGGTTGGGGTATATCACCGTGGGGAAATTTCCGTCCACTACACATTGCTCCTCAACGAGATGTACATTGGTGAAGCCGATGGATTTCAGCGCCCGGGGGATGAGGTCTACCCCGGTGCCATGGATGGGGGAAAAGACGATTTTCAGATCGCGCTGCTCTTGGATGGCTTGCGGATTAAGGCTCACTGCCTTTACGCGCTCCAGGAACAAGCTATCGATTTCTTCACCGATAGTTTCAATCAAATGCGGCTTGGCTTCAAATTTTATCTGGCTGATCGACGCGATCTTTTTGACCTCGCCAATGATGTTTTTGTCGTGCGGAGCGGTGATTTGCCCACCATCGTCCCAATAAGCTTTATAGCCGCTGTATTCTTTGGGGTTGTGTGAAGCAGTGAGCATCACGCCGCTTTGGCACCCTAAATGCCGGATGGCAAAAGACAATTCGGGGGTCGGCCGCAGGCTTTCAAAAGCGTAAACATGGATATCATTGGCAGAAAAAACATCGGCGACGATTTGTGCAAACACCTGGGCATTGTTGCGGTTGTCGTAGGCGATCGCCACTTTGATCAGTTCGCCGGGGAATTGCTGCTTGAGGTAGTTGCTCAGGCCTTGGGTGGCCGCCCCGAGGGTGTATTTGTTCACGCGGTTGGTACCCACGCCCATAATCCCACGCAGGCCGCCGGTACCAAAATCCAGGTCTTGGTAGAAAGCGTCCGTAACGGCATCGGCATCGCCGCTATCGAGCAACTTGCGCAGCGCTGCTTTAGTCTGTTCGTCATAGTCCCCTTCAAGCCAAGTATTTACCCGTTCTAAAATATTCCTATCCAATTTATCCATGATTCAGATGTTTGTGGTTGTCGGATTGTAGCTGCTGCCAACCGGCACGCAAAATACGGCATAGGCCCTAAAAAGCAAGCATCGGCATCTGATTTTTTGTGCGGGGGGCACATTTCCCCGGCCCGAAATCCGGGCATGAACGAGCTCTTAGCTGGCAGGCAGCTCCGGGCAAAGCTTGGATATGTCCTTTTTTTTGTGTTGTTTTGCCCAAAACGAATTCCCCTCGTTTTCACCATCAGCAGGAAAACCTCATGCTATTTTACGCCCGCTACAAATAAGCTAAGAACATGGAATTGAATGGTATGCCCAATATCAAAGGGCTGGTAGACAGGACTCGCCTTCAGGTGGCCCAAAAGCCGCTGTTTTCGCGCTTGAACAAAGATATCCCCGCCGGCATCGTAGTCTTTCTGGTGGCCTTGCCGCTTTGCCTGGGGATTGCCCTGGCCAGCGGCGCCCCTTTGATCTCCGGTTTGATTTCGGGCTTCATCGGAGGTTTGGTCATTGGCTACATCAGCCAATCGAGCACCAGCGTGAGCGGCCCGGCGGCAAGCGTGTCAGCGGTTTGCCTGGTGGCTATCAAAGAATTGGGCAGCTTCGAGTACTTTTTGGTCGCCCTGCTCATCGCGGGCCTCATCCAGCTTTTGTTTGGCCTGTTGAGGGGGGGCATTATCGCAGACTACATGCCTTCCAGTGTTATTAAAGGCCTACTGGCGGCCATCGGCATCATCCTCATCCTTTCGCAATTGCCCTACGCCGTAGGCTTGGACTTCGACAAGGACAAGATGCTGCTGCTAAATGAAAATTTCATCGGCAATATCGGCAAAATGACGCGGCTGTTCCTGACCTCCTTCACGCCAGGGGCTATCTTGCTGACGCTCCTGTCGCTATTCATACTCCTGTATTGGGAGAAGACGCCCCTGAGGCGCTTCAGGCTACTCCCGCCGGCTTTAGTGGTGGTCATCCTTGGCGTGTTGCTCAATGCAGCTTTTCAATTTATCTTGCCTGCCCTTCACCTGGATGGCATTCAATTAGTCCGTATCCCCGCCGTAGATAGCTTCTCCTCGCTCTTTACTTTCCCCGATTTTACCGCCATCGGCGAGTTCGAAGTTTGGGTCACCGGCCTGACCATAGCGGTAATCGCCTCCATCGCTTCCCTGCTAAATATTGAAGCAACTGACAATTTAGACCCTCATAAACGCCGTACCCCCCCCAACCGGGAGCTAATCGCACAGGGCATCGGCAACGCTTTGTCCGGGCTATTGGGAGGTATCGCCATCACCTCGGTCATCGTCAGGAGTTCGGTCAATATAGAGGCGGGTGGGGAGACCAAGCTATCCACTATCCTACACGGCATGTTGCTGCTGCTGAGCGTTTTATTCCTCAGCTCAGTCATCAACTTGATACCCCTAGCTTCGCTATCTGCTATCCTCCTGGTAGTAGGCTATAAACTGGCTTCCCTCACCGTTTTCAAGCAGCTCTACCAAAAGGGCTGGGATCAGTTCCTCCCCTTTGCCGTCACTATTGTTGCGATTATTCTTACCGACGTGCTCATCGGCGTGTTGATTGGGGCCTCCCTGAGCATTTTCTTTTTGCTGCGAGGCAACTACTACAACCCTTTCTTTATCCAAAGCACGACTCTGATGAAGGGGGAAGCCATCAAGCTAGAGCTATCGAATGAAGTATCTTTCCTCAACAAGGCTTCGATTAAAAATACCTTGTGGAGTATCCCGGATGACAGCAAAGTGATTATCGATGCCACTTTCTCTAGTTATATCGACCAGGACGTCCTGGAAATCCTTCAGGATTTTCAAAATACCATCGCCAAAGAACACAACATCAGCGTGAGCATTATCGGGCTGAAGGACAACTACGATATGGGCGAAGAGATCGACTTCCTGGACAAGGAGCAGGAAGAGGTCAAGCAGAAATCTACCCCGGAGGAGGTGTTGAGCTATCTCCAGGCGGGAAATGCGGCCTATCAGCAGGGCAACATGGTATCCAAGCGCTTGCGCAATAAGGATTTGAGTGAATTCCTGAGCGCCTCTCCGCTGGCCGTGGTACTGAACTGCGTTGACATGCGGGAACCGCTAAACATGATCCTGAATACCGGGATTGGGGATTTGCTCCCGATCCGGGGTGCAGCAGCGCTGACTAGCGAGCACATCACCCGCAGCGCCGAGATTGCCTGCCGCGACCAGGGCGCCAAGCTCATCCTGGTCATGAGCAACTCAGAGAATGCCCTCATCCGAGAGGCCCTGCAGGCCCGGATTGCTGGTGAAGACTCTCATTTGCTGCCTCTCATTGAAGATGCCTTAGCTTCGGGTAGCTTTTCCCCGGACGATTTGAGGCGCAAAACCCTCAATACCCTGACCAATGAGATCGCTCATTTCAATGCGGCATTTTCTGCCCGTATGATCATGCAGGGCAGCGCTTATCTGCGCTCCGGTGCCCAAGCAGGCACGGTGGGCATTGCCTGGGCTTTCTTCAACCGGGAAACAGCGCGGGTATCTTTTTCAGCATTGCTAGTGCCCCATGAACGAAATTCTTGACAGCCCAAGCCTTGCCCTTTCACCG
>CAYSPJ010000165.1:2147-9422 GCA_964432875.1 uncultured Phaeodactylibacter sp. | reverse complement strand
CTTTATAGTCCGATAGCTGCGTTACGCTCGGCCTAAAAATCCTCGACTTCAGCGTGGGGCCCTTATCCCACGCTTCGTGGAGTAAACTCCGGTTTTTAGGCCTTCGCAAGCCTTGCTCTCGAACTCTAAAGACCAGACACTCGACTAAATGGACAGACACTAAATAGACAAAGGCCCCGTTCACTAAAAACTGAAAGTTCCGAAAGGTTGTTGTACCTTTGCCAGGCAAAAAAGGCATAAAGATTATGATGCAAATAGCGCGTAAAGCAGAAGCCATATTGGGCGACCCGCAGCTCGATGCCCCATTGCGGCTGATCGCCGAAAAAGTATTCGCGGGGCAACGTATCAGTGAAGAAGAAGGCTTGTACCTCTTTGAACGGGGCGAGCTAGCCTACCTTGGTACCCTGGCTAACTACCTGCGCGAAAAGCGCCATGGCAACCGCACTTATTTCAACCGCAATTTCCACATCGAGCCGACCAACGTCTGCCTTTATACTTGCACCTTTTGCTCCTACTCCCGCCTCATCAAAAAGCGGGAGGAAGGCTGGGAATACAGCCTGGAAGACATTATGGACATCGTGCGCAAATACGATGGGGAGCCGGTCACAGAAGTACATATTGTGGGGGGGGTATTGCCGCAATACGACGTCAAGTTCTATGCCGAGCTGTTCCGCCGCATCAAGGCGCACCGGCCAGAGCTGCACATCAAGGCGCTGACGCCGGTTGAGTACCATTATATCTTTAAGAAAGATAAAATCAGCTACGAGGAGGGCATGAAGCTGATGCAGGAAGCCGGGCTGGATAGCATGCCCGGCGGGGGGGCAGAGATTTTCCATCCGGAAATACGCGACCAGATCGCCGGGGGCAAGTGCAGCGGCGAGCAGTGGCTGCGCATCCATGAAATATGGCATGAGTTGGGCGGGCGCTCCAACGCCACGATGCTCTACGGCCATATCGAAGCCTACCGCCACCGCATCCACCACTTGGAGGCCCTGCGCCAATTGCAGGATAAAACCGGCGGCTTCCAAACCTTCATCCCCCTTAAGTTCCGCAACAAAGACAATCAGTTGTCCCACCTCCCGGAATCTACGGTAATCGAAGACCTGCGCAACTACGCCATCAGCCGCATCTACCTGGACAATTTCGACCACATCAAAGCCTATTGGCCGATGATTGGGCGCAACAACGCCCAGTTGTCGATGTCTTTTGGCGTAGATGATATTGACGGCACCATCGATGATACGACTAAAATCTATTCGATGGCTGGCTCTGAAGAACAGAACCCGGCCATGAACACTCAGGATTTGGTCGAGCTCATCCGCCGCGTGGGGCGGCAGCCGATCGAACGGGATACGCTTTACAACGTCATAACGGATTATACCGATCACGTCTTTGATGACAGCAACGATTTTAAGGGATACGTGGCCCTACCGGTTATCAATAAGAACTGATGGAAAAGTGGGTTTATCTATTGCGGCATGGCGAAACGGACTACAACCGCCTGGGCATCGTGCAAGGGCAGGGCGTAGATACATCGCTCAATGAACTGGGCCGCCGCCAAGCCAAGGCTTTTTTCGACTACTACTCCGCTGAACCCTTTGGGCGGGTGGTCACTTCTAAACTGAAGCGCACGCATGAGACCATGCAGCACTTCATCGAGCAGGGCCTGCCCTGGAAGCAGGTGCCCGAAATCAACGAGATCAGTTGGGGGCTCCATGAGGGCAAACCTAGCAGCCCAGAGATGCGGGCAGAATTTCACCATACGGTAGAGCAGTGGAAGCAAGGCAACCTCCATGCCCGCTTCCACAATGGGGAAAGCGCTGCCGACCTGGCGAGCCGGCTCAGCGCCTTCCTGCCCCAATTGCATGAATATCCGGAGGAAAAAATCCTGATCTGCTCTCATGGCCGCGCCATGCGCTGCCTGGCCTGCCTGCTGCTGGGCGAGCCAGTTACCAACATGGACCGCTACCACCACGCCAATACCGGGCTGTATATGTTCCATTGTCGCGATGGGCGCTTTGAGCTTAAACTAGAAAACGACACCCGGCACCTGGAAGCAGCCGGCATCAAACCAGATTGATGTGAGCAAACTTAAAGTAACCGCCGTCAGCTACCTCAATACCAAGCCTTTGCTATATGGCTTGCTACAAAGCCCGCTAGCCAGCCAGATCGAATTGCGGTTGGATATCCCTGCTGTCTGCGCCCAGCGCCTCCGCAGCGGCGATGCTGATCTGGGCCTGGTGCCCGTTGCGGTCATCCCCGAGTTGGACAACCCGCATATCGTTTCTGATTATTGCATCGGCACGATCGGAGCGGTAAAAACGGTGGCTATTTATTGCCAGCAGCCGCTGGAGCAGGCCGAAGAGCTATATCTCGACCACCACTCTCGCACCTCGGTGGAATTGGCCAAGCTATTGTTGCGAGATTATTGGAAGCTGCAGCCGCGCCTCGTACCCGCCCAGGAAGGCTATATCGACCAGATCAACGGCACGCGGGCCGGCCTGGTCATCGGCGACCGCACCATTGGCCTGGAGCAACGCTTCGCTTATACCTATGACCTGGGCGAGGCCTGGATGCAACACACTGGCTTGCCTTTCGTCTTTGCTGCCTGGGTGAGCAACCGCCCCCTGGACCCCAGCTTCACCGCTGCTTTTAATCAAGCCCTGCAGCAAGGCTTGGCGCAAATCCCCGAACTGATGTTCCTCCTGCCCAGCCCCCACCCTGATTTTGACCTCCAGGAGTACTTCACGCGCTACATCAGTTACGAACTGGATGCGCCTAAACGCCGCGCCCTGGCGCGCTTCCTGGCCGCGATCAGCCCCAAGCTCCAGCCTTCGCTCTAACTTGCTGCCCCAGAAACACTCGACAAAATGGACCGACACTAAAATAACTGGCCAATTTAAATTTTGATCATCATAAAAGCCCCTGTGTCAGCGTGCCCCGCACGGGGAGCAAAGTGACCTCCCGCTAAATGCGGGCGAGTTTTTGCGAGGCACTAGTCCCCCTCAATCCATCAACCTTCTCCCTTTTGCTGCGTTTAATTATTTCAAAATCATTACGGCATGAGCAAGCTGACAGCCATCCTTATCTTCACCCTCTGCCTGGCGCTACCAGCTGCCGGAGCAACAAATTTTCAAGCGCAAACCATGAAAGACACATTACCTGAGGTACAACTGGAGAAAGCCACCCTGGGCGGCGGCTGCTTTTGGTGCGTAGAAGCGATTTATCTCGATGTCAAAGGCGTCAAGTCCGTCGTTTCGGGCTATTCTGGCGGCACGGCAGAAACAGCCAATTACGAGGCGGTCTGTAGCGGCAAGACCCAGCATGCCGAAGTGGTACAAATCGCATTTGACCCCCAGGTCATCACCTTTGAAGAAATACTGGAGATTTTCTGGGCTACCCACGACCCAACTACCCGCAACCGCCAGGGCAATGACGTGGGGCCACAGTACCGCTCGGTCATTTTCTACCACAGCGAGGCGCAAAAAGAAGCCGCCAAGCGCTCGATGACGGAAGTCGCACCGCATATCTGGGATAAAAAAATCGTCACGGAGCTAAGCCGGTTCGAACGTTTCTACGAAGCGGAAGAATATCATCAAAACTACTACAAGACGGTTGGGATGCGCAATCCTTACTGCACCTTTGTGATAACGCCCAAAGTAGAGAAATTCCGTAAAGCATTCAAAGACAAGCTCAAAGACTGAGGGCTAGCGCCAGGAGGAAAAAAGAAACCCAAAGAATGTACGTTCTTTGGGTTTCTTTTTTGAAAATACACCGACAAATGATTACCTTGGGCCCGGATTAACGAAAAACTTAGCGATACACATGAAACTTGCCATACCGAGGGAACTCGAAGATACCCGCGTTGCGCTCGTCCCGGAGGTTGCCGAAAAGGCCAAGTCGCTTGGGCTTGAGATACTGGTCGAACAAGGTGCCGGTGCCGGCGCTTACTACACCGATGCAGATTATGAGCCCTCAGCGACGATCACCACCCGCGAAGCGCTCCTCCAACAAGCAGATATGTTGCTTAGCATCAACCCGCTGCCATACGAAGAGTTGGGGAAATTGAAAAAAGGAGCTGTTGTCATCTCCGAATTCCGCCCTTTCATCGATGCTGAGGTGACGGGGAAGCTGCGCAGCCTGGGCCTCCAGGGCTTTAGCATGGATATGATCCCGCGTACCACCCTGGCACAGGCCATGGACGTGCTCTCCTCCATGGCTTCTATCGCCGGCTACAAGGCGGTGCTCGAAGCGGCTCGCCACTTGCCCCGCTATTTCCCGATGATGATTACCGCCGCGGGCAGCATCCGCCCGGCCAAGGTGCTCATCCTGGGTGCCGGGGTCGCTGGCCTACAGGCTATTGCCACCGCCCGCCGCCTGGGCTCCATGGTGGAAGCCTTTGATACCCGGCAGGCCGCCAAAGAGGAAGTGCTCAGCCTCGGCGCTAAATTCGTCGAGATAGAAGGCGCTCGTGACGACTCGGCCGCCGGCGGCTATGCCGTGGAGCAATCGGAAGAATTCCTCCAGCGCCAACGGGCAGAGGTTCAGGCCCGCGCCGTCAAATCTGATGTCATCATCACTACTGCCCAAGTGCGCGGCCGCAAAGCCCCCCTGCTGGTGCCCCGGGAAACCGTCGAAAAAATGCGGCGCGGCTCGGTCATCGTGGATTTGGCAGCCTCTACTGGCGGCAACTGCGAGCTGACTCAAGACAACAAAATCATCGAACACAACGGCGTCATCATCATCGGCAACTCCAATCTGGCGGGGCTGATGCCACAAGATGCCAGCGTGCTGTATGCGAACAACGTGCTCAATTTCCTGAAAATCCTCGTCAAGGACGGGCAGTTGACCGCCGATATGGGCAATGAGATCATACGCGGCGCTTTCTTCACTGCTGAAAGCGGCGAACAAGCTTAAAATGCGCAATTCAATTTCAAATTAAAATACAAGCCGTCATGGATGGTTTTATCCAATTTTTCGAGGAGTACCTCCTGCTAATCTACCTACTGGCTTTCACCATTATCCTCGGGTTCGAAGTCATTTCCAAAGTGCCTACGGTATTGCATACCCCGCTGATGTCGGGGGCCAATGCCATCAGCGGCGTCGTAGTCGTCGGCGGCATCCTCCTGGTGAGGCAGGCCGAATCAGGCGATTATTTCTCCCTGGGCCTGGGGGTTTTCGGCATCATCATGGGCATGATCAACGCCACCGGCGGCTTCGCCGTGACGGACCGCATGCTGGAAATGTTCAAAAAGAAAAAGAAGAAGTAAGACATGGACATCAAATTCCTGACTGATATAGGCTTTCTGCTCGGCTCCATCGGCTTCGTCTGGGGCTTGAAGCTATTGAGTTCTCCCGATAGCGCTCGCCGGGGCAACGCCATCGCCAGTGTGGGCATGGTACTGGCCATCATCTCCATCATCTTTATGCCGATGGACAAGGGCGACAACAACTACGCTTGGGTCTTTGGCGGCCTGGCGGCAGGTGCTGTTATAGGCTATGCCATGGCCATGAAAGTCAAAATGACGGCCATGCCACAGATGGTCTCCATCTTCAACGGCTTGGGCGGTGCTTGCGCCGTGCTCATCGCCATGGTGGAGCTGCGGTATTTTTATGGCGGCACTACGGCGATGACTAGTGGGCAGATCGGCATTTCCCTGGCTGCCCTACTGATTGGCGGCATCGCCTTTACGGGTAGCATGCTGGCATGGTTTAAGCTGGAGGAATGGATTAAAGATAATGCCTTTGTACTGCCCAAACATGCTATTTTCAATATCGTGCTTTTGGTGATCATCCTGCTCGTGGGCGGGTACACCTATATGCTAAATTCCGAGGCGGGCATGTTGTTGGCAGTTATATTCATGGGCCTGGCGCTGCTCTATGGGGCATCCTTCGTGGTGCCGATCGGCGGGGCGGATATGCCGGTGGTCATCTCGCTGCTCAACTCCTTTTCCGGCTTATCCGCTGCTTCGGCTGGCTTGATTTATGGCAACAACTTTATGCTCGTAGGCGGTATCCTGGTAGGGGCTTCTGGCACCATCCTCACCGTACTGATGTGCGATGGCATGAACCGCTCCTTGCTGAACGTGCTCATCGGCGGCTTTGGCGGTGGCGGCACGAGCAGCGCTAAGGTTGGCGCGGGCGGCTTGGTGGCCAAGGAGGTGAGCCTCAACGACGCTGCCATCCAACTGTACTACTCCAGTTCAGTCATGGTTGTGCCGGGCTATGGCCTGGCAGTCGCCCAGGCGCAAAAGGTCTGTAAAGAAATCGACGACCTGCTGGATGCCAATGGCGTGAGTGTGAAGTACGCCATCCACCCGGTGGCTGGCCGCATGCCTGGCCACATGAACGTGTTGTTGGCCGAAGCGGATGTGCCCTACCCGAAACTACTGGACCTGGACGATGCCAACGATGCGCTTAAAAATACGGACATCGTAATCATCGTCGGTGCCAACGACGTGGTCAATCCCGCTGCATTGGATGACCCGGGCAGCCCTATTTACGGCATGCCTATCTTGCGGGTGTGGGACGCGAAAAACGTCATCGTGCTCAAGCGCAGTATGCGTTCGGGCTATGCCGGTATCGAGAACCCGCTGTTTTTCCATGAAAAGACGCGCATGCTCTTCGGCGATGCCAAAGACTCCCTAAGTAAACTGGTCACGGAAATCAAGAACTTGTAATACCCATTGCGATGAATAAAATCCTGGTGCCTATCGATTTTTCAGATGCCGCACAGAATGCTTTTCGGTATGCCGTGAAGCTGTCTGTCGTTTTGAAGCCGGAGGTCATCGAGGTCGTTCACGTTTTTCTGCCCGAAACGACGGGGGAAGCTGATTTCATCCCCCCCGTTGTGCAACTGATGCAGAGCCGCAAGGAGATGCTTCGTACCTTCGTAGCAGATTTGGTTGCCGAATATGAATCCCTGCCATGCCGCATCGAGCAAGATACGCTGGTAGGTTTCCCGGCAGATGAAATCACCCAGGCATCGGAGCAGGTCGATTTGATCATTATGGGCACCACCGGACAAAGCGGCTTCCTGGAAAAGGCCTTTGGCAGCGTATCTTCCAGTACCGCCCAACGCGCCTCTTGCCCGGTATTGCTCATCCCCCACGATGTGTCTTTCGCACCTTACCAACACATTATCTACGCCAGCAATTACGATTCTGCTAATCCACAGACTCTGGAACGCCTGTTGGCTTTCAATCGCTTCTTCAATGCCCAGGTCCACTTTGTTCATGTAAAGGCCGGCCAGGGCAAACTCCCGGAATATACCAG
>CAYSPJ010000165.1:0-2047 GCA_964432875.1 uncultured Phaeodactylibacter sp. | reverse complement strand
TCCCTGGTTCTGAGATTGAGTGGAAACGTTAAAACTGATGAAAACTGCCCGTAAATTGAACGGCTGCCGTTTTGTCTAGATTAGGCTTATTGCGATGGGAATCACAGCTACAAGCCTATTGAACCAGTCCAACTCTAGACACCATGCGAACCGAACTAATCTTCTTCCTGCTACTATGTCTGCCCGCCGCAGCCTTTGCCCAAACCGATACGCTGCTCTCTTCATGGAGCCGCGCCAAGCTGCCCGAAGCGACCAGCTCCGAAGTGCAGCTCAGCTTACAGGTGATTGACATGCGGGGTAAACCAGTACCAAACCTCGAGCTGTGGCTCGCACAAAAAAATGCCCCTAAGGTATATCAGGTAAAGACTGATGTGCAAGGCAAAGCCTATTTACTCCTGCCCTGCGGCACTACCTACACCGTGAATAGCGCCGAAGAAGCAGCCTTTGAAACCATCACTACCATCAATCGCCCCTACGTACACAGCCAGTTATCAATCAGTTATTCTCCCAAGACCTATCAGGAAACGGTGCGCAACGACACCGTCTATCAGGAGGTACCGGGAAGCCAGATGCCCACGCACGCTCGCCTTCTGATCCGCCTGACGGTGACGGATTTCGACGGGCGCCCTCATGAGGCGGAGCAATTGTTTTTTACCTATAAAAGCCGCCCGGAAGTTTACGCAGCCCGCACTGATGCCGAAGGCATTGCGCTGCTGATGCTCCCCAAAGGCGACAGTTTGTTTATGCATACCCGGTTTGAAAAAAATATCGCTGGTTTTCACTTTCCCGACGATAAACGGGCTGGCACCTTGAAACTCCGCTACCGCACCATCGGCTCTAAAGTAATCCTTGCCCGAGAGGCCGAGCGCCAACGGCAGGCTACCCTCCGCGATTCACTGGCGGAACTGGCCAGAGTGCGGGATTCTCTCGATTTCCTAAGCGGCTTGACCAATGGCAGAAGCCTGCTGGACATGTATCGCTATGGCATGCCTTACGCTCAAGCCGAGGCTGCGCTGAAGGAAACCGCCGCCAAAGTGAGAGGGGAACTCGAAACCAACCCTAAATACTTTGAACATGCCGGCTATGAAATCAATGCCGCTATGTACCGCCACCGGGAACGCTGGGCTGACAAGGTCGTCGTCAATGACTTGACCGGCAGTATGTACCCATACATGAATCAAATCCTGCTCTGGCATGCACTGGCACTCGTGCCCGGCGAAAACAACCGCTATGTCTTCTTCAACGACGGAGATGGCAAACCCACCCATGAAAAAATCATCGGCGCCACTGGCGGCATCTACTCCTGCGAAGAACGCGACATGGAAAAAATCATGCAGTCCATGATGACGACCATGAAGGCCGGAACAGGAGGCGAGCGGCCGGAAAACGATGTAGAAGCCCTGTTGGAAGCTACCCGCCTCATGGGCGAAGGCGATGAGCTCATCCTGGTGGCGGACAACTACAGCGATGTGCGCGACCTGGAATTGCTTGCTCGACTGCGCGTGCCAGTGCGCATCGTGCTGGCGGGCGTAGAGCATGGCGTCAATGAAGATTACTTGCATCTGGCTTATATGACTGGCGGCTCCATCCATACCCTGGAGGAAGATATCTTCCACCTCACCCGCCTAAACGATGGGGAAATCATCACCATCGGCGGGTATCAGTACCGGGTGAATGGCGGGGCGTTTATCCAGCTGGATTAACATTGCCGCTATGATCTACCGCCTGCTCGCCGATGCCGTCCTGTCGTTACACTTATTCTTCATCCTGTTTGTCGTTTTTGGCGGGCTGCTGGCCTTGCGCTGGCGCGGGGCCATGTACCTCCACCTGCCAGCGGCTGCATGGGGTGCCCTCATCGAGTTCATGGGCTGGATCTGCCCGCTGACGCCTTGGGAAAACCGCCTGCGCCACCTGGCGGGCGATGAGGGCTACTCCGGCGGCTTTATCGAGCATTACCTCCTTCCCTTGGTCTATCCTGGCGGCCTGACCCGCGAAATCCAAATCATTCTGGGCGTGGCGGTGCTGGTGGCGAATGTGGTTATTTATG
>CAYSPJ010000164.1:1472-9454 GCA_964432875.1 uncultured Phaeodactylibacter sp. | reverse complement strand
TTCTCTACACCACGGCTGCCAGCCAGGCAGCCTGGCTGATTGCCCGTTTGGCATCCAGCTCGCGGGCTTCGTGGGCGCCGCCGATGAGCTGAGCGGGGATACCCCGAGCTTGAAGGGGCTCCAACAGATCACGTAGAGGGCTCTGGCCAGCGCAGACGATGATGTGGTCCACTTCCAACAAGCGAGGTTGTCCTTTGACCGTAAGGTGCAGGCCCTGGTCGTCAATGCGCTGATACTGTACCTCTGGAAGCATTTCCACCCCCTTGTAGCGCAGGCTACTGCGGTGTATCCAGCCAGTGGTTTTACCCAGGCCAGCACCTGGCTTACCTTTGGAGCGCTGGCAGAGAAAAATCTGCCGGCCGGGTGCCGCCGGGGCAGGGCGGGCGATGGCACCGCGCTGCTGGTAGCTCATGTCCACACCCCATTCCTCCATGAAAGCGGAGATATTGAGGCTGGGGTTTTCGCCCTCCTGGCTGAGGAATTCGGCTAGGTCGAAGCCGATACCGCCCGCGCCGATGATGGCCACGCGCTGGCCAACTGGCTGTCCATGCTTCAGCACGTCGATATAGCTCAACACCTTAGGGTGTTCGATGCCCTCCAATTGTACCTGCCGGGGCGCTACGCCGGTAGCGATCAGCACCTCGGCAAAGCCCCCTTCAGCCAGCAGCTCGGGCGTCGCCCAGGTATTGAGATGCAGGCGTACGCCCGTCAGCTCGATCTGGCGCTGATAATAGCGCAGGGTTTCGTAAAACTCCTCCTTGCCCGGAATGCGCTTGGCCATGTTGAACTGGCCGCCAATTTCCCCTTCGGCTTCATAGAGGTGTACCTCGTGGCCGCGCCCCGCGGCTATGGTCGCATAAGCCAGCCCGGCCGGGCCAGCGCCCACCACCGCTATCTTTTTCTTGATTTTCGCCGGCGGATAGTTCAATACCGTCTCATGGCATGCGCGGGGGTTGACCAGACAACTGGCCGGCTTGCGCTCGAAGACGTGGTCCAGGCAAGCCTGGTTGCAAGCGATACAAGTGTTGATTTCGTCGGCCCGCTTCTCCGTCGCCTTTTTGATGAATTCGGCATCAGCCAGGAAAGGGCGCGCCATGGAGACCATATCGGCATGGCCTGCCGCTAGTATCTCCTCGGCCTTCTCTGGAGTATTGATGCGGTTGGTAGCGATGAGCGGGATGCTCACCTTGCCCATTAGGCGCTTGGTGACCCAACTAAAGCCGCCCCGCGGCACCATGGTGGCGATAGTCGGCACTCGTGCCTCGTGCCAGCCGATGCCCGTATTAATGATGGTGGCACCGGCTTGCTCGATGCGCTGAGCCAGGAGCTCCACTTCTTCCCAGGTGCTGCCGCCTTCCACCAAATCCAGCATTGACAAGCGGTAAATAATGATGAAATCTCGCCCAACCGCCTCGCGGGTGCGGCGCACAATTTCGAGCGGGAAGCGGATACGGTTCTCATAAGGCCCGCCCCATTTATCCCGCCGCTGGTTGGTCTTGGCTACGATAAACTCGTTGATGAGGTAGCCTTCCGACCCCATAATCTCCACGCCGTCGTAGCCAGCCTCTTGGGCCAGCACGGCTGTGCGCACAAAGTCGTGGATCGTGCGCTCCACTCCCCCGCCTGTCAAAGCCCAGGGTTTGAAAGGCGAAATAGGCGACTTGAGGGGTGAAGGCGCTACCGCCAGAGGGTGGTAGCCATAGCGCCCGGCATGAAGGATTTGCAGGCAAATCTTGCCGCCTTCTTCCTGTACCGCCTGGGTGATCAACTGGTGGCGCCGCATCTCGCGGCGGGTAGAGAGCTTGGCGCTAAAGGGCGATACCCAGCCCGCCCGGTTGGGCGCGATGCCCCCGGTGACGATTAAGCCCACCCCGCCGCGGGCACGCTCGGCGAAATAAGCCGCCATCCTTTCAAAGCCGTTTTTCTCTTCTTCCAAGCCAGTATGCATCGACCCCATGAGGGCGCGGTTTTTCAACACGGTAAAGCCCAGGTCGAGCGGCGCGAGCAGATGCGGATATAAGTCGTGCATGTGGATGCTTTTGTGGCAAGCTTCTAGGTTTACGCGGGCAAAGCTGCCCGCAGGACAAGGGTGTAGGCCGAACATCGGCTGCCGAACCTCAGAAGATTAGCCAGTTTTATTTTTTGCTGCTAATTTTGGGTCAAGATATAGCTTTTGGCGAAAATTCGCTGGTTTGCGTAAGGTTTTTTAACTTCGTGGGTCATAAAACAAGAAATAGAGATGAAAAAACACAACTTCGCTTACCTGCTGCTGGGGCTCGCCCTTGGAGCTTTGCTGAGCTTCACGCTGCTGCGTGCGCCTATCGACCGGATGATGACTGAGCAGGCGGCGGCCCTCATCGGACTGGAGGTGACTTCCTCAGAAATAGACAGCATGCTGCCCGGCCTGGAAAACCAGCGACTGGCATACCAAGCCATCCGGGAGCAGGATATCCCCAACGGCCTGGCCCCTGCCCTCTTGTTCGACCAGCTGCCGCAGGGCTTTGCCATCCCTCAGGCACAAGATGCCGTAGCCTTTCCCTTACCAGAAAAAGTGCAGCTGCCTGCCGATAGGGAAGCGCTGGCTTTTTTTTCCATCGGCCAACTGGCGGTGCTCATCAAAGAGCGGCAGATCAGCTCCGTAGAACTGGCTGAGTTCTTTCTGGAACGCTTGAAAAAACACGGCCCCGGGCTGGAGTGTGTCATTACGCTTACCGAAGCGCGTGCCTTGGCTCAAGCCCGTCTAATGGATGAAGAACTGGCCCGTGGCTTTTACCGGGGCCCCCTGCACGGCATCCCCTACGGCGCGAAGGATTTGCTGGCAGCGGCTGGCTACAAAACCACTTGGGGTGCCATGCCTTATAAAGACCAGGTGCTCGACTACGACGCAGCTGTGATTGAGAAGCTGGATGCGTCAGGAGCAGTGCTAGTCGCCAAACTGACCTTGGGGGCCCTGGCCTGGGGCGATGTCTGGTACGGCGGTAAAACCCGCAACCCCTGGAATACCCAGCAAGGCTCGAGCGGCTCCTCGGCTGGTTCTGCCGCCGCCGTCGCGGCGGGGCTGCTGCCCTTTGCTATCGGCACGGAGACTCTGGGCTCGATCGTTTCTCCTTCTACGGTTTGCGGCACTACCGGCCTGCGCCCCACTTATGGGCAGGTGAGCCGCTATGGGGCCATGGATTTATGTACCAGCATGGATAAAATTGGCCCTATTGCCCGCAGCGCCGAGGATTGTGCCATCGTCTTTGAGTCCATCCGCGGCCGGGATGTACGCGACCCCAGCACGGCCCAGGCCGCCTTCAATTACAACCACCAGCTCAAAGCCAGGGAAATCCGGGTCGGTTATTTGAAAAAGGACTTCGAGGGCAACTACCCCTTCCGCACCAATGATAGCCTCGCGCTGGCGAAACTGCGGGAACTCGGCATCGTACTCGTGCCGCTGGAATTGCCCCAAGTGCCGGACATCTCCTTCATCCTGAGTGCCGAGGCAGCCTCCGCCTTTGAAGCGCTCACCCGCAACGGCAAAGACGATTTGCTGGTGCGCCAGGTGCGCAACGCCTGGCCCAATGTCTTCCGTCAGGCCCGCTTCATCCCCGCAGTGGAATACCTGCATGCCAACCGCCTCCGCCGCCAGATGAACGAGGATATCCACCGCCGCTTGCAGGATATCGACGTCTTCCTGGCTCCTTCCTGGCACGGGGGCAACCTGCTGCGCACCAACCTCAGCGGCCACCCCTGCGTAGTACTGCCTACGGGATTTATGAATGGCACACCGACTAGCATGACTTTCTGTGGCAAACTCTATGGCGAAGCGGAGGTGCTGAAAGTAGCGGCTTTCTTCCAGGCACATACGGATTTCCATCGGCAGCGGCCGCCGGGGTTTTGAGGAGGGCTTGCTTGCGCCAGGCAGCGCGGGAGCCGGCATTTCACTTATTGGCTTTTTATATCCTCCTGTTATTTAGCGAGGTACTAGATGAACTGAGGCAGCAGGTTTATAGAGCATAAAAAAAGGTGGCCTGATACCAGGCCACCTCATGGACTTTACATGATGTAGCAACCGCTATTGCCTAACGCTGGCTTTTAGCCATCTCTTGGCATCGCGGCTGCGATATACCAGGCCTTGCGGCCTGCCAGATAGCAATAGATCAGACCAGGTCGAAGCGGTCGAGGTTCATCACCTTGTTCCACGCTGCCACAAAGTCGTTGACGAATTTCTCTTGAGAATCCTCATATCCATAGACTTCAGCAATGGCTCGGAGCTCTGAGTTAGAACCGAAAATGAGATCGACCCGCGTACCCGTCCACTTGAGTTCACCGCTTACGCGATCACGGCCTTCAAATACGTCTTGGGACGCTGAGGTTGCCTTCCAGGTAATGTCAAAATCGAGCAGGTTGACGAAGAAGTCGTTGGTCAGTACCTCGGGGCGCTTGGTAAATACGCCGTGCTTGGAGTTATCGAAGTTCGCATGGAGCGCACGCATGCCACCAACAAGAACGGTCATCTCCGGTGCCGTCAGCGTCATCAACTGTGCTTTGTCTACCAGCATCTCCTCTGCCGTTACCGCGTGTTTAGGCTTGAAGTAGTTGCGGAACCCATCGGCAGCTGGCTCAAGGGCAGCGAATGATTCCACATCGGTTTGCTCTTCTGAGGCATCAGCTCTGCCCGGTGTGAAGGGGACCGTCACATCATGGCCAGCATTCTTGGCAGCTTTTTCAATACCTGCACATCCGCCCAGCACGATCAAATCGGCTAGTGAAACCTGCTTGCCACCAGACTGGGCAGCGTTGAAAGCTTTTTGGATGCCCTCCAGCGTCTGGAGCACTTTTGCCAGTTGAGCTGGATTGTTGGCTTCCCAATCCTTTTGAGGCGCCAAGCGAATGCGAGCGCCATTGGCCCCACCACGCTTATCAGAGCCGCGGAAAGTTGATGCTGAAGCCCAGGCAGTGGACACCAATTGTGACACCGTCAGTCCTGAATCAAGGATTTTACCCTTCAGCGCAGCGATGTCCTTATCATCAATGAGTTGATGCGTAATAGCGGGGACAGGGTCTTGCCAGATCAGCTCTTCCTTAGGCACCTCTGGGCCGAGGTAGCGCGCAATCGGCCCCATATCGCGGTGGGTCAGTTTGAACCAGGCCCGGGCAAAGGCATCTGCGAACTCATCCGGATTTTCGTGAAAGTGTTTTGAAATTGGCGCATAGATAGGGTCGAACCTCAAAGAGAGGTCAGTCGTTAGCATGAAAGGCGCATGCCTTATCGAAGGATCGTGGGCATCCGGCACTAAACCGGCACCGGCATCGCCTTTGGGTTTCCACTGGTGCGCGCCAGCAGGGCTCTTCGTCAACTCCCATTCGTAACCGAACAGGTTCTCGAAGAAGTTATTGCTCCACTTCGTAGGGGTGGTGGTCCAAGCGCCCTCAAGGCCGCTCGAAATCGTGTTAAATCCATGCCCGCTGCCGAAAGTATTTTTCCAGCCGAGGCCTTGGTCCTCAATGCCAGCAGCGGCAGGCTCCGGGCCTACGTATTTGCCTGGATCTGCGGCGCCGTGGGTTTTGCCGAAGGTGTGCCCGCCGGCAATCAGCGCAACCGTTTCGTAGTCGTTCATAGCCATGCGGCCAAAAGTCTCGCGAATATCACGGGCAGCCGCGATCGGATCAGGATTCCCATTAGGGCCTTCCGGGTTTACATAGATTAAGCCCATCTGAACGGCAGCAAGAGGATTCTCCAGTTCGCGGTCGCCGGTATAGCGCTTGTCGCCCAGCCATTCGCTTTCAGAGCCCCAATAGACGTCTTCTTCCGGCTCCCAAACATCCTCACGGCCACCAGCGAAACCGAAGGTCTCCAAGCCCATCGACTCGAGGGCGCAGTTGCCAGCAAGGATCATCAGGTCGGCCCAGGAAATTTTCTTGCCATATTTTTTTTTGATGGGCCACAGCAGCAAACGGGCCTTGTCGAGGTTCACATTATCAGGCCAACTGTTGAGGGGGGTAAATCGTTGAGTGCCAGAGCCCGCGCCACCGCGGCCATCAGAGATACGGTAAGTACCAGCGCTATGCCATGCCATCCGGATGAAGAACGGGCCATAATGTCCGTAGTCGGCTGGCCACCAGTCTTGTGAAGTGGTCATCAGCTCGAAGATGTCTTCCTTCACGGCATCCAGATCGAGCTTTTTGAACTCCTCAGCGTAGTTGAATGACTCGCCCATCGGGTTGGACAGGGAAGAGTGCTGGCGGAGGATGTTCAGTTTCAACTGATTTGGCCACCAATCGCGGTTTCTCGTGCCGGCGCCAGCGCTTTGCTTTATAGCGCCACCTGTAAATGGACATTTGCCCCCATCATTCACATTGTATGAAGGCTTACTTGAAGATGTGTTGTCTCCCATTTTCTATAGATTGATAAGTTTTTAATAATCAACGATTTAAGCGAGTATCGTTTGCTTGCTAGCTCAAGCCCGATAAGCCGACAAATTTACACAATTGTGGTAAATTTGGAAAGCATCAGCGCAACTAAATATCCCTCAGCCAGCGAAGGTAGATTTATTTTGATGGGTCAGGATGTTACGGGAAATGAGCTGCATTTTAGCCGGTGTTGATCCCCATAGCTAAAAGCCTACAGCTTACAAATTCAAAAAACACAAGAATCATTGGATTGTTTGATGGAGCTGCAAATCTGATTATAGGTATGCCGACATTCCCTTTTTTCACACTTATGCCGTAATTTGGGCCCTGAACTGGGCCCGGAGATACCAAAGCGATGGCGGCATAGGTGCTTTGAGCTAGAGGTAGGCCATTGATCGATATCCTGCGCAGCGGCAGGTGTAAGGCAGCACCTTCCCTCCTTGCCCTTTCTAAACGGTCTCAAAAAAAGCAACAATGAATAAACCATCGATTTTATTTAGCCTGCTGCTAGGTTTAGCAGCTTGCCAGCCGCGGGAAACCCTGCCCCCTTTCGATGCGGTCCAGTACGTTGATCCACAGCTTGGCTCGGTGCACGGGCGGTGGTTTTTCTACACCCCGGCCGCCTTGCCATTTGGCATGGCCAAACTGGCCCCGCACACGAATGCTTACATGAGCATCGGCAGTTGGCTGCCTCACGGCTACGACGACCGCCATACTTCGATCGAAGGCTTCGGGCACTTCCACGAATTCCAGATCGGCGGCGTGGTGGTGATGCCCACGGTGGGCGCCATCCAGACCATGCCCGGCACCCTCGAAGACCCCGACGGCGGCTACCGCTCGCGCTTCGACAAAGCCGATGAGCATGCCGAGCCTGGTTATTACACGGTGCTGCTGAAGGACTATGGCGTAAAAGCCGAACTCACCGCCACCCAGCGGGTCGGCTTCCACCGCTACACCTTCCCGGCATCCGATGCGGCCCAGCTGGTTTTTGACGTCGGGCATAAGCAAGGCGAAAGCTCCGACGTGACCGAGGCTTACATCAAGCTTTCCGGCGAAAAGGCGGTTGAAGGCTACGTCATCACTTATCCGGAATACGCCAAATTTTGCGATCCGGGCAAGCGGGTGAAGATGTTCTTTTACGCTCAACTGAGCAAAGCACCCCAGGCCACCGGCACCTTCGTGGACAGCCTCTTCCAGCCTGGCCCGGCCGAATCGAAGGGGGTGGGCAACGGCTTGGTGCTGACTTTCGAAACCGCTGCCGATGAAACGATCGAGATGCAAGTGGGCTTGTCGTACACCAGCATTGAAAACGCCCGCCGGAACCTGGAGGCCGAAGCCCGGGGGATGGCTTTCGACGAAGTGCGCGCCAATGCCCGCCGCGAATGGAACCAGATGCTGGGGCGCATCCGCGCCGAAGGAGGGCGGCCGGAAGATTTGACGAAATTCTACACCGGCTTGTACCATGCTTTGCTCGGGCGCGGCCTGGCCAGCGATGAGAATGGGCAATACCCCCGCAATGATGGCGGCATCGGGCAAATCCCCTTGGACAAAAAGGGCAAGCCCCGCTACCGGCACTTCAATACCGA
>CAYSPJ010000164.1:0-1372 GCA_964432875.1 uncultured Phaeodactylibacter sp. | reverse complement strand
TTCGACGAAGAGACCCAATTCATCCGGCCCAAATACGAAGATGGCACCTTCATCGAAAACTTCAATCCGCTGGAGGCCTGGCGCGGCTTCCAGGAGGGCAACGCCTACCAATACACTTGGTACGTGCCCCACGACCAGGCGGGTCTGATGGAAAAAATGGGGGCGGACCTCTACCGCGAGCGCCTCCGGCAGACCTTCGAGGAGAGCCGCAAGAGCCGCTTCGGCGGGGGCGAGGAAATCCACAGCTTCTCGGGCATCGAGACGCTCTACAACCACGGCAACCAGCCCAGCCTGTTCCATTCCTGGCTGTTCAACTACGCCGGCCAGCCCTGGCTGACCCAAAAATGGACCCGCCTCATCCGCGACGAGTTCTACGGCACCGAGCCGCTGCACGGCTACGGCTTCGGACAAGACGAAGACCAAGGCCAACTGGGCGCCTGGTACGTGATGGCCGCCCTGGGCTTGTTCGATGTACAAGGCCACGCCGCCGCCAACCCGACGTTCCAGTTCGGCAGCCCGCAGTTCGACAAAGTGACGCTGCTGCTTGCCAACGACCCGGCCAAGCTGCTGGTCATCGAAACGCTCGGCAACGGGCCGGCAAGCTACTACGTCCAGGCGCTCTCCTTCAACGGACAGCCCATCGAGGACTGCTGGATCGAGCGGGAAAAACTGCTGGACGGCGGCACCCTGACTTTTGTGCTGGATTCTATACCTAACCAAAATTGGGGTATCCGCACGCCGCCGCCTTCGCAGAGCACCGCTGGGCGGTGAGCATTTAGCAGTAAAACACCAAAAACAAAGAGCAGTGAAACAAAGCTTGGCACATGTCGCCATCGTCGTCAGTGATTATGACGAGGCGATTGAATTTTACACCCGCAAGCTTCAATTCGATTTAATCGAAGATACGCGGCTCAGCGCTACCAAGCGCTGGGTGCTGGTCAGGCCCAAAGGTTCAGCTGGCTGCTGTTTGTTGTTGGCTAAAGCCGCCAACGACGAGCAGATCAGCCGGATTGGCAATCAGACCGGCGGGCGGGTCTTCCTGTTTTTATATACTGACGATTTTGAACGGGATTATCAAAGGCTCCTAACGCAAAACATCGCCATCGTCCGGCCGCCTGCTTGGGAGGCCTACGGCAAAGTCGCAGTGTTTGAAGATTTGTACGGAAACAAGTGGGACTTGATCGAGCCTGCCCCCAGAAGCGCTTAGGGCTTTTGGCTGCCCAAGCCTGCCCAGCTCAGGTCTGGTGAGCGGCTTTTCGGTAGCCAGGCATTCGCCGCTGCCCAACTGCGCAAGGGCGCCCTTCCAATGCTAAAAAATCCTTATCTTCGCCTCATGAGACGATATTTCAACACCACTGGCTTTTGCGATCCG
>CAYSPJ010000163.1:0-9595 GCA_964432875.1 uncultured Phaeodactylibacter sp. | reverse complement strand
ACATTCTTGGATTAGAACGCGAAAAGGGACATGGGCCGATGCGCCTATGTCCCTTTTCTCTTTTGCTGTTGCGCCAAGCAATATGAGTGTAGACCCTCTCCTGCTCGTTCGCAGGAAGGTGGCCGATGAGGTTGTACCTAAAAGAGCTGGCGTTGCTCGCCTTGAGCAAGCGGGTACAATCTAATTTTCCTTGCTCGCCCTTCAGGCACCGTCCTCCCCGGCTTACTGCCCTGCCTGCCCTGAGCTTGCCGTACCGCCCGCCAGCGGAAGCTGAAGAAAACCGTTTCCGCTAAAGAACTCATTTCCCCAACAGCTCCCGGCTCTGCGCGTAGCGGAACTGGCCCGGCCCGATGCCTTCGAGGAGCCGCTTGGCTTCAGCCTCCTGCCCCGTTTTCAAATGAGCCAAAGCCAGGTACCAGCGGCTCTGCTCGGTAAACAAGTGCCCGGAACGGGCCAAGACGGTTTCGAAGACGGGAATGGCTTCGCTTGCCTGCCCACTGGCCAAGAGCGCCAACGCCCGGTAAAATTGGAAAGCGATGTTGCCGGGCTCGCTTTGCTCCAACTGGCGGAAAGCGATGGCAGCTTCCGCAAACTGGCCCTCCGCGTACTGTTTGATAGCCGTGTTGAGCAGCCCGGCGCGCTCTGGCAATTCGGCGGCAGAGCGCTGGCTGAGCACCATTTGGTAAGGCTCAAAATACGCGGCGAACTGTTGCTCGCTGACATCCGGGCGGCCATGGGGGGAAAATAGCTGCCAGGCGATGAGCAAGAGCGCCACCGCGGCTGCGACAGCCAGGGCGGGACGGAAAAGGCGGCGCAGCCTCCGGTTGCGGGCGGGCTTCCCGGCAGGGTTTTGCCAGTGCGTATCGACGGCTTGCAGCGCCGCTCGGAATTCATGGATTTTTTCGCCCCGCAGGCTGCTTTGTAGTTGCTCGTGCAATTCGACTTCGTCCGCCAAGCTCGAATCTGTGGCTAGCTCTTGTTCAAACTGGAGGCGCTCGGCCGGCGCCATAGTGCCCGCCAGATAGCTTTCGATGCGTTCGTATTTGGTCTGCTCATCCATTCGCTTGCCTATTCATTTTTCAGCTCTTGGAACAGCGGGTCGCGCTGTACCGCTTTGATCAGTTTTTCCTTGCATTCAAATTTGCGCTTTTTGATGTAGCCCTCGCTGGTATCCAGTTGACGGGCGATTTCCGCCAAGGGCGTTTTATCAAAAAACAAGCGCAGTATCCGGCGGCAGTTTTCGCCTAAAGCGTCGAAATGCTTAAAAAACAACCCCTGCCGTTCGGCCTGCCCCAGTTGCTCTAGCACATCGCGGCTCAAATCCACCGCCTCGACCCCTTCCAGGGGCGTGGCTTGAAATTTCTTCCCATCCCGTAGCCGCGCCAGCCAGAGATTG
The DNA here is from genome assembly GCA_964432875.1 of uncultured Phaeodactylibacter sp. Classification (GTDB taxonomy): domain Bacteria; phylum Bacteroidota; class Bacteroidia; order Chitinophagales; family Saprospiraceae; genus JACJYE01. The sequence goes on along the minus strand of CAYSPJ010000163.1, from coordinate 8,199 downwards.
CGGCAAAGGATGCGCAGATAGCTGGCCAAGGTGCAGCTCAGCGTGAAATCGCCGCTTTCCAACCTGCGGAACAGCGCGATCATCGCCTCCTGGAAAACGTCCCGCGCATCCTGCTCCGTGCCGCTGTTTTCCTCTACCCAACGGATCACCGCAGGCAAAGCCTGGTCGTAAACCTGCTGTATGCTGCGGCTATCCGCTTCCAGGATGCCTTCCAGCAACGCTCGGTCTCCTTCCTTGACTGCAATGATCTTAGGCATATATCTTGGCGGTGAAAAAGGTTACGCTGCAAGTTTAAAAAATAAGCGGCAGAAAAGCCAGAAAAAAAACTTGCGCCTGGGGGTAACCTCTCCGGCGCAAGCGATATATGCAGTCATATCAATCATAAAAAACAACCAGCTAGATGAAAAGACCATTCAGGATAAACCGAATCTTTTTGCTGTCCATCCCCATTCTTGGTGCTCTGCTTTTGATAAGCGCCTGTGAAAAAGAAGTGGTAGATTTACCGATCAGTACAGAAGATGTAAGCAAATATCTGCAGGAGTTGCCATCGTGGAACCAGTTCTCGCCACCCGGAGCAACCCAGCCCCCCACACCCGCAGGCGAGCCAGAACCGTTGGATGATGTGGTTCTGGATGTGCAGGAGATCAACGAAGATGGCAGTATTACCGTACTCGAAGACGTAACCTATTCTTGCCAGTCGCAACCGTTTACCCTTTCCGGCAACCCGCAGCAGATTGCCATGTATAGTCCCGACCGGGAAATACTCTATGCCGGAGCCCTTATCCAGGGTAAAAGCCATCGGGATGGATTGGGAAGTTTGCTTGGATTGCCCATTGCCGAGCGGACGCCCATCAGGGTATCCATTCCCGGACTGGCCAACAACGATAACTTCCGCACTGTTGAAAACCCCAACCAGGCCACTGTTGATCAGGCTATTGGTTCGATGATTGGCAATGCAACGGCAAGTGGCCTCGCAACCCCCAGTTCCATAAACTTCAAAATGGAAACCTATTTCAGTGAAAAACAATCGGCCCTGCAGATGGGCATCTCAGGAAACTACCTGGGTTTTGAAGCTTCTGCCAGCGGCAGTATTGACCAGCAGCGATCCGAGACCACCGTTACTGCGCAGTTTTATCAGAAGATGTATGAGGTGGTGGTGGAAGCCCCGCAGAGCCCTGGCGATTTCTTCAGTGCCGGTTTTACCCAGGCCAAACTGGAGCAACAGATCAGCCAGGGGCGCATTGGCCCCGATAACCTTCCGGTTTATGTATCCAACATCGTGTATGGCCGGATGATGATGTTTTCGATCACGTCTACCGCCAGTGAATCTGACATCCGGGCCACGATGCAGGCCGGGTACAACGGAATTGGCGGAAGCGTGCAAGCCAACCTGAGTGCCAAACAGCAATCGATCCTTCAGGAGTCGAAGATCAAGATCACCTCCATTGGCGGCGATGCCGAAGCGACCCTGGCGATGATCCGTTCCGGCGACTGGTCGCAGTATTTTACCAACAACGCGCCGCTGTCGAGTGCGGCCCCGATGAGCTACACCTTCCGCAACCTGGGCGATGGAAGCATTGCAAGCGTAACGGAAACTACCCAATACAACATACGCTCCTGTGACGCCACCCAGGCCAGCCCGGGCACGTTTAATTTTTTGAATGCCCAAAACCTTGGCCTGCCCATTTCGGCGCCGGTTAAGGTGATGATGGGCGATGTGAATGGCGATGGCAATCAGGACCTGATTTACAATCATGTAAGCGCCAACTCCAATCAGACCGTAGTGGCCTTCTCGAACGGTGATGGCACCTTTACGATGGGCACACCAATTTCGCACAGTGCCTCGCCGGCCAACGGCTGGAGCCAGTACGTGGTAAAAGTGGGCGACTTCAACAACGACGGCCGCGATGATCTGGCCTGGAGCCGCGTAATTAATACCAATACCACCTATGTGAGCTTGTCGAACGGTAACGGCACTTTTGAAGAGATGCCGATGTTCACCAAAGAAGGGGCATCATGGGGCACTAAATATCGGTTTGAAGTAGGAAATATCGACGGCAAAGATGGGGATGACCTGGTGTGGAATTATCTGTCGAATACCAACCGTACTTATGTCAGCCTATCCAATGGCGACGGTACGTTTGGAACCGATAATTTTGAACCCACAGCAGGGATGTCCCAGGATCATCCTTTAAACGCCTGGACAGGGAATGAAGCGTTTGCCGTTGCCGACATTAACGGAAACGGCCGGGATGACCTGATTTGGCACACCGTCGGAGTAAACGTTCATCATGTCTATTTTGCAGAATCAGTCAATGATGATCCGGGGTCCATATTTAACTTCAGAGGCAGATTTGATCGCGGAACAGGTGGATGGACGAACTACAAAGTGGTTATCGGAAATATTGATGGAAATGCCGGCGCAGATCTTGTATGGATAAATCCGCTGGGAGTTGACAGGGTACCTGTACACAGAGATCTGACCACCGGTGGAACGCCAGCCCTTGTAGCTGGGTCTCTTCAATGGGTAAATCGAGAAGGTGGTCCATTCGATTATCAGATGCGGCTACTGGATGTAAACGGAGATGGACGAAAAGACCTGCTTCTGAATTCTCTGGAAACTGTAAATCACCTGATCATTGGCCTTGGAAAAGCCGATGGCAATTTTGACTTCTCCCGCGTCAGCCAGGACCACCCGTCCGGCAACCAATGGCCGCAGTTCCAAATCCTGACCGGCGATATCAATGGCGATTCGCGCGAAGATGTGATTTATGTAAACGCTGATGCGACAAATACCGTATACGTGGGAACAGCCCGGGGGCAGTAAGCCCAGAAAAAAACTTGCGCCTGGGGGGTAAGCTCTCCGGCGCAAGCGATATATGGAGCCATATCAATCACAAAAAATAACCAGCTAGATGAAAAAGCTATTCACGACAAATCGAATTTCCTTTCTCCTCCTCCCGATGATTTGCGCTATACTTATTTTCAATGCATGCACAAAGGATAACATTGTAGACGGCGTTGGCCATGATATCATCTTAGAAGGAGCCGGATCTTTTGAAGATTTTACAGAGAGCTACAGTGAAACCGACCCCGTGGAGTCAGAAGAATATTCTGGCAATGAACTATATTTCTGTACACGAAAAACCGTAAGCCTGACTCGGGGATACAGCGATTACCCCCAATTTGACCCTAACACCCAGGTCATTTTCCCGGGCAACCTGCTACAGGGCAATACACTGAGCAATGCGACACCAAGCTCGATACCAGTAGAGCGCGGTCCAGGTAAAATTGTTATAACGCTCGTAAATGGCGCATCCTCTGCAAGCCGGCAGCTCGATGTAGTTGGGCTCGGCAGCGTCTATGATGCCATGAACGAAATTATTGCGAACAACCCGGGCGACCTCCCGGCGAGGACCACTTACTCAATGGAGCGCATCTCATCGCGCGAGCAGCTTGGCGTAGCGCTTAGGGCCGAATACAGCAGCCTTACTACGGATGTGCAGGGTTCTTTCAACTATAATTCGGATGTAAGCTACAACCGGTATCTGGTTCGCCTTACCCAGAGTTACTACACCATTGCTTTTGAGGCACCGACTGACCCTTCCCAATTTTTTGGGGAGAATGTGACGGGAGAACAGCTAAGGCGTTATATCCAACCCGGAAATCCTGCAGCGTATGTATCGAGCGTAACCTATGGCCGGATTTTTTACCTTCTGATCCAGTCAACAGATTCATATCAGGAAATGAGGGCTTCCATTGATGCCAGCTTTAACGGTGTGGTGGCGAGCGGTTCCCTTGGCGGCGACGTGAAGTACGTAAGCGAACTTAGCAGTGTCCAGATAAGCGGATATGCCATCGGCGGAAACTCTAGCCAGGCTGCGGCAGCCCTGACCGGAGATTTTAACGCCCTCAAGACGTTTGTAGCAGAAGGTGGAACGATTACCACTGGCCAACCGCTCAGTTATACTGTAAATGCAGCCAATGATCCGGCGCGACAGCTTAAAGTTAAAGTTGCTACCGAGTACGACATTATTGATTGTGCGCCCCTGAGTGATGCACTTTATGATGGAGTAGCCTGGTATCGAGGCAGTAAGGGCGTATCCTGGGGAAATGTTCTTGGTGCCAGGGGTATCACCCGGTGGCAGGATTTATTTGGTGCACAAACAGGTAATAATAGCCGTGATGCAGTAGTGCCATTCGGCGGCCCGCAATATGCTGGCCTTTGGAATCCAGGTAATCCGGATGGAGGACGGGTTCCTTATTTTCAGTATAATTCTACGTCATTTACCGGGCGTATGAGCGTTCCCGGAACGGCGCTTCGAAACACGGATTATACCATTGTCGCAATAGTGAGCCGAACTGGAGTTCCGCCAAATGACAACACACCTTTATATTGGTTTTGGGGAGAAAGCAACGCGCCGGGCAGGGGGATCAGGATCGGTTTTGACAACAGCCAAACCGTGAGCATTTCGCATGGAGGCAACAATAAACTGAGCGCCCAGCTCAACCGGTCAATATTTGAAGAGCAGCTCTTGATTTTCACCTTCAGCCAGGAAAACGGGGTAAGCATATTTATCAATGGCCTGAAAGAGGCACATGACCCCAACATGACCATACCCATCGAGCAGTTCCTGGGTGCAAGCATCGGGGTAAGCGACATCAATGGGTCTTCAGCAGGTGTAGGTTTTGCCACGATAAAAATGCTTGAAATGCAGATCTATGACTTCGTACCAAGCGACGCACAAATACGCGGGCTTGAAAGAGGCCTGCTGGAGTATTACAGATTTTAGGAAGCCAATGCTGCCGGAAAGCTTTCTGTTGATAAGCCAGAGCGCTCAGCCCAGACTTATAGTCGGCTAAGCCTCCACCTGAAAAATCCAATCAGGCGGCCTTTTTCTTAAATTGGTATGCCAATAAAACCTATCTTGGAGGCTTAAGCGTTTCGGGAGGCGTCCTTTTCGGCCTCGCCCTATTCCGAAAGGTCTTGAATCAGGAAACCCAATATCGCCTAATATGAGACATGCCCTATTGCATACGGTATTACTCCTTGTTTGTGCTGCCGCTCCCCTGCTGCTGGCCGCCCAATCGCCGGACGAGCTGTACGAGCGGGGCAAGCGCGAGTATGCCCAGGGCAACTACCGCGCCGCCCAGCAGCACTTCCACCGCGCTTGGCAGGCGAGCATACAAGCACAGGGCAGCGGGCATGAGGGCGAACTCCGATTCCTCGCCCGCCTGGCCCGTGCCCATCTCAAGCTGCGGGAGCACGAACAGGCCCTGCGGCACCTCCAAGCCGCTTTGGCCATTGCCCAAAAAACAAGCGGCCCACAGAGCGAAGCCGCCGCCGATTGTTACCTGGATATCGGCAATGCCTATGCTCAGATGTACGAACCCGGCCAGGCTATCGCTGCTTATCAGCAAGCCCTGGAGATCATTGAGCAAACCTATGGCCGGGAGAGTTCACAGGCGGGCAACGCCTGGATGAATATCGGCACGGTTTTCCATAAAATGGGTAGTTACCAAGATGCCGAAACTTACTATTTGCGCGCTTTTCAGGTATTCCAAAAATCATCCGCCCCCGACAGCGAAGATTTCAACCGCATCTACAGCAACATGGGCTACCTCTACCGCAAGCAAGGCGACTTGCAAAAGGCGCTGGACTATGGGCAAAAAGCCCTGGAGATCAAGCTCAAAAACTATGCTGCCGACCACCCCAGCGTAGCCAAATACCATCGCAACATCGGCAAAGTCTATCAGGAAATGGGCGCATACCAAGCCGCGCTGCCCTACGTGCAGGAAGGGCTGCGCATCGCCGAGGCGGCCCTGGGCAGCAGCCACCCGCAAGCGGCGGGCGCGATGACCGAGCTGGCCGGCGTATATGCTGACCTGAAGGATTACCGCACCGCGCTCCGGCTCTACCGCAGCGGGCAGAAACGGCTGGAACAAGCCCTGCCACCCGACCATCCCTACGTCTTGGCGGGCTATTTCAATCTCGCCGTGGTTTATCGGGAGCAAGGAGCGAGGCAGGAGGCCCTGGCGCACTACCAGTTTGCGCTGAAAAAGCTGGGCGCGCGCGACTACCGCCCTACCAGCCTCATCGCCCAGGCCTGCCAGGACATCGCCGAGACTTGGGTAGAATTGAACGGCCTGGACTCGGCTTTAGCTTATTGCCAGCTAGGCCTACAGGAATTGAGCATACATAGCGGCAGCCCTGCTGCCCAATGGGATAGCAACCCTGACTTGGCCGGCATCCAGGATGAGCTGGCCTGCTTGAAGCTCCTGGGCACCAAGGCGCTAGTGCTCGAAGCCCTCTCCGCCCGGCAAGAACGGCCCGAGCCCATGCTGAAAGCGGCGCTAACGACGGTTCAGCTCGCGCTGCGCCTCATCGGCAAGCTGCGGCAGGGTTATGCCTCGGAAGCCTCTCGCCAACATCTCAACACCGGCACCGCTGAGCTTTATAAAACGGGGGTAAAAACCGCGATACGGCTCTACCGGATTACGGGCGACGCGGACTACCTTTGGCAAGCCTTCGAGATTTCAGAAAGCAGCAGGGCCAGCCTGCTGTGGCGCAGCCTGAGCGAAGGCTGGGCCCTGTTGGATGCCGAGCTGCCCCAAGCGGAAAGGGCTGCGCTCGCAAGGCTGGAAAAGCAAATCGCGGACCTGGAAGAAGAGCTAGCCGAAGCGGCAGAACGCAACCGGCCGGAAAGCGCTCAAACCCTGCAAAGCGCCCTTTTTGAGTCCAAACAGGCCTATGCCGAGCAGTTGGCCACGCTGGAGGAGGCTTATCCCAGGTTTCGCCAGTTGCGTTATGCGCTGCCTGCTTTAGATCAGGCCGCACTGATGAAAAAGCTGGCGGCTGAGCGCACCAGCCTTTTGGCCTATTTTTACGACGACCGTCAACTCTATCTCTTCCTCTTGGACGAAAACGGCCTGCAAGGCGTTGCCCAAGCGTTGCCTGCTGACTTCGAAGCCAGCATCAGCGGCATACGCGCAGCAGACATCGCTTCTTTTTCTTACCAAAACTCGAAGGCAGCGGCTTACTTACAGCGAGTACACCTGCTGCACGATCTGCTCATCGGCCCATGCCGCAGCAAACTAACGAGCAAGAGCAGGCTGCTCATCATCCCACACGGCATCTTGAACTACCTGCCGTTTGAGCTGCTGGCCCCGGCAACGGGCAAAACCGACTTCAGGTCGCAAGCCTATCTGCTGCGGGAATTCAGCATCCATTACGCCTGGTCGGCAGCCATCTGGGCCAAGCCCTTGCCCGAACCGCACCAGGCGCCGCTTGCTTTTGCGGGCTTTGCGCCAGCCTACCCCGCTGCTGCCGCCGCTTCCGGGTACCGTTCACAGCTTGCCGAGCTGACCTTTTCCGTTTCAGAAGCAAAGGCGGGCAAGCAATGGTTTGGCGGCAAAGTCTTTCTGGAGGGCGATGCTACAGAAAGCGCTTTTCGGGAAACAGCCCCCCGCTGCCGCATCCTCCATCTGGCTGCCCACGCTATTGCCGATGATGAACGGCCGCTGCAGTCGGGCCTGGCCTTTTCCCTGGAGGGCGACACGCTCGCGGATGGCTTCCTGCATGCTTATGAAATCTACAAGCTCGCGCTACCCGCTGAGCTCGCCGTGATCAGCGCTTGCAATTCGGGCTTTGGCCGGCTCGCGGAGGGAGAGGGCGCTATCAGCCTCGGCCGGGCTTTTTTCCATGCTGGCTGCCGCAGTATCGTGGTGAGCCAGTGGCTGGCCAATGACCATTCTTCTGCCCAGCTGATGGTCAATTTTTACGACTATCTGGCGCAGGGCTTCGTCAAAGATGAGGCCCTGCGCCAAGCCAAACTCGACTACCTCGCCGCTGCCGACGCGCTCACCGCCCACCCCTACTTTTGGGCCGGCTTGGTGGCCGTTGGCGATATGCGCTCAATCTCCTCTAATGCCCGCTCTTATTGGAGATGGATCTGGCTGATTGGGCTGGCGGGGCTGTTGCTGATCGCCTTTGCTTTGGCTAGGAGGAGACATGGATAATAGCCCTTGCCCGTTTCACAACCTATATTCCAAGCCTAAGCGCAGCAAGCGATCTTGCAGCCAGATGACGTGATAGCCGCCAAATTCCTGCTGTCGTCTAGTCAATGCCGGATTCTCAACCCGCGTTTTATCCCTGCCGATATTCGTGCTCAACATGCTGAGGTTCATATCCAGGCGGAG
>CAYSPJ010000162.1:0-9667 GCA_964432875.1 uncultured Phaeodactylibacter sp. | reverse complement strand
GGTTGCTGCGCAACGGCACTTCAATCTGCGCTTGCAGGGGGGCCATAAAGGCGAGCATGCCGGCCAGAAGAGCTAACGAAGGCAGCAAGCTGCTCCAGGCATTAAGTAGTTGCTTGTTCATGCTAAATATTCATGTTTTCAAAAACAGGAGGCGCTTTTCGGGATAGCCAATTAAGGTTAAGGCTTGACGCCTTTTCCTGCAAACGACCAAGCCTAAAAATTGTTGCCCCATAGCTAGATAGTTTAGTGTCTGTCCATTTAGTCAAGTGTCTGATCTTTAGAGTTCGAGAGCAAGGCTTGCGAAGGCCCCAAAACCGGAGTTTACTGGCGGTAAATGAGGATTTTGGGGCCGAGCGTAACGCAGCTATCGGACTATAAAGACAGACACTAGTTAAGGCCGATGCTAAAACCCATCATCATCCGGAGGGGCGCTTTCTTGCCCACTATCTGTACCGAAGCCGTCTGCCGGGTCTTCCGGGCAGCCAGCCGGCCTGGTCAGGGTAAGGTAGATGCTGATCTGCTGGCCTTGTGCAATCACCTGCCCGGGCATGTATTCCGGTTCCTGGCGGTAAACATAGGCTTCCTGACGGTTCGCTACATCGCCGTAGATATTGCCGAGGGAGAGGTTGGAGCTGCTCAGCAGGAAAACTGCCGCATCGTAACGCTTGCAGATCAAGTCGGGAATAGGGACATTGCTGCTCAGCCGCTCGGTGATGACAAACTCCAAGGTAGCGCCCTTAGGCACTTTGACTCCACTGCGCAGCATATCGTCCGTAATTTTCCGATCGCGGTGGAAGAAGTGTTGAATGCTATTCTCTTCCTGTTTGCTATCGAAGACACGCTCCTTGACCACCGCCTGTACATCCAGGCGCTTCAGGTTGATGGCATACTGGTTGAAGTTGTAGCCGGCGCTCATCAATGAAGGCAGGATGACGGAGTCGGGGGTGATGCGATATTTGCTCACGTAAATGGTGCGGCCTTCTTTGGCACGCTGCAAAGGCCGAGGGTCTTGCTGGAAGATGGTATTGGGGTCGTGGCTAGAGTCGAAAAACGAATCTATGACCACGATTTTAAAGCGCTGCTGGCGAGCTTTAGCTAAAGCGTCGTCTAAATCCATGCCCACGTAATTGGGTACCTGTAGCGATTCCCCGTGGCGGGTATAAATTTTCAACACCCAGGTAGTGAGCAGGTAAAAGAGCAGTACAGCCCCCAGCAGCCCGGCAAAATTGCGCAGGAATAGAGGGTGTTTGAGGAATGCTCCTACTTCAGCGGAGAGCTCCCGCATGCGTTGGAAGAAATACTGCCCGAAGGGCTGAGGGCGGAATCCGTCGCCTTTTTTTTCCATAGATCTTTGATGTTGGATAATTGGCTCTTGCCGTTGGGTACCACTGGCTGCTGGGCTGGCCGGGCTGAGGCTTGCCCCTGGGCTAGCCGCCAGCGGGCTAAGCATTGGCTCGGGCTTGGCAGGCGGTGCTACATGCTGCCGGAGCGCCAGCGAGAGGATTTTGTCGAGGAATTGATGGGGAGCATAGCGGTGCTGAGCCGCCTGGATGAAAAGGCTGCTGCCCGGAAAGAGGCTGGGCAGCGCATCCACTTCCAGGGGGATGAGCTCGACGCTATCGTCTTCATAGACCCGCACGAGCGCCTGGATGGCGGCGCAGCCCTGCAGATTGAGGATGCGGGCAATACTTTCCAGGCTTTGCCGCACCTGGGCCTCAATGAGGCGGTGTGCTTCGGCACTCCGCCCAAACCTGGCCAGCCGGGGCCCCGGGCTCGCCCCAGCGCCGATCTCGCCTTCCGGTGAAAAAGCGCCGCTGGGGCTAAGCGCCTCGGCAGGCGGGAAAATCTCAAATTCTGGCCTGCCATCTGCCGCTCTGGATGCCAGTAGCCCGGCAGTGATGGGTATTAATTGCAGGGCGCCTTTAGGCGGCACCGGGCTTTCAAATAGTACCTGGCTTTGGCGCGGAAAAGCTTCCCGGGCCTTGAGGCGCAATACTCGCCGGGCTTCTAGCCCCTCTTCTGCTTCGGGGCGGAACATCATGCGGGTATACGCTTCCAGCTCGCTGCGTGCGTGCAACATCCGGAAAGCCGAGCGCCCCGACCCTTCGGCCGGCTTACCGACAAAAGGATAGTGCAATTGGCTCTCGACGCGCTTGAAAAACAACTCTGCGTCTGCTTCGTAATCGCGCTTGTGCAGCAGCACCTGCTTGGCGGTTTTGAACCCGTTGCGCTGTAGCGTCTGGATGGTCTGATAACGGTTATTAGTAATGCCAAAAGCCTGGGCTGCAGGGCCGTTGTAGGGGATTTTGCGCAGCTCGAGCTCTGTCAATAGACCGCTCTGCCCCGCATCGCTGCTCTGCAAGGCGATAAACACGGCATCCACCATCTGCGGCAAATCAGAAAAACTGATTGGGTGCGGCTCAAAGACCGTATTGGCCGGCGCGTACTTGGTGTAGATATCAGCGCACTGCGCCCTGATTTCACTAATCACTGCCGAAGGCGGGAAATAGCGGATTTTTTGGATGACCTCCTCTACATCCCCTTGAAAGAATAAGGGCAGGGGCAGTTGGTACAGCTGGGGTTGTTCCGGGCTGCCGCTGAGGAAAATAGGCAACAGCTCATATTCTCCCAAGCTGGATAGCTTTTCAAAAATATGGCGCGCGCTTTCCATCGACAAAGCGCGCTCTTCGGAGATGCCGCCAAAAAGCACGCCAACCCGCTTGTGGTGGCTAAATGCTGCCCGAGACTCTCCGATTTTGGTTTGCAGTTGGGCCAATATCGCCTGGCCATTCCCCTTTTGCAGCGGCGTAGCTGACCGCTCTCGCAGGGAGATAGCCAGCAGATAAGTCAACAGCTGTGTAGGGGAAAGCCCGATGGCAGCGGCCTGCTGGTAGGTAAATGCCCCCGACATGAGGGGGAGCGTGGTATTGGGCTCATTCAGCACCAACGCTCCGCTTGGGCTGATGTAACCATCGATGCGGGCGAAAGCCTGGCAGCCGATCTCCTCAAAAAGCCGCACACATTGCTGACGGATAGCCGCGAGCTGTTCGGCAGGCAGGCCAATCGGCGTAATATAGCGGGCCTGGCTCGGCTTAAACTTGGCCTGATAGTCCAACAGCTTGCTGCTTTTGGCTATTTCGGTAGGGGGCAGGGCGATGGCCATGCCGTCCTCTTTACGCAGCACGATGCAGGAAAATTCGCGCCCGCTGATAAAAGGCTCAATGATGAGCTTGTCTTCTTTATGGAGGCTTTCCAGGATGAAGGATTCGCCCTCATTGGCCTGGGCGGCATAGCGGTCCAGCAGTTCCAGTAGAGTATCGGGGTGGTACACCAATTGTTCTTGCCCTTGAAAAGAGAGCGCGATGGGGAAGCCAGGGCCATCCCAGAGATCGGCCAACAGTTGGAGGTACTCCCGCCGATCAAAAGCACTGCGGTCTTGCCACTCATAAACTGGCACAACTTCGCGGAATAATGCGCGGTTGACGGCCAACTCAAACCCTTCCAGCCCGGCTTTTTCCTCCACAATAGACATGCCGATAGAGGTGCCTTGTTTATTGGGGTGCACCACCATCGGGAAGCCGGCCTGGCTGATGACTTCCTGGTAAATCTCGTGGGCATTGGCTGCAAGCCATTCCTCGCGGGTGAGGGTATAAACCTCCGGGCGCGCGAAGCCCAGCACGGCCATCAGGTCTTTCTGAATGGAGCGGTCCATACTGATTTGGCAGGCGCGGGCGCCGCTGCCCGTGTAGGGGATCCCCAGAGCCTCCAAATCTTGTTGTATCTGCCCGTCCTCACCATATTCTCCATACATCGCCAGGAAGGCCATATCAATCAGCCCGGGTAGCTCCTGACGGGATATCGGGCGGCCTACTTTAGCCATCATGGCATTGAGCGCTGCAGCAGAAAGCTCGCCCAAGCTCTCGATGTAAATCTGAAAATCATGAGGTGATGCCGGCCGCCCGGTCGCCGGGGGATAAAATTCGCGGATGCTATTGTGGTATAAATGTTGCCAGTCTAGCAAGATGAAGTTGCGGTAGCTATCTACAAAAATAGGCAAGGGCTCGAACAGTTTCCGGTCGAGCTGGTCGTAAACTGCACGCCCACTGGCATAGGAAAGCTCCCGTTCACGGGAGGGGCCGCCAAAGAAGATGCCTATTCTCATGATGCTCATGCTTTGCCTTCAAAGCTGCAAAGGTAAGCCCTTTAGGGGAAATTTTAAATTTTCCTTTTTCAGCAATTAACGGGGAACAGCTAAGAGCAGAAACGTTGCGGCCTTACGGCCTTGCGAAAAGCTTCTGCAGGGCCATTCACGAGCAGCATTGCAGACAAATGCCAAGCGAACCGATCGCCCCCACTCCTACGTTGCTTGAAGCAGCCGCGCCACAGGGGGCGGCATAGCCTCTCAAACCCCTCCCCGCTCCACATGCAAATCCAAGATATTCCCCATGTGGTAGCAGGTGCGACAGCGGGCTTCGTACAGGTCCGTCTCGCCCAGCATCACGGTGTCGGGGTTGGGGGTGAGGCGGTAGGAGTGGGTCGCCAGGTTGCCGCAATGCTTGCAGATGGCGTGCACCTTGGTGATGTACTCGGCTACAGCCAGCAGGTTGGGCATGGGGCCAAAGGGCCGGCCGCGGAAATCCATATCCAGGCCCGCAATAATGACGCGCAGGCCGCGCAGAGCGAGCTTCTGGCACACATCGGGTAGTTCCGCATCAAAAAACTGGGCTTCGTCTATACCTACTACATTGACGCCATCGCTGAGCTCCAGCAAACGGGCAGAGCTATCTATCGGCGTGGAGAGGATGTAGTTGGCATCGTGCGAGACCACCTTGGACTGGTCGTAGCGGGTATCGATCTTAGGCTTGAAAATCTCAACGCGCTGGTTGGCAATCTTAGCGCGTTTCAGCCTGCGGATCAGCTCTTCGGTCTTGCCAGAGAACATCGCCCCGCAGATCACCTCGATCCAGCCGCTGCGTTGCCCTTTAAAATGTGGTTCCAAAAACATATTGCCCTGCTTATGATGTTAAAAAAGAAGCGCATTGCAGGGCTGCGGCCCAAAAGAGGGGCGGCCTGCAATTTTCTGCCGGAAAGTAAAGTTATTATTTCCTAGGGAAATGACCAACCCTTATCTTTACCGCTGCTACTGCGAAAACCATAACGAATTGGTTGTCAAAAGCAAAACAAAAAAATCAAGTTAGACCCACATGAATGCGAAGCAAGCTCAGCTCATCCTCGACAAAATCAATGCTCTGTACAAGAATATGAGCATGGATTCCAACACCGTCTCCGCCATCGAGCGCGACCTCATGCTCAGCTATATCAAGCAACTGTATGAGGTGTTTATAGAATTGGCACCCGGCGATAGCCTACCCCGCAATAACCCGGGCGGCTCTGGAATGCCGCAGCCGCCACCCCCTCAGCCCAGCCGGACGTACCGTCCGCCAAGGATTATTGAAATCCCAGATTCGCTGAAGCAGAGCGGGCAACAGCCGCCCATGCCCAGCCCTCCACCCATGCCGCAGCCCGTGCCGGAGCCCGTGCCTGAGCCCGTGCCCAGCCCTCGGCCCCAGCCCAGCCCCGAGCCGGAACCACGCCCAGAACCCCCAAGGCCCGATGTGCCCTCCGTGCCGCAAGGGCAACCCGAGCCCTATCATCATCAGCCAGCAACAATCTCTGTACCCAGAGAAATCACTGCTTTGTTCGAGCATAGGAATGCCACGGAATTATCGGAAAGGCTCAGCGAGCGCTCTGTAAACGACCTGACTAAAGCACTGGCTATCAACGATCGCCTGCTCTACATGAATGAACTCTTCGGGAAAGACCTCAACCGGCTCAACGATACCCTCAGCCAATTGAACCGCTTCAATAGCATGGAGCAGGCAAAATCCCTCCTCTTCCCGTTGGCAGAACAGTTCAACTGGCTGGAGGAAGACCGCAAAGAAGTAGCGAAGGATTTCCTCAAGCTGGTTCGCCGGCGATATGCTTAAAAGCCCCACCAGGCCCTATAGCTCAAAGGCGCTCCGCTTTTTCGTAAAGCCGCCAAGATAAAAGTGCCGGACGCTTTGAAAGCATCCGGCACTTCCTTTTTGAGCCCTCTCTCGGCTTATGCGATCGTAATCTTCTTGTTGAGATAGACGTCCTGGATGGCATTGAGCAGTTCCACCCCATCCTTCATGGGCTTTTGGAAGGCCTTGCGGCCCGAGATCAGGCCCATGCCGCCGGCCCGCTTGTTGATAACGGAAGTGCGCACGGCCTGAGCCAGGTCATCCTTGCCGGAAGCGCCGCCAGAATTAATCAGGCCAGCCCGCCCCATGTAGCAGTTCACCACCTGATAGCGCGTCAGGTCGATGGGGTGGTCGGAGCTGAGTTCGGAATAGACCTTGTCGTGCGTTTTGGCAAACTTGACTGCTTTGAAGCCGCCGTTATTTTCCGGCTGTTTCTGCTTCACGATATCCGCCTGGATCGTCGCCGCCAGGTGATTGGCCTGGCCGGTGAGGTCGGCCGCCACGTGGTAGTCCTTGTCGGCAGAGAACGCGGGGTTGCGCAGGTAGGCCCATAGCACCGTTGCCAGGCCCAGTTCATGGGCGTATTGGAAAGCCTCGGATATCTCCATGATCTGCCTGCTGCTCTCTTCTGAGCCGTAGTATATCGTGGCGCCGATGGCTACCGCCCCCATATCAAAAGCCTGCTCGACGCTGGCAAAGAGGATCTGGTCGTACTTGTTGGGATAGGTCATCAACTCATTGTGGTTGATCTTGAGCAGGAAGGGGATCTTGTGGGCATATTTACGAGCTACCGAACCGAGTACCCCCAGCGTAGAGGCGACGGCATTGCAACCGCCCTCGATGGCCAGCTTCACGATGTTTTCAGGATCGAAGTAGATGGGGTTGGGCGCAAACGATGCCCCCGCAGTGTGTTCGATGCCCTGATCGACCGGCAGGATAGAAAGATAGCCGGTGCCGCCTAGCCGCCCGGTATTGAAAAGGAGCTGCATATTGCGCAGCACCGCTGGGGAGCGGTCGGACCCTACCATCACCCGGTCAACAAAATCAGGGCCGGGCAGGTGAAGGTGCTTGTTGGAAACGGTTTTGCATTCGTGTTCTAGCAGGTATTGCGCTTCCTTGCCCAACAGGGCTTCTATCTTGGAAGCTGTATTTGCTACGGTAGCCATAAGTAGTGTTTTTGGTGTGTGAATAATTTTTCTCCTAACAAATCATGTCCGGCCTTTTGCCGGCTCCGGGCGGGCACCGCCTCAGATTAGAACGCTAAATGTAGAAAAAACAGCTGCCCTCGCCAATGACCAAAGTCATTTCTCGCACTGAATAAAAGTTGGCGAGCATTGCCTATTTTTGCGGCTTCAAAAAAAAATTAGAATACCTTTTTGAAAATTGGTTTTTCTGGCTTTTTCACAGTAAATTTCCCGTCCATGAGAAGAATAGGAGTTTTTACATCCGGCGGCGACGCCCCAGGCATGAACGCCTGCATCCGGGCGGTGGTGCGTTCGGCCATCAATTACGGCACGGAAGTAGTCGGTATTCGCCGCGGCTATCAGGGGATGATCGAAGGGGACTTCATAGAGATGGACAACCACTCCGTGAGCAATATCATCCAACGTGGGGGTACCATCCTGTATTCCTCCCGCAGCGAAGCGTTCCGCACCAAAGAAGGGCGGCAACGCGCCTATGAACAATTGAAAGGAGCAGGCATAGAAGGGCTGGTCGGCATCGGCGGCAACGGCACTTTTACCGGAGCGGACATCTTCTACAAGGAGTTTGGCATCCCCGCAGTAGGCGTACCGGGCACTATCGACAACGATTTGTACGGCACTGACTTTACCATAGGATACGATACCGCCCTGAATACCGTAGTCGAAGCTATCGATAAAATCCGCGATACGGCCGATTCGCACGACCGGGTCTTCTTCATCGAAGTGATGGGGCGGGATGCCGGCTTTATCGCGCTCTATTCCGGCATCGCCGGCGGGGTGGAGTCTATCCTCATCCCCGAAATGGAATACGACATGCTGAACCTGGTCAAGACCCTCAACAAAGGCTGGCAGCATAAAAAGAATTCATTGATCGTGCTCGTAGCGGAAGGAGACGAAGAAGGCGGCGCTTATGAAGTAGCCAATCGAGTGAAGGAGAAGTTTGCCGAAATGGAGGCCCGCATCGTCGTCTTGGGCCACATCCAAAGGGGAGGCGCACCTTCGTGCAACGACCGGGTGCTGGCTACCCTACTGGGGGTCTCGGCGGTGGAAGCTTTATTGAAGGGCATTCAGGGCGTCATGGTGGGGCAAATCCACCACGATATCGTTTTTACGCCTTTCGAAGAGGCCATCACCAAGCACAACACGATCAACAAGCGCTTGTTCCGGGTCATGGAAGTGTTGTCTAACTACTAGTTGAAACTATTATTTTTATTCAAAATAACCAACTATGGCAAACATAAAAACCAAAAAAGGCACCATCGGCATCCTGACTGGTGGGGGCGACGTGCCCGGCCTGAACCCGGCGATCCGGGCTATTACCATCCGGGCGCTACGCGAAGGCTTCGATGTCATCGGCATCCGCCGGGGGTGGGCTGGCCTTATTGATATCATCCGCGACAAAAAGGCGGACAATAGCGCCAACTTCCAGAGCCTCACCAAAGAAATCGTCAACCGCGCGGGCCGCACCGGCGGTACCTTCCTGCATACCTCGCGCACCCGCCCCAGCCACGTCTCTAAAGCCTCCGTGCCGGAGCACCTCAAGAGCGAATACAATGAGGAAAAAAATGACCTGACGCCCGAGGTGATCAAAAACCTGGAGTGGCTCGGCATTGACTACCTGATCCCCATCGGCGGCGACGACACCCTCAGCTACGGGGTGCACATGTATCAAAAGGGGCTGAAAGTGGTGGCGATCCCCAAAACGATGGACAACGATGTCCCCGGCACCGATTACTGCATCGGCTTCAGTACTTGCGTGACCCGCACCATCGCCATGGCCAACAGCCTGCGTACGGTAGGCGGCTCCCACGAACGCTTTATGGTACTGGAAGTCTTTGGCCGCTATGCGGGCTTTACCGCGATGCTGCCCACCATGGCCGGCGCTGCCAACCGTTGTATCATCCCCGAGCATCCCTTCGATATCGAGCACCTCACCGAAATCTTGGTGGAAGACCGCAATGAGAACCCCAGCAAGTATTCCATCGCGCTAGTTTCCGAGGGTGCGGTGTTTAAGGGGGGAGAAATGGTGTTCGAAAATGTCGAAAAAGACGCCTATGGCCACGCCAAGCTGGGCGGCATCGGCGATATGGTGTCGGCCAAACTGAAAGAGCTGTCGCCCAAATACAACCACGGCCAAAAAATTGACATCATCAACCAGAAACTGGGCTACCTGGTGCGCTGCGGCGACCCCGATGCCATCGACTCTATCATCCCCATGGCCTACGGCAACATGGCCCTCGACTTGCTGCTCAACAAAATGGACGGCCGCCTCGTGGTCCTTAAAAATGGCCGCTATGACAACGTCCCGATCAGCATCGTGACGAGCAAAAAGAAAGTGGTGGACGTAAGAAAATACTACGATACCGAGCGCTTGCGCCCCTTCTACCACAGCTTCGAAATGCAGCCTATGTTTATCATGACTAGCGAGGGGTAACAAGGTTAAAGGTTAAAGGTTAAAGG
>CAYSPJ010000161.1:0-9744 GCA_964432875.1 uncultured Phaeodactylibacter sp. | reverse complement strand
GTCAAGCGCCAACGCTCGCTGAGGTAATCGACGGGGAAAGGCTCTGTAGCGATGCCCAACTTATTGAAACAGCCTTGCGCGCGGCGGAAGTGCCAGGCAGAGGTGAGCAACAGGCAGCGTGCCCCGGGGTAGCGCCCCTCCAGTATCGCCTGGGTATATCGCGCATTCTCATAAGTGTTGCGGCTCTTTGATTCCATGATGATAGCGCTATCGGGGATGCCCAGGCCCAGCAGGAAATCCCGGGCCTCGACGGCTTCCAGGGGTGCCTGGCCCAGCAAGCGCCCGTCTCCTCCGCTGACCAGGATTTTTTTGATTTTGCCGCGGTGGTATAGCTCCAGCACATTGACAAAGCGGTTGGCGCGGTCGTTGAGGTTGAAGCGGTCGTGCGCGGGCTCGACAAAAGGGTTGGAAAACCCCCCCAGGAGGATGCCGATATCATAAGGCGCCGTGATTTGATCTGCCGTAAGCAGATCTGGCTCCCAGGCGCGCACGGCCAGGTTGAACAAGGCTTGGTTGGATAAAAGCAGCAACAGGCTCAGCGCGGCCAGCAGCGCCCGCTTTTTCCAGGCTGCGCGCCGGCCCAGCCAGGCATAAACCAACAACAGCGCGATCCAAATCAAGGGCTTGAGCAAGAAAGCCAGCAGCTTGGAAAGGATGAAGAACATAGCTTGTGAGGGTATGGGTATTTAAAAGCTGGGCATACTGGGCCCTTGCATCAACTGGGCGATGAAGAACTGCAAGAGGCTCGGCTTGTATAAGGCCGCTAGCCCCAACATAAAAACCAGGCCATAAACCGCCCCCCACAAGTGGGCATCATGGGCGATATTGTCGCCGCCGCGCTTGGCCATGTAGGAAGAGTACCAGAGGTAGGCTACCGCAAAGAGGATGCCAGGCAGAGGCGGGAAGATAAACCAGCCCCAAGGCTGAAACAGGACGTAGGCCGTCACCATAGCAGAAGTAGCGCCCGAGGCCCCCAGGGAAGCGTAGGCATGGTTGTCGCGGTGTTTGAAAAAGGTAGGCACGTCTGCTACGACGATTGCGCTAAGGTAGAAAAACAGAAAAATCAGGCGGCCGGCCATGGGCTCGAAGAGCCGCTCGGAGAAGAGATATTCCAAAACCTCGCCAAATTGATAGAGCACAAACATATTGATGAGCAAATGCCCCCAATTGGCATGGACAAAACCACTGCTTAAAAAGCGGTACCATTCACCAAACTCCCGCACCGAGGCGGGGTGGAAGAGCAGCTTGCGCTGCATGGACGGATTGTTGAAGGCCTGATAGGAAACCAGGGCAGTCATAGCGACCAGGATAAGGGTGATACTGAGCATAGCAATCAAGGGTTGTGGTAAGGTTCGTTATTCAATATAGCCATGGCGCGATAGAGCTGTTCCAGAAAAAACAGCCGCGCCATCTGATGGGAAAAAGTCATACGCGACAAGGAGAGCGCCTGCCCGGCTTGCTGCCGCAACTCCGGCGCAAAGCCATAAGCCCCTCCGATGAGGAAAACCAGGCGCTTGTAGCTGAGCTGCAGTTTGTGGTTCATAAACTCCGCGAAGCCTTCAGAGCTATACTGTTTGCCATTTTCATCCAGCAAGACCAGAAAATCGCTGGGGCGCAGGCGCTGCTGTACGGCCTGAGCCTCCTGGGTTTTGAGCCGTTCGGGCCCCAGCTTCCCGGCATTCTTGATATCGGGGATGATAGAAAACTCAAATTTCAGGTAATGCTCCAGCCGCTTCTGATAGATGGCCATGCCCTCTTCCAGATAGCGCTCGCTGGTCTTGCCGATGGCCCACAGTTCGATTTTCATGGGGCAAAGGTAGCAATCTCTCCGATAGCCTCCCGCAGTTTTCCAATTACCACATCCACCTCCTCCAGCGTATTGTGGTGAGAGAAAGAAAAGCGGATAGTCTTGCGGGTATCGTCTCCGCTTAGAGCGGCGATGACGTGAGAGCCCGCGTCGGCGCCAGAGCTGCAGGCGCTGCCGCCCGAGGCGCTGATGCCGGCAATATCCAGGTTGAGCAGCAACAGATCGGCCCGCGGGGAAGGGGGGAAAGCGATGCTGAGCAGCTTGTAATGCCCCTTGTCGGGGTCGCCGTTGTAGTGGAGGTTATTAAAATTTGCATCCAGCTGTTGGCGCATATAGTCGCGCACGGCCTTAATCTGGGTGCGGCGGGCCTCCAATTCGCGGTATGCCTGGCTTAGCGCCTTGGCCAGCCCCAGGATGCCGTAGATGTTTTCCGTGCCGCCGCGCATGTTGCGCTCTTGCGAGCCGCCATCCACGAAGGGCTTGATGATGTTGCTGCTGTTGATGTAAATGAAACCCACCCCTTTAGGGCCGTGAAACTTGTGCGCCGAACCAGACAGGAAGTTGATGGGCGTTTTCGACACATCGATGGGGTAATAGCCCATGGTCTGCACCGTATCAGAATGGAAGAGCGCGCCATGCTCATGGCACAGCTCCCCGACTGCCTGCAGGTCGATCATGGTGCCGATCTCGTTGTTGGCATGCATGAGGGAGACCAGGGTCTTGGCCTTGCTGGTTTGCAGCAATTCTGCCAGATGTGCCATATCGGGCTGCCCAGCGGGGCCGAGGCGCAACATGGCCACCTCTACCTGCCCGAGCCGCCGGAGGTTATCCAGCGAATGTAGCACGCAATGATGCTCGATGGGCGAAGAAATGATGCGCTGCACCCCCAAATCGCGCACTGCGCATTTGAGCGCCATGTTGTTGGATTCGGTGCCGCCGCTGGTGAAGAACACCTCGCCGATAGAAGCCCCCAAGCATTGGGCCACCTGCTTGCGCGCCTGCTCGATGGCGGCGCGGGCGGTACGGCCCTCGGCATAGATGGAAGAGGGGTTGCCGAAATTTTCACGCATGGCTTGCGCCATCACCTCGATCACTTCGGGCAAGATAGGCGTGGTAGCGGCGTTGTCGAAATAGATCCTTTTCATTTTTGGCTATTACACGGTTCGTTAAACCAGGCGGGCATCAAATGGTGCCCAATGCCTGATATTAGGCTTGCTGCGATGGAGATCACCGCGCCAAGCCCATTCATATCACAACATCTCCCCGCTGAACCAGCGCTGCACCAGGGCCGGCTCGCAGCCCGGCTGCCCCTGGAAGCAAAACTCATTGGTGTGGGGGTTGTATTCGTAATCTTTGACCCATTCCCGATGGTGGTGATAGGCCGCCTCGATCGCGTCCAGCACGTAGTCCAGTTCGGCATCAGTCATGGTGGGATGGATGGACATGCGGATCCAGCCCGGCTTATCGGATAGGTCGCCCTGGCTGATTTTTTCCGTGATGGACTGGGAATGCTGCTGAGAGACATGGAGCAGATAGTGCCCATAGGTGCCCGCGCAAGAACAGCCGCCGCGTACCTGCACCCCAAAACGGTCGTTGAGCAGCTTGACGCCCAGGTTGTAGTGCAGCCCTTCGATGTAAAAGGAGATGACGCCCAGGCGCTCGCGGATATTATTGGCCAGGATGTGCAGCCCGGGCAGGCGATCCAGGCGGGGCCAGATGCGCGCCAGCAATTCCTCTTCCCGCTGCAGGATTTGCGCCACCCCCATTTTCTCCTTCAGCTGGATGCACAAGGCCACCCTGATGGTCTGCATAAAAGCAGGGGTGCCGCCGTCTTCGCGGGCTTCGATCTCATCGATGTACTTATGGCCGCCCCAGGGGTTGGTCCAATCCACCGTGCCCCCACCGGGGTTGTCGGGCACGCGGTTGGTATAAAGCTTGGGGTCAAAAATGAGGATGCCGGTAGAGCCCGGGCCGCCGAGGAATTTATGCGGCGAGAAGTAAATAGCATCCAGGTGCCGCAAGGGGTCCTCCGGGCGCATGTTAATATCGATATAGGGCGCCGAACAGGCAAAATCCACAAAACACAAGCCGCCATGGCGATGCATGATTTCGGCAATCTCGTAATAAGGCGTCTTGATGCCCGTGACGTTGGAGCAGGAGGTAATCGCTGCCATCTTCAGTTTGCGGCAGCTATACTGCTCGAGCAATTGCCCCAGGTGCTCCAAATCGACCCGCCCATCGGCGGTGGGGCGGATGACGGCCACTTCGGCCAGGGTCTCCAGCCAGGAAGTCTGGTTGGAATGGTGCTCCATGTGGGTGACAAAAACGACGGGCCGCTCCTCCAGCGGGAGGATGACCTTGTCGGTATATTTTTCATGCACCTTCAACCCCAGGATGCGCTGGAATTTATTGGCCACCCCGGTCATGCCGGAATTGGAGGAGATGAGCACATCTTTGCTGCGGGCCCCGACATGCTGCTTGATGATCGCTTTGGCCTGGTGGTAAGCCATCGTCATGGAAGAGCCGGTGATGGTCGTCTCCGTATGGGTATTGCCCACGTAAGGAGCGATTTCCTCCATGAGGATGCGCTCGATAGGCTCGTACAAGCGCCCGCTGGCCGTCCAGTCGGCATAGATGATGCGCTGGGTACCAAAAGGAGAATTGAAATGTTGATCGTAGCCGATGGTATTTTGGCGGAAGGGGGCAAAATACTGCTCCAGGTGGCTGGCCGCCGGCTTGGTTTTGATCGTGCTGTTGTTGGTCAGGGCTTCCATAGTTGATTGAGATTTAATAGCCATCAAGCTGTTGCGCCCGCCAGTATGGCCTGGGCGGCATCTTTCATGCGCTGTGCCAATTCCTGGGCAGCAGCTTCGCTCGGCCCTTCGGAATAGACCCGGATGATGGGCTCGGTATTGGACTTGCGCAGGTGGGCCCAGCCGTGCTCAAAATCTATTTTTAAGCCATCGATCGTATTGCAGTCCTCCTGGCGGAAACGCTGCTCCAGCTTAGCGAGCAAAGCTTCCAGGTCGATTTCCGGGCTGAGGGCGATTTTATCTTTGACCATGTAGTAATCCGGATACCCCTGGCGCAGGGCAGCAGCGCTTTTCCCGCTCTTAGCCAGGAAAGTGAGGAAGATCGCCAGGCCGGCCAAGGCATCGCGGCCGTAGTGCAGGCCGGGCACGATGACGCCCCCATTGCCTTCGCCGCCGATGACGGCGCCGACCTCTTTCATTTTGGCCACTACATTCACTTCGCCGACGGCGCTGGCGAAGTATTGCCCGCCGTGGCGCTCCGTCACTTCGCGCAGGGCGCGGGTAGAAGAGAGGTTGGAAACCGTATTGCCCGCCTGCTGCTGCAGGATGTAATCAGCTACTGCT
Organism: uncultured Phaeodactylibacter sp.; assembly: GCA_964432875.1. Classification (GTDB taxonomy): domain Bacteria; phylum Bacteroidota; class Bacteroidia; order Chitinophagales; family Saprospiraceae; genus JACJYE01. The sequence continues at coordinate 4,560 of CAYSPJ010000161.1, read as the reverse complement.
ACCAAGGTGTATTCTTCGCCAAAGAAGCTGCCGTCTTCGCAGACCAGCGCGAGGCGGTCCACATCGGGGTCGAGGGCAGCGCCGAGGGCGGCCTGGTGCTGCCGCACCGCTTGCTGCAGGACTTGCAGATGCTGCGGCAGCGGCTCGGGATTGTGGGCAAAGCGGCCATTGGGCTCGGCGTTCAGCAGGATAGCTTCGCAGCCCAGCTGCTCCAGCAAAGGCGGCATGGCGATGGACCCGCTGCTGTTGATGCAGTCCACCACTACTTTATAGCCCTGGCGGCGCACGGCCGCCGCATCCACAAATGGCAGCGCCAGGATGGCGGCAATGTGTTTTTCGAGATAACCATCGACTTGCCGGTAGGCCCCCAGCTCATGTACCCCGGCATAGTCGATCTGCCCGCTATCAATCAATTGCAGGATGGCATCGCCATCAGCGGCGGAGATGAACTCGCCCTGCTGGTTGAGGAATTTCAGGGCGTTCCAGTTTTCCGGGTTATGGCTGGCGGTGATGATGATGCCCGCGCCAGCATTTTCCATCGGCACCGCCATCTCGACGGTGGGCGTGGTAGAAAGCCCCAGGTCCACTACCTCGACGCCCAACCCCACGAGGGTAGAAGCGACCAATTGGCTGACCATAGGGCCAGAGATGCGGCCGTCGCGGCCGATGACTACCCGGGGCGGGGCGCCATTTTGCCGTAGCCAATAAGCGAAGCCGGCCGTGCATTCTACTACATCCTGAGGCGTCAGGTTATCTCCCGCGCGCCCGCCGATGGTGCCTCTGATACCGGAAATAGATTTGATGAGTGCCAAATTGCCAGTGTTTTGTTGGGGCAAAAATAGCAAAAAGGCGCGAGCCTGGCGAATAAAAAAAAGCCGTGCCTACCGGCGGGAAGGCCAGCGGCACGGCAATACTCCCTATACTATGAAAAAAACTACTTGATCCGATACATGGCCAGGATGCCGCCAAAGAGATACCAGTCTTTGGTGCCAGGCTCGCCAGCCTGGCTGATGCCATCCAGATAGTCGGTAAAGGTAACGCGGGTGCCTAGCTCCAGCCCTACCGTCCACCAATCATCGATGCCGATTTTCAACCCCAGCCCCAGGGGAAGGGAGAACTGCAAATCGGAATAGTCGGCAGACCGGTCTTTGATGACCCCGGGATTGCTGTCGCTACTGAAATCCGGTTTGACGTTGATCAATGCCAATCCCAACCCTCCAAACAGGTAGGGTGAAAGGCGCTGGGCAAAGCCATCGCTGAACGAGCCGCGGCTGGGCCTTAAGGGCTCCCACTCGCCCACGGCAGAGAGCTCAATGACCGTGGTGCTGAAATTGTAAGCCCTCCTGGCACGCGACGCGTAGTTGGCGTCGCTCCCGCTCAGTTTGCCGTACAACAGGCTGGCCCTTACGCCCAACTCTTGATCGAGCTGAGCCCTGGCGGCCAGCCCGGCGGCAAAATTGCTTTCGCTCATCCGTGGCGCCGACTGTAAGGTCAGGTCTCCCTGATAATTGGCAACGCCTAAAAACAGCCCGGCTTCCAAAGGCTGCTGCGCCCTGCCCCAAAGCGGCAGGAGCACAAGTACAACAAAGGTGTACACGTTCTTCATGGTTTAGATTCTTTTTAGTTTCTCAATAGAGTGTTAATCCGTTTTAGCATGAGCAAATGGCCGCATGCTCGTCGCCTGCTTAGCGACGGATACGGGAAGCCACTTTTGAAACTGTAAATCGTAAACCGGATAGTGGGAAAAAAGAGGGGGGAGCATTGGTGCCTGCTTTCACAAGCACTGTTTCGAGGCGTTTACGGTTCGGCCGGGCTAATGTTTCAATTTTGAAAATAAATTTTTATTATTTATTTTGCCAGCCAATAACGTGAGCGCTGGTTCAGGTTTGGGGCACCCAGTCTTGAATCAGGACGTTGCAGGGCTACGCAAACCGTTTCGGCAACGAAGCCGCTGCGAAAAAGAGCTGATTTTAGCGCAAAGGATCCAATTTGACGAGTTCTAAACCACGATTTTTTCACCAACTCTATCCATCTACGATGAAATATGCCAACCTTAGCTTATGCTGCGCCTTGTGCCTGTCTCTGCTAGCCTGCCAAACCCCGGAGGATCAAGGCCCGCTCAGCGTGAGCGCCCCCTCGGGCAAGCTCCGCGCCGAAGTATTGCTCACCGAGCAAGGCCAGCCAGCCTACCAGGTCTTCTACGATGACCAGCCCATCATCCGCACTTCTACCCTCGGCTTCGATCTCCAGGGCACCACGCCACTAGGCGCAGGCATGGCCATTGAAAGCCACGAGCGCCGCACCTTCAACGAAAGCTGGGAGATGCCCTGGGGCGAACAGCGCGAGGTGGTCAACCACTACAACGAACTGGCGGTGACCTTCCAGGAAACCGCTGAGCCGCAGCGCCTCTTCCGCCTGGTCTTCCGCCTCTATGACGATGGCCTGGGCTTCCGCTACGAATTCCCCGAGCAGCCCAATATGCAAGAAGCGATCATCATGGACGAGCTCACCCAGTTTCAACTCACCGCCGACCACGACTGCTGGTGGCAACCTGGCGATTGGGATATCTACGAACACCTTTATAATGCCAGCAAAGTATCACAGATCGACGCGCTGAGCAAACGCGACCACCCCAACCTGGCCCAGACCTACATCCCTTACAACGCGGTCAATACACCCTTCACCCTGCGCACCGCCGAGGGCTTGCACCTCAGCTTCCACGAAGCTGCCCTGACGGATTATGCCGATATGACGCTGAAGGTCGACAACAATACCTTCCTCTTGCAAAGCGGCCTGGCCGGCTCCGACCGCCTGGGCTACAAAGCCAAGCGGGCCCTGCCTTTCCACACCCCCTGGCGCACCCTCCAGGTCAGCGAAACCGCTGGCGGCCTGATCGAATCCCGCCTCATCCTCAACCTGAACGAGCCCAACCAACTGGGCGACGTATCCTGGTTTAAACCCACCAAATACGTCGGCATCTGGTGGGAGATGCACCTGGGCAAATCTTCCTGGGACATGGCCAGCGGCATCCACGGCGCCACTACCGCCAACGCCAAACGCCATATCGATTTTGCCGCCGCCAACAATATCGGCGCCGTGCTGGTGGAAGGCTGGAATACCGGCTGGGAGCGCTGGATCGGCTTTGACGACCGCGAAGGGGTCTTCGACTTCGTCACCCCTTATCCCGATTACGATATCGAAGAGGTGGCGCGCTATGCCCGCGAAAAGGGGGTCCAAATCATCATGCACCACGAGACCTCGGCCGCGCCGCGCACCTATGAGCAGCAGTTGGATACCGCCTTTGCGCTCATGCAGCGCCTGGGCATGAACACGGTCAAAAGCGGCTACGTCGGCAAAATCATCCCCAAAGGGGAATACCACCACGGCCAATGGATGGTCAACCACTACCGCAAGGTGCTGGAAACTGCCGCCCGCTACCAGGTAGCCGTCAACGCCCACGAGCCCATCAAGGATACGGGGCTGCGCCGTACGCTGCCCAACGAGATATCCCGCGAAGGCCTGCGCGGCCAGGAGTTCAACGCCTGGGCCAATGATGGCGGCAACCCGCCAGGCCACCTGCCCATCGTCGCCTTCACCCGCATGCTGGCAGGCCCTATTGATTATACGCCCGGCATTTTCAACATCAAACTGGACCCCTACAAACCCGACAACCAGGTGAATACGACCCTGGCCCAACAACTAGCCCTCTATGTGGTACTGTACAGCCCCGTGCAGATGGCCGCCGATCTGCTGGAGCATTACGAAGGCAACCCGGCTTTCCAGTTCATCCGCGATGTAGGGGTGGATTGGGAACAAAGCAAGGTGCTCAACGGCGAAGTGGGCAGCTACCTGACCATCGCCCGCCAGGAAAGGGGTACGGATAAATGGTTCCTCGGCAGCATCACCAATGCGGAAGCCCGCGAGCTGAAAGTCAAGCTGGGTTTCCTGCCCGCCGGCAAAAAATACGCCGCCACCCTCTACGCCGACGGCCCGGATGCCCACTGGGACGACAACCCGCTGAATTTCACGATCTCGAAATATCTGGTGGATGCCAATACGGAAATGAGCCTGCGCCTGGCCCCCGGCGGCGGCGCAGCCCTGAGCTTACTCCCCGCCACACCAGAGGATGAACAGCGGCTGAAGCCGTACTGATGGTGTACCCCAGGCAGGCAGGGCAGGGCCTGCTTGCCTGGGGTTGATTTGAGGCTGAAATTATTTCGACTATAGCCGTAGTTTCAATCCTTATTTTCCTGGATAGCGCACTTGAATAAACCGGTTCATTCCGCTTGATTTGCCGAACGGTTTGTTTCAATCCTTATTTTCCTGGATAGCGCACTTGAATGCGCAAATAGGGCAAGGGGGGGGAGACGAAGAAGAAGTTTCAATCCTTATTTTCCTGGATAGCGCACTTGAATAAGCTTACCGCCTGGAAATAATTTTCGATTATCTCGTTTCAATCCTTATTTTCCTGGATAGCGCACTTGAATAGCATAGCGCCGCTAACCAGGCACACCGGCAAGACGGTTTCAATCCTTATTTTCCTGGATAGCGCACTTGAAT
>CAYSPJ010000160.1:0-9793 GCA_964432875.1 uncultured Phaeodactylibacter sp. | reverse complement strand
CAACTCTTTAATAGACGCAAGTTTACGCTAAATCTTTCGCATTTTCAATGAAAAGCAATGTTTTTTTTCAAAAAAATCATTGTCAATAGAATCTTAGCCCAACCCCTGGCGCGCCAGCGGTTGGAAAATGGCGGGTAGGGGCTTCCGGTGCGGCAACCCCAGCCGGCTGGCATCAATCCTCGAACAGCCCGTCGAGCGGGCTTTTCACCTGGCTGATCTGGCGATTGCTCACGTGCAGGTAGCGCAGCGTGGTCTTGATGTCCGCATGGCCCAGCAGTTCCTGGATGAGGCGCGAGTCCGTGCCGGCTTCCAGCAGGTGGGTGGCGAAGCTGTGGCGCAAGGTGTGGGGCGTGATGGTATCGCGCAGGCCGGCTGCCCGGCGGGCGCGTTTCACCACCGCCTGCAAGCTGCGCACCGAGTAGTGCTCGCCGGGGTGCTGGCCCTCGAAGAGCCAGTACTTCGGCTGGTAATCCTCCATATAAGCCCGGAGCATCTTCAATAATACCTCCGAGAGCATCACGCAGCGGTCTTTCTTACCTTTGCCCTGCACTACCCGGATCAGCCCCCGCTCGGGCTGCACGTCTTCGCGGCGCAGCTTGACCGCCTCGCCGGGGCGCAGCCCGGCGGCATAGATGGCGTAGAGCAGCACCTGCTGCTTGGGGTTGCGCACCTGCGCGAAGAGCCTCTTTGCTTCCCCTTTAGACATCACGTCGGGCAACTGCTGCCGCTTGCGCGGGCGGGCCCAGTCGTAGCGCTCGCTGGGGCGGCAGAGCACCTTCTCGTAGTAGAACTTGACCGCATTGATGACCGAGTTCAGCGTGCTCTCCGCCACGTCGCGCTGCACCCAAGTGTCGAAGTAGGCTAGCAGCTCGGCCTTGGGCAAGGCGTCGAGCCGGGCCGCGCCGAAATGGCCAAGGAACTGCCGGAAGTAATGCACGTAGTTTTTCACCGTCTGGTGCGAGTAGTACTGCCGATGCAAGGTATCGCAGTAACGGCGCAGGCAAGCGCTTTCTGTTTCTTCCAAGCCGACGAACCAATCCTGCCGCAACGGGCTGCGCGCTTTCCCGCCCGGCGGCAGCGCTGCGAGGGATACCCCTGGCATCTCCAGCTCGGCCCCCGCCTGTCGACAGAGCGCCTCCAGGCGGCGCACGGCTGCTTGCGTGGCGGGGATAGCCCAGGTGCTGGCGGCCTTGTGCCAGCGCCGCCCCGGCACTGCGCGCACCAGATCGAGCTGGCGGGCCGACTTGCCGCAAGACACCGCCAGCATGCCCACATCTGCCGCCAGCGGCGCGAGGCGGATGCGGCCCGCTTCTGCTGCGGTGGGGGCATCGCCTGCCGCCAGCAGCCGCTCGATGTCCCGCTGGGTAGAGCCGAAAGCTGCCGCTCCGAAGCGCTCCAGCAGGTGCTCATACGCCGCCCGGCTGCCTTTGACGATCCAGCGCCGGTCGGGCGGCGACCACCAGGCGCGCGGCAGGCTTTTCAGGAAGGCGATGTCGTCGGCTTGGTACGGCAAGGCGATACAGAAATGACCGCTCCGCCAATCGATCTGCACCCGGCTGCCGCCTGCATCCGCTCGGCTGATCGGGCGCAGCAAAAATCCCTCGCCGCGCGGCCCGCTATCGGGCTCCAGCTCGCCCCTTGCCGCTTCGCTATGCGCTCCGCTATGCCCGGAAGGCGCAGCCGATGCCGGGGCTGCGGGCCGGGAAGTCGGTACATCCGCCGGGAAGGCATCATCAGGCATCGGCCCAGGGCGGAAAGGGGGCGCTTCGGCATAGCAAATGGAAAAAGGCGATAGGGCAGCGGCGATGGCCTCCCGCGGCGTATCCGCCGGAAGGTGCCAGCAGCGCTGGCTACGGCTCCACGCCCGCCCCGGCAACTGCCGCACCTTGGCTATGGCCGCCTCGTCGTAGGGGAAGCGCAGCGCCAGGCGCTGGCTCCCGCGATGCATCATGGGTGCGAGCTGTATCGTCATCGCGCGATGGCTTTGGGTTCAGCCAACAAAAATAGTTTTAAAAATTGTATTTTGCAAATTTTTTGTGTTTTTATCCGGTCATCCTCTTGCTCTTCTGTTCTTCTGTTCTTCTGTTACTCTGCTCATTATAATTCTGGGTTGAGGTTGTAATGTCAGAAAAATTTTAAAAAAGTCATTATTTCCAGAACAATCGCCATTTTTTAGAATTTATATTCTAATTTTGGCCACAGAACTAATTAAAACCGTTAAACTATGATTCCTGCATCTTTTGATTACGCAGCTCCTGCCAGCCTGAGCGAAGCCTTTGCCCTGCTGGAGCAACATGGAGACGAAGCCAAGATATTGGCAGGGGGCCATAGCCTCATCCCGATGATGAAGCTCAGGTTTGCTTCGCCGGAGTTTTTGATTGACATCAATAACATCCCGGGGCTTTCCTATATCAAGGAAGAGGATGGCTACCTCAAATTTGGCGCCATGACCCGCGAGGCCGATTTGGACCACTCGAAGCTCATCCGCTCCAAGTACCCCATCTTTACCGATGCCTCCAAGCTGATTGCCGATCCGCAGGTGCGCAACATGGGCACTATCGGCGGCAACATCGCCCACGGCGATGCCGCTAATGACCATCCTGCTGTACTGCTCGCCATGCGGGCAGAGGTAGTCATCAGCAGCGCCGAAGGCCAGCGTACCGTGCCTATCGACGAGTTTTTCTACGGCTTCTACATGACGGCCATCCAACCCAATGAGATCCTCACGGAAATCCGCGTCCCTATCCCGCCAGCCGGCACCGGTAATGCCTACCACAAGCTGGAGCGGAAAGTGGGTGATTACGCCACTGCCGGAGTAGCGGTACAAATCGGACTGGATGCTGCTGGCGTGTGCAACTACGCTGGCATCGGCCTGACCAACGTCAACCCGGTGCCCATGCGCGCCGCCCGCTCGGAAGAAGTGCTGCTGGGCAAAAAGCTGACCGCTGAACTCATCGAAGAGGCTGGCCGCCTGGCTTCCGAAGATTGCAACCCCTCTGACGACCTGCGGGGCGACGAGGAGTACAAACGCGCCATGGTGGGCGTGCTCACCCGCCGCATGATCCACAAAGCCATCGAGCGCATTTCGTAAGGCCCTACTCAAATCCAAAATTACGACTCAACCATGAAGAAAGAAATAACCATTACTATCAACGGAGAAAAGCACACCACCTCGGTCGAGCCGCGCCTGTTGCTGGTCCACCTCATCCGCGAACATCTGCGGTTGACGGGCACCCACATCGGCTGCGATACCTCCAACTGCGGTGCCTGCACCATCCTGGTCAACGGAAAGTCTATCAAATCCTGCACTATGCTGGCCATTCAAGCTGATGGCAAGGAGATTATTACGGTAGAAGGGCTGGCCACCACCGAAGGCCTGCATCCCATCCAGGAAGGCTTCAAGGAAAACCACGGCCTGCACTGTGGCTACTGCACCCCGGGCATGATGATGCGCGCGGTAGAGCTGCTGCAGGACAATCCCAACCCCACTGAGGAGGAAATCCGCTGGGGTATCTCCGGCAACCTCTGCCGTTGCACGGGCTACAACAACATCGTCAAGGCCATCCAGTACGCCGGTGCCAAGTTGCGCGGCGATGCCCTGCCTTCAACCGAACCTGAATTTGTGTAAATACTCAAAACACCCTACCGAATTATGATAAAGTGTAAGACTTCTAAGGAAATCGGCGGGATGGGCCACTCCCTCAAAAGAAAGGAAGACGCCCGTTTCATCCAAGGCAAAGGGCATTATGTGGATGATATCCAGCTGCCCGGCATGCTCCACATGGACATCGTGCGCAGCCCCTATGCCTATGCCAAAATCAAAAGCATCAATATCGAGGAAGCCCTGAAAGTGCCCGGCGTAATCGCCGTAGTGACGGGCAGAGACCTCGAAAAATACAACTTGCATTGGATGCCGACCCTCATGTCGGACACCCAGATGGTACTGCCCACCGACACAGTCATGTATCAAGCCCAGGAAGTAGCTGCCGTCATCGCTACCGACCGCTATGCCGCCCGCGACGGCAAAGAGGCCGTCATGGTGGAGTACGAACCGATGAAGCCGGTCATCGACCCCTTCAAATCCCTCGATCCCAGCGCGCCAGTGCTGCGCACCGATAAGCCGGACAAAAAGGACAACCACATCTGGCATTGGGAAGTGGGCGATAAAGCTAAGACGGAAAAAGTCTTTGCCGATGCTGAAGTCGTCGTCAAAGAGCAGATGCACATCCCGCGCATCCACGTGGCTTCCATCGAAACCTGTGGCTGCGTGGCCGACTACGACAAGGTGAATAACCACCTGACGATGTACATGACTACCCAGGCCCCCCACGCCATCCGCACCGTTATTGCCCTGGTAGCCGGCCATGTGGGCCTGACCGAGGAGAAAATCCGGGTAATTTCGCCCGACATCGGCGGGGGCTTCGGCGGCAAGGTACCGGTTTATCCGGGCTACGTCATCGCCATCGCCGTCTCCTTCCTGGTAGGCAAGCCCGTGAAGTGGGTTGAAGACCGCAGCGAAAACCTGCAGGCCGACTCTTTCGCCCGCGACTACCACATCACCGCCGAAATGGCGGGCACTAAAGACGGCAAAATCCTGGCTACCCGCTTCAAAATCCTGGCTGACCATGGCTACACCGATGCCTCGGCCAACCCCTCTAAGTTCCCCACTGGCTTGTTCTCCATTGGTACCGGCTCCTACGACTACGACACCGCCTTCATGGAAGCGGATGCCGTTTATACCAACAAACCGCCCGGAGGCGTGGCTTACCGCTGCTCCTTCCGCGTAACCGAAGCCGTACACGCCATCGAGCGCCTCACCGACCGCTATGCCCTTGAAATCGGCAAGGACCCGGCTCAGCTGCGCATGGAAAACTTCATCAAGAAGGAGCAATTCCCCTGGAAGTCGCCCACCGGCTGGGAATATGATAGCGGCGACTACCACGCCGGCTTACAGAAAGCCCTCGATGTGGTGGGGTATGACGAACTGCGCAAAGAGCAAGCCGAGAAGCGCAAGCGCGGCGAGCTGATGGGCATCGGGCTCTCCACCTTTACCGAAATCGTCGGCGCCGGGCCCTCCAAGGATTTTGACATCCTCGGCATCAAGATGTTCGACAGCGCCGAAATCCGGGTACACCCTACGGGCAAAGCCATCGCGCGATTCGGCACCAAATCGCAGGGCCAGGGCCACGAAACGACTTATGCACAGATTATCGCCGAAGAGCTGGGCATCCCCGCCGAGCACATTCAAATTGAGGAAGGGGATACCGATACGGCACCTTATGGACTAGGCACTTACGCCAGCCGCAGTACGCCCACCGCGGGCGCTGCCGCCGCCGTCGCCGCCCGCAAGCTGCGCGACAAAGCCCGCAAGATCGCCGCTTATCTGCTCGAAGTGAGCGAAGACGACCTGGAGTGGGAGCCGGGCAAGTTCTTCGTGAAAGGCGCGCCGGAAAAAGTCAAGACCATCCAGGAGATCGTCTTTGCCGCCTACACCAACCATCCGCAAGGCATGGAGGCCGGCTTTGAAGCCACCCACTACTACGATCCGCCAAACCTGACTTTCCCCTCTGGCGCCTACATCTGCGTGGTGGATATCGACAGCGAGACCGGCGAGATCAAGGTGCGCCGCTTTGTGGCCATCGACGATTGCGGCAATATCATCAACCCGATGATCGTGCAGGGGCAGGTCCACGGCGGCCTGACCCAGGGCATCGCCCCGGCCATGTACGAATCGCTGATCTACGACGAAGACGGCAACATCCTCAACGGCACTTTCATGGATTATCTGGTGCCGACGGCAGTGGAATCGCCCAACTGGGAAACCGGCCACACCGTGACGCCTTCTCCCCACCACCCCATCGGGGCCAAGGGTGTAGGCGAATCGCCGACCGTGGGCGCGCCCCCGGCTATCGCCAACGCCATCGTGGATGCCCTGTCGCACCTCGGCGTCACGCATCTTGAAATACCGATTACCCCCTACAAAGTCTGGAAGATTTTGAAGGAGAAAGGGGTGGCGAAGTAAATGGAGATGCGAGTTTCGAGATGCGAGGGCTTGCTCCCTCCTCCGGGACAATCTCAGCGGCTCGAGACTCGTAGCTCGAAACTAATATACCATTGATTTCCCCCTAGGCATTGCCCGCGCTGCATCCCGGAAGGGATGCAGCGGGGCCGTGCCCTATTCACTCATCCAAATTGAACTAAAAAGGATTATGAAAGCAAATATCGAAAAGACCTTCCAGGTTGAAGAGCCCATCGACAAAGTGTGGAGCTACCTGAGCGACCCGGCAAAAATCGTCACCTGTGTGCCAGGTGCCAGCTTGACTGAACAAATCGATGACGACAACTTCAAGGGCGAAGTGACCCTGAAGTTTGGCCCGGTGAAGGCCAGCTACAACGGCCAGATTACCTTCCAGGAGCGCGACGAAGCTGCCCGCCACATGCAATTGCTGGGCAAAGGCCTGGATTCCAAAGGCAAAGGTAGCGCTGACATGCTGATGAACGGCAAGCTGATTGAAAAAGATGGCGGTACAGAAGTCACTTGCAGTATGGAAGTGACCATCACCGGCATGTTGGCGCAGTTTGGCTCCCGCCTCATTACTGATGTATCCAACTCCGTTTTCGACCAATTCGTGGGCAACTTCAAAGCCAAGCTGGCCGGCGGAGAGGTGGACAATTCGCTCAAAGCCGGCTCAATGGTGGGCACAATGGTCAAAGGCATCTTCAAAAAATAGCGATGACCAACTTACTTGATACGCAAGCCATCACCGACCACTTTAGCCAGCATGGCTATGTACTGGATGAGGAGTTGGCTACCATCCTCTTTCTCATGCTCCGCCTGGGCAAGCCCCTCCTGCTGGAAGGGCAACCTGGGGTGGGCAAGACTGAGGTGGCCAATGTACTGGCTGCTGCCCTGGGCACCGGCCTGATCCGGCTGCAGTGCTACGAAGGCTTGGATGTGCATTCAGCGGTCTATGAATGGAACTACCAGAAACAACTGCTTTCGATTAAGATACAGGAAAATAGCTTACGCTCGGAAGCGGAAAAAGAGCAACACATCTTCGGTGAGGAGTTTTTGCTGAAAAGGCCTTTGCTGCAATCCATCACCAGTGAACAGCCCCAGGTCTTGCTGATCGACGAAATTGACCGGGCTGATGAGGAATTTGAGGCTTTCTTGCTGGAGCTCCTCTCGGCCTACCAGATTAGCATCCCGGAACTGGGCACGGTGAAGGCTAGCAGCCGCCCCATGGTCATCCTGACTTCCAACCGCACCCGGGAGCTCAGCGATGCCCTTAAACGCCGCTGCCTCTACCATTGGGTCAGCTTCCCCGACATGGAAAAGGAGCTGCAAATCGTACAGCGCCACTTGCCCGACATCGAGCCGGCCCTGGCCCAAAACCTGGTGCGCCTGGTGCAGCACCTGCGCAGCCGCAAGCTGGACAAAACCCCCGGCATCGCCGAGACCCTCGACTGGGCCCGCGCCCTGGATGCCCTGGGCTACCGTAGCCTGGAAAAAGCCGGCATCGAAAAAAGCCTCGGCTGCCTGCTCAAATCGGCATCCGATATTGAAAAACTCAAAGCCGAAGGGGTGGAGAAGCTCCTGGAGGAGGTGGTGGGCAGTGGGCAGTAGGCAGTTTGATGACCATACTAATCAGTTTCGAAATCGTTCAACACCATGCATCGTTCTGACTTCCACAACCTCACCGAAGCCATCGTCGGATTCGTGCAACTGGCGCGCCACGAGGGCCTTAAGGCTGGCGTCGGAGAGACGCAGGAAGCCCTCTTGGCAGCCTCCTACGGGCTGCTAGAGCAAAAGCCTGCTTTCGCCTATGCCTTGCGCGCTATTTGCTGCACCTGCCCCGAGGAGATCGAAAAGTTCGACCGCCTCTTCGAGCGTTTCTGGGGTGAGCGGGGCTCGGAAATCAAAAGCCGCACGACGTATAAGAACCAGTCCAACCTCCAGAAGAAATCCCCGGCCTCACTGGTGTGGATGGGCGTGGGACAGCAGCAGGAAAACGAGGAGCAGGAAGAAGGCAAGAACGTCTCGGGCGCAAACGCGATAGAGCGCTTGCGCAAAACCGATTTCTCAAAAGTAGCGGAAATGGACAGCGCGCTGCTGGAAGAGCTGGCGATGCAACTTTGGAAACAGATGAGCATGCGCCTGAAACGCAAGCTAAAGGCATCGCGCCGCCAAGGCCGCATCGACCTACGGCAGACCATCCGCGCCAATATCAGCCGGGGGGGCGAGCCGATCGAGCTGCGCCGCAGGCAGCGGCAGCCCCAAAAGCAGCGCCTCATTATCCTGCTGGACGTGAGCGGCTCGATGGATAAATACAGCTTTTTCCTGCTGCGCTTCATCTGGTCATTGCGGGCCCACTTTGAAAAGGTAGAGGCCTTTATTTTTAGCACCCAATTGTTGCGCATCACTGAATGGCTGGATGCGCAGGACTTGCAGCGCACCCTCGGCATCATGTCTCTGCAGGCGCATAATTGGTCGAGCGGCACCAAGATTGGCCTTTGCCTTCAGGCATTCAATGAACAATATGCCCGACAGGCCCTCAACGGCCAGTCCACCACCATCATCCTGAGCGATGGGCTGGACACGGGCGAGCCAGAGCTCCTGGCCAGCGAACTGGAAAAAATCAAACTCCGCACCCGGCGGCTTATCTGGCTCAACCCCCTGAAGGGGATGCAGGGCTACGAGCCGCTGGCCAAGGGCATGAAGGCCGCATTGCCCGCTATTGACGTATTTAGCTCGGCCCATAACCTGAATAGTTTGTTAGAACTTGAAAATTACTTGTGGCATGTTTAATCAATTTCTGGAAGAAGCCCGGCATCTCTACCAAAGCAGAGAGCCATTCGCCATCGCCTTCGTCGTAAACCGGCAAGTGCCCTCTTCTGGCAAGCCCGGCGACAAGGCCGTCATCGAAAAGGACGGCAAGCTCAGCGGCTGGATTGGCGGAGGCTGTACCCGCGGTATCGTGGTCAAAGAAGCGACCGATGCCATCCGTGACGGCAAGCCGCGCCTGGTGCGCATCAGCCCCGGCGGCGAGCTGATCGCTTCACTGCCCAACCCGAGCGTCAAAGACTACAACATGACCTGCCATAGCGGCGGTGCGGTGGAGGTCTATATCGAGCCGGTGCTACCTCGGCCCCAACTACTGGTAATGGGCAAATCGCACGTGGCCATGGCCCTCTCCCGCTTGGGCCGGGCCATGGATTACACGGTGACGATAGCCTCGAAAGCAGCCGATGCCGAGATGTTCCCCGAGGCTAGTGCCATCATCGCCCAAACGGAAATCCCGGCAGGCGTGGTGCACCCCAACACCTGCATCGTGGTCTGCACCCAAGGCGAAAACGACGAAGAAGCGCTCGAGCAGGCCGTGCGCTCCGATGCGCCTTACGTGGCCTTCGTGGCCAGCCGCCGCAAGGCCAATGCTATTTTTCACACCTTGCGCCAGCGCGGCATCAGCTTCGAACAATTGAAGCGGGTGCGTACCCCGGCCGGGCTAGATATCAAAGCCAAGCTGCCCGAGGAAGTCGCTATCAGCATCCTGGCGGAAATCATCGCCTTTATCCGCGGTGAAGGGGCTGATGCAATCCAAACTGCCGATGCCGCGACCGCCGCCAACTCGGATATCTTCATCAACCCGGTATGCAATATCCCAGTATCGAAGAGTTCCGCCAAACACGTCATTGCTTATAAGGGAGAAAATTACTACTTTTGCTGCGATGGCTGTAAGGCCACGTTTGAAAAAGAACCGGAGAAGTATGTGCTTAAGGCGGAGGTGTAGGG
>CAYSPJ010000159.1:0-9914 GCA_964432875.1 uncultured Phaeodactylibacter sp. | reverse complement strand
GCGAAGCGACATCCCGGACGAGCGGAGCGAGAGCGGGAAGGCAGTGGGCAGTTGGCAGTTGGAGCGAAGCGACATCCCGGACGAGCGCAGCGAGAGCGGGATGGCAGTTGGCAGTTGGAGCGAAGCGACATCCCGTCTGAGCGGAGCGAAGCGGGAAGGCAGTAGGGAGCGAAGGGGAGAAGGCTGTAGGGGCGGCCCATCTAGCCTTCTCCCTCCGGGACGAATTTCATCGAAATAGAATTCACGCAGTGGCGGGTATTCTTGGATGTAAAGCGCTCGCCGCTGAAGACGTGGCCGAGGTGTCCGCCGCAGTTGTTGCAGAGTATTTCGGTGCGGCGGCCATCGGCGTCGCGTTCGTGCCGCACGGCGCCGGGTATTTCGTCGTCGAAGCTGGGCCAGCCGCAGCCCGAGTCGAATTTGTCTTCAGCGCGGTAGAGCGGTGCTTCGCAGCGGCGGCAGATATAGGTGCCTGCGGCTTTATGGAGGTAGTACTCCCCGCTAAACGGCCGCTCCGTGCCCTTGTGCGCGATGACGCGCTCTTCTTCGGGGGTGAGCGGATTCCAGTTTTCCTTGCTTTTCATGAGGCATCAATTTTGAATGATCAGTTCAGATTTTGCTGGCGTCCAAATCGAAGAACCACGTAAACCCCTTCTTTTGCAGGCCATTCTTCCATTTTTTGTCTCCCCTTCCTCCGCGTCAGGCATTACTGGATGAGCCGGGAAAGGGCTTATCCCCGCAGCGCTGCCCGCATGGTCTCGCCGATATTGGCGGGCGAATCGACCACGTGCAGGCCGCAGGCCGCCATGATTTTCATCTTGGCTTCGGCCGTATCGTCCTTGCCGCCGATGATGGCGCCAGCATGGCCCATTTTGCGGCCCTTGGGCGCGGTTTTGCCGGCGATGAAGCCGACTACCGGTTTGGTGCCGAACGCTTTGATGTAATAAGCGGCATCAGCCTCCATATTGCCGCCGATTTCGCCGATCATGATGATGCCTTCCGTCTCGGGGTCGTTCATCAGCAGCTCGACGGCTTCTTTGGTGGTGGTGCCGCAGATGGGGTCGCCCCCGATGCCGATGCAAGTGGACTGGCCCATGCCCGCTTTGGTCACCTGGTCAACGGCTTCGTAGGTCAAGGTGCCGGAGCGGGAGACGATGCCGATATGGCCTTTGCGGTGGATGAAGCCCGGCATGATGCCGCATTTGGCTTCTTCCGGCGTGATGACGCCCGGGCAGTTGGGGCCGATCAGGCGGGTATCGAACCGTTCCAGGTAGGCCTTCACTTTGACCATATCCTGTACCGGGATGCCCTCGGTGATGCAGATGATGACCTTGATGCCCGCTTCGGCTGCTTCCATGATGGCGTCGGCGGCGAAGGCCGGCGGCACGAAGATGACCGAGGTGTCGGCCCCGGCATCATTGACGGAATCAGCTACGGTATTGAAAACCGGCAGGTCGAGGTGTAAGTGCCCGCCTTTGCCGGGCGTCACTCCACCCACCAATTTGGTGCCATAGGCGATCATTTGTTCGGCGTGGAAAGTACCTTCTTTCCCCGTGAAGCCTTGCACGATTACTCTCGAATCCTTGTTGACAAGAACTGACATGACAATGGTTTTATCGTTTTAAAAATTTTCTTTCACTCTTCCTCTACGATGATGAATACCTCTTCTCCAGCTTTTTTCATGTGGTACTGCTCGCGGGCAAATTTCTCTTTGTTGGCCTCCAGGTCCAAGCGTTCTTGTTTGGCCTTTTCAATCCGCTCCAGGTACAATTCTTTATCCTGTTCCATCTTATTGACTGCTTTTTGCAGGCGGAACTGGGTCAGCAGGTCGTGGCGGTCAAAGAAGATCATCCAGCCAAAAAACAAGACCAGGATCAGGTAGTATTTGTTGCGCAAAGGTGCCGGGATTTGCTCCAGCAGTTGTTGAAAAAAGTTGTTAGAGTTTGCCATAGCGCTGAGTTTTTTAGTAAGCCCGGTGCTTGCCGGGCTTAGTAGGCCGTATGCCGGTCCGTGTTCGTCCTTGCGGTTAACTAGTGCCTTTAGAGTGGGGGCATGCCCCCTTAAGGGGCTGCCTCCCGCTCTGTGTGCGTTCGTCCGGGGGGGCTACTACTTACAGCTATCCCAAAAGGGCCCTTCCCGGAAAAGCTGCAGCATCGCCGAGTTCTTCCTCGATACGCAGCAGTTGGTTGTATTTAGCGATGCGGTCGGAGCGCGAAGCCGAACCAGTCTTGATCTGGCCGGTATTCAGGGCCACGGCCAAGTCGGCGATAGTCGTATCTTCCGTTTCGCCCGAGCGGTGGCTCATCACGGTGGTAAAGGCATTGCGGGTAGCCAGGCGTACCGCCTCGATGGTCTCGGTGAGCGAGCCGATTTGGTTGACCTTGATGAGGATGGAATTGGCACAGCCTTCATCAATGCCGCGGCGCAGGCGCTCTACGTTGGTTACGAACAAGTCGTCGCCCACCAGTTGCACGCGGTCGCCGATTGTTTTGTTGAGTTCTTTCCAGCCGGCCCAGTCATCTTCGTACAAGCCGTCTTCAATCGAGAAGATGGGGTATTTATCCGCCCAGCTTTTCCAGTAGCTCACCATTTCCGAGCTAGTCAGCTTATCGCCAGAAGATTTGTGGAGGTGATAAACCTTTTCCTCTTCGAGGTAAAACTCGGAAGCTGCCGGGTCCAGGGCGATGACGATGTCTTCCCCTGGGCGGTAGCCGGCTTTTTCGATGGCTTTGAGCACGATTTCGATCGCTTCTTCATTCGATTTCAGGTTGGGCGCGAAGCCGCCTTCGTCACCGACGTTGGTGGAGTAGCCATTTTTCTTGAGCACCTCCTTGAGGTGGTGGAAAACCTCTACGCCCATGCGCAGTGATTCAGAAAAGCGGGTTGCGCCGACGGGCATGATCATGAATTCCTGAAAGTCGATGCTATTGTCGGCATGAGAGCCGCCATTGAGGATGTTCATCATTGGCACGGGCAGCAGGTGTGCATTCACCCCGCCGATATAGCGGTAGAGGGGCTGCCCAGTGGCTTCTGCGGCAGCTTTGGCCACTGCCAGGGAGACGCCCAGGATGGCATTGGCCCCTAGCTTGGATTTGTTGGCCGTGCCATCCAGTTCCAGCATCAGGCTATCGATATAGCGCTGGTCGGTACAGTCCACTTCCAGCAGTTCTTCCCGGATGATTTCTTCAACATTATGGCAGGCTTGTTGTACGCCTTTGCCCAGATAGCGGCTCTTGTCGCCATCGCGCAGTTCCACGGCTTCGTGTTTGCCGGTAGAAGCGCCCGAAGGCACGGCAGCACGGCCGATGAAGCCGTCTTCGGTCAAAACTTCTACTTCAAGGGTCGGGTTGCCGCGGGAGTCGAGGATTTCGCGGGCAGCGATGTCTATTATAACGCTCATGCAAGTATATTTAATTAAGGTGATGATGATTTCAAAAAGCAAGGTAAGGGCCCGCGGCCGGGCAGCCAAATATCCAGTGTTTATTTCTTCATTAAGTTTATGAAATGGTCAAAGAGGTAGCGTGCATCATGAGGGCCGGGCGAGGCTTCGGGGTGATATTGTACCGAAAAGGCTTTTTTCCCCTTGATGCGCATGCCTTCGATCGTTTCGTCATTGAGGTTGAGGTGGGTGATTTCCACCACATCAGTATTGGCGCGGATGGCCTCGGGCTGCACGCCGAAGCCGTGGTTTTGGCTGGTGATTTCGCAATGGCCGGTATCCAGGTTGCGCACCGGGTGGTTGATGCCGCGGTGGCCGTGGTGCATTTTGTAGGTGGGGATATCCACGGCCAGGGCCAGCAGTTGGTGCCCCAGGCAGATGCCGAAGAGGGGCTGGTCTTCGGCCAGGATGGCCTTGGCTGTTTCCACGGCATAATTCATCACGGCGGGGTCGCCCGGGCCATTGGAGAGGAAGTAGCCATCGGGCTTCCAGGATTTGACTTCTTCATAGGGCGTACGGGCCGGGAATACTTTCAGGTAGCAGCCGCGTTCGGCAAAGCAGTTGAGGATATTCTGCTTGATGCCATAATCCATGACGGCTACCCGGAATTCAGAGTGGGGGTCGCCAAAGGTGTACGGCTCTTTAGTGCTCACCAGCGAGGCCAGCTCCAGGCCTTCCATGGGCGGGGTCTCTGCCAGGCGCTTTTTGAGCACATCCAGCTGGGTGGTTTCAGAGGAAATGATGGCATTCATCGCCCCCTTATGGCGGATGTGGCGCACGATGGCGCGGGTATCCACGCTACAAATACCAACCAGCCCTTCTTCTTCCAAATATTCCTGGATGGAATGGTCGGCCAGTGGCCGGTTGAATTCGTCGGTATAGTTTTTGCAGATCAGCCCGGCAATCTTGATGCCGTAAGATTCTGCTTCAGCCCGCTTGATGCCGTAGTTGCCGATGTGGGCGTTGGTCATTACCATCAATTGGCCGTAATAGGAGGGGTCGGTGAATATCTCCTGATACCCGGTCATACCGGTATTGAAGCAGATTTCTCCAGTAGCAGTACCTATCTTGCCTGCTGATTTGCCGTAAAAAGCCGTGCCGTCTTCCAACAGCAGGACGGCGGGTACTTGGTGTGCTTCACTCATTGACTTTTCTATATTTCGCGCAAAGATACACTATTGGCAGCGACTTAAAAAATTTTAGGGCGGGAATATGGAATCCCCTTACAGCGCCACCCCCTTGAGCAGCAGCGTAGCCAGGGTAAAATAGATGATGATGCCAGTCACATCAACCAGGGTCGCCACGAAAGGGGCCGAGGTGACTGCTGGGTCGAGGCCCAGTTTTGACATGATGAAAGGCAACATAGCGCCACAGAGGTTGCCAAAGATGATGACGCCAATCAGGCTGGTACCCACGGTAAGGGCCTGGAGGACCAGGAAAACCGAGAAGGGCTCGCCGCGCGTCGTCATCCAGAAGGCGATGACTGCGCTGCCCATGATGCCGACAATGCTTCCGAGCAACAGCCCGGAGAGCAATTCCCGGCCGAGCACCGTCTTCCACTCCCCGATCTCAATGTCTCCGGTGGATAGGGCGCGGATAATGAGGGTGGCAGCTTGCGAGCCAGAGTTGCCGCCGCTGGAGATGATCATCGGGATGAAAAAAGCGAGTATGGCGGCAGCAGCTAGAGCGTCTTCATAATTGGCCAGGGCGGTGACGGTCAGCATTTGGCCCAGAAACAGGATAATCAGCCAGCCCACGCGTCGGCGCACCATTTCAAAGATGCCCGTTTCCGAATAGTAACCATCCAGAGCGGTCATCCCCCCCATCAGGTGCATATCTTCCGTAGCTTCTTCTTCGGCGACCTCCATGACGTCATCAACGGTGACGATGCCGACTAGCACGCCGTCGGAGTCGACTACGGGGAGGGCTACGCGGCCGTATTTGCTCATCATTTTTACCGCCTCTTCCTGGTCATCGAAAGCGCTCAGGACCTGGAAGGTGTGGTCCATGATGTCCACAACCTTAGTTTGGGGCTCGGTCAGCAAGAAGTGGTTGATGCGCAAGTCGTCAATGAGTTTGCCGTTCTCATCCACCACGTAAATTACGTTGAGGGTCTCCACCTGTTTGCCAAAAACCCGGATGTGAGCGATGCTCCTTTCGATGGTCCAGTCTGATTTGACGCGCACGAACTTAGTGGTCATCAAACGGCCGACGCTCTCCTCGGGGTAGCCCAACAGCTTCTGGACCTGCTCGCGGTCTTCTGGCTTCATCAGGCTCATCACGTGGAGCGTAAGGTGCCCGGGCAGTTCCTCCATGAAAGCCACGCGCTCGTCGGGCTCCAGGTTGTCCATCACATCGCTGAGCTGCTTGGTAGAGAAGACGTTTAGCAGCTCGAGCCCTTTACTGGTGCTGAGCTCCGAAAAGACGTCCGCAGCCTTGGGTTTGACTAGCAGGCGGAAGATGACGACCGCGACTTCCGGCTCGATGTCCTCCAGCAATTCGGCGATATCCACGGCCGGAATATCTTTGAGGTACTCCTTTAACCTGCGCCAGTCTTTCCTGGCGATCAGTTCGTCAATTTCTGGCAGTGATATGTGAACGGCCATACTACGCGGTGCTACTGAAGGGGCTAATTAATCAATCCTCAAATTCATCGAGATATTCCAAGGCTTGTTTGTAAACATTTTCGGCAGTGAAGCCCAGTTTTTCATCCAAGACTTTATAAGGTGCCGAATAGCCAAAATGCTCCATGCCCATGACTTTTCCCAAGGGGCCAGCCAGGCCCTGGAGCGTAGAGGGCAAGCCGGCCGTCAGCCCGAAGGCGGGGATATCCGGCGGCAGCACATCCCATTGGTAGTGCAGGGGCTGGTTGCGGAACAGGCCTTCAGAAGGGGCTGAAACGACGCGCACCTTCAACTTCTTGCGGCTCTTCAGCAAAGCAGCACCCTCGATCAGGGTAGCGACTTCGGAGCCGTTGCCGACCAGGATCAATTGGGGCTGGCCGCCCTCGGCATCCTGTACGATGTAGGCGCCGTAGCGGGCTTGCTGAGCATCCTGGTAGCGGGTAGAGCCAGCTTTGGCGGGCAGGCTGGCGATATCCTGGCGGGAAAGGATCAGCCCGGTAGGGCTATGGGCGTTTTCCAGGGCCAGTTGCCAGCAGACGGTGGTCTCATCGGCATCGGCAGGGCGTAGCACCAGGAAGCTGCTGCGGCCAGAGTGGTTCTTGAGCTGCTCCAGCAGGCGGATCTGAGCCTCCTGCTCAATGGGCTGATGGGTCGGGCCGTCTTCACCGACGCGGAAGGCGTCGTGTGTCCAGATGAAGATGACGGGCTGCTCCATCAGGGCTGCCAGGCGCAGGGAAGGCTTCATGAAATCTGAAAAGACAAAGAAGGTGCCGCAGGCAGGGATGATGCCGCCGTGTAGCGCCATGCCGACGCAGAGGGCCGCCATGGTCAACTCGGAAACGCCCGCCTGGAGGAAGGCCCCGCTGAAGTCGCCTTTGGAGAAGGCCGTGGTCTTATCTAAAAAAGCATTGGTCTTATCGCTATTGGACAAATCGGCGGAGGCGACGATCATGTTGCCGAGCTTGTCAGCCAGGTGTGCCAGTACCGCGCCGGAGGCATTGCGGGTAGCCGTGCCGTTTTTTTGCGCGATCTGGCTAAAGTCCAGTGGCGGGAGCTCCCGGCGCAGATGGGCTTCGAGCTGTGCGGCCTGGGCCGGCTGATTTTTTTTCCAGGCCTCGTACTCGGCGCGGCGGCCTTGGGCGGCCTGGTGCTTTTCGGTTTTGACCTGGGCATAGTAGGCCGCTACCTCCGGGAATATCTCGAAGGGCTGGGCGGGGTCGCCACCGAGTTTGAGCACGGTCTTTTCAAACGAAGCGCCGGCTTTGCTCAGGGGTTGACCATGGGTTTCAACCTCGCCTTCAAAAGAAGCGCCTTCGGCGGTGACCGCCCCCTTGCCCATAATCGTCTTGCCGATGATGAGCGAAGGCCGGCTTTCTTCAGCGATAGCCACTTTTAAAGCCTGGCGGATGGCGTCGGGGTCGTTGCCCTCAATGGTCTGTACCTGCCAGCCCCAGGCTTCGTATTTCATGGCGGTATTTTCATCCATCACCGCAGAAACCTCGGTGGAGAGCTGGATGTCATTGGCGTCGTAAAACATGACGACATTGCCCAGGCCGAGGAAGCCAGCCGTGCGGCCGGCGCCCTGGGCGATCTCTTCTTGTATGCCCCCATCGGAGATGTACAAAAAGGTTTTATGGCTTACGGTAGGGCCAAAGCGTGCGCTCAGGAAGCGCTCGGCGATGGCTGCCCCGATGCCGAAGGTATGCCCCTGGCCTAGAGGCCCGGAGGTGTTCTCGACGCCGCGGGCCAGGTCCAATTCTGGGTGGCCAGGCGTCGGGCTGCCCCACTGGCGGAAGTTTTGCAGCTCCTCTGTGGTATATAAGCCAAAGAGGTGGAGCGCGCTATAGAGCATGGCCGACATGTGCCCGGGGTCGAGGAAAAAACGGTCGCGCTGCGGCCAGGTCGGGTCTTGGGGGTCGAAGTTCAAAAACTCCGTAAATAGGATATGGATGAAGTCGGCTCCGCCCATGGCCCCGCCGGGATGGCCGGAATTGGCGCGCTCAACCATGGCTGCCGCCAGGATTCGGATGTTGTCGGCAGCGCGGATTGTGAGTTTGTTGTCTTGCACGGCTTATCTTTTGGTTTGGATAACGGGGGCGAAGATAGGCCTTTTTGCCATAAATCCATAGCTGAGCGGATAGAGGCGGCCTCAAAAAAAGGAAAAAGCAAGTTGTCCGTTGAGGCAGCCCTTATTAAAGCTTCTCCAGCATATTGCGCACCCACCATTGCATGGCGCTCTCGGCCTCGTAGCTGGCAGCAGCAGCGTAGGGGTCATTGGCCTGGTAGGCTTCCAGGGCAGCTTTGGCCTGAGGGAGTTGCCCGAGCCGCAAGTGTACCAGCGCTTTTTCAACATGGTACTCACGGGGCAGCATGCGGGCGCGGGCTGCCGCTTGTGCCAGATATGTAAAAGCTTTCTCCAGCTCTTCTGGCGCCGTATGCAAGCGGCGGATCACGGCCGACTGCAGCATGAAATCTTCTGGCACGGCTACGCCGGCATCGATGTTGAGTTGGGAGAACAGGCGGGCCCTTTCGTAACGGCTCAGGGCGTACTCCTGGGTGGCCGTCATGAGGTTGAGCAGAGAGATATGGCGCAGATAAGCCAAATCCAGGCTTGGCTCTGGCGCCTTCGTTTGCTGCCGGGCGCGGAGCTGCCGGGTGCGCATATTTTTCAGGCGGACATCTTCCTCCAAAGCCTGGAAGTTGTTAGTGTCGGCATAATAGTAGATGATGCGGTCCAGGGCTGAAGCCAGGGCGGTTTTATCCCGCCCCAGGTTTTCCATCAGCTGAGCCACTACCTCTTCGGTTTCCTGGTATTGCACGGTGGTGTATTCCATTCCCAAGCGGGTGGCGATTTTGTAAGCCACGGCAAAGGAAAGGTTGCTAATGGCATGAGTAAAAGAGCCAAAATCGTAAGCCCAGTACACGTCGCCATACCCCCGGCGGTAGAGGCTATTGGCCGCAGCGACCTCGCCCACGGCTGCTGCCACCGTCAGCAAGTTGCCCCAAAACTGGGCCCGCGCAATGCGCTGTTCCTGAAGCTGGTAGTTATACACGGAATGGTCGAGGATGATGTGGGCAGCTTCGTTGGCCATGACCGCAAAGAGCTCATCTTCGGTGCGCAGGGCCGAGAGTAAACCCGTAGATAGATAAATGGCGCCGTTGGCACAGGCGAAACTCATGGGTTCATTGGAGTCAAATAGGCGGACATGCAGGGCGCCGCGCCGTTCCAGGGGCATGGTGCCGGTGTAGATTTGCCGCAACAGCGTGCTGAGGTAGTCGTCCAGATAAGGGTCGGTGACGAAGTTAAGTTGTTGTTCTAGCCTGACGTATTCTTCTTCGAGCTCGGCGCGCAGCTCATAGCCTTTACCCAATTTGTTGCGGTTTTCCAACGCCTGGCTGCGCAGCACTGCCAGGTTCCAGATTTGCAGAGGTGAAAGTGCCGCGTAATCAATCTCCAACGCATTGAAATCCCGGGGCTGCATGAAGCACTCTCCTTTGGAAGAGGCTAGCTTCCAGCTCAGGTTGCCTAATCCATCGATACCAATGACATAACCTTCAATTTTAATCTTTTCGCCCGGCTCAAGCCGGCTGTTACCGGCGCTAGAGCGGTCATACACTCTCAGCCGGTCTTTGAGCACGGCTTCGATGTCTTGAGGGAAAACGGTGCTTATTGCCACAAACAAGAATAGGGTGGAGAGGGTCAGTGTTTTCATATCTTTATGGTTTGTTTCCTTAATGAACCCCGGCATCGGCCGGGAGGTGTTGAGAACAATGCGATAAAAATACATTTAATTCAATATCCATTGCTGCCTGAGTAAGGACGCATTCGTTAAATCCGCGTTAAAAAAAGGTTA
>CAYSPJ010000158.1:0-10021 GCA_964432875.1 uncultured Phaeodactylibacter sp. | reverse complement strand
CTCCGAGGCCAGCGCGCTCAGCCTTTCAGGCTGGTGCGCAATCGGCAGCCTATTTTGAGATATGTCCTAACTGTAGCCCTTAGCCACAAGCCCCTATTGTTGCGCCCCGCTTAGCGCCTGCGGAACAAACCCGCGATTAACAGCAGCACCGCCGCGCCAACGACCGAGGTGACGATGAGGTTGACCGTAGGGCTGCCCAGGCTGACTTTGACGCCGAGCTGCCCCAGCAGCCAGCCGCCGATGAATGCACCGGCAATGCCGATGATGATGTTCCACAATAAGCCATAACCGTAGCCTTTTACTAATAAACCAGCAAGCCAGCCGGAAACAGCGCCGATGATCAGGGTGTAGATGAGTTCCATAATTCTAAGTTGAAATTTGTTTTGCTTTTTTTGCCCGAAATACAGGCATCGTAAAGGTAAATATACGCCCTTTAGCCGAAAAAACAAAAAAAGCTTTGTCTTAAAGCAGAGAAGCATCTACAATTTGGGCCCATTGTAATGCTGGCAAATGCGCCAGGTGAGGATATTCCTGATAGAGGAAGCGGTTGTACAAGTCCTCTCCTACCCGTTTATCAGCATGAGGCACCAAGCCGAAGAAGCGGCGGTTGTCATCCAGCGAGCAAAGGTGTACCTTTTCCAGCGAACTCTCAAAGTAGTGATGTAGGGATTCCACCAGCGAGCTACGGATAGTAGAAGGGATAATCGCCGGTAGGGGTTTGATAATGGCATCAATCAGCACGCTCACGGCCGCGTCCTTATAACTAGGGTCTTCGGCAAAGCGGTTGACTTCCTGGAGCCAGCCATCGAGCATCTCCATGATCTCTTCCCGATTGAGGCTGATATACTCCTTACTGGTGATCAACACATCCGCAATGAGGTTGGGATATTGCCCGGAATGCGCCAGGATATTGACCTCTGGCGCTTCATCCAGGCAGGCTTCCACAAATGGGCTCCAGATCACCAGCGCGTCTATACTGGTATCCGCAATGAAATTTTTGGTCAGCACATCCAGGTTGGCATGGCGCTGTGGGATCATGAAGACATCCGAGCGCGACATGCCATGCTCTTTGAGCACGTAGTGCAGGAAAGTCTGAGAAGGAGAATCCATCGGGAAATGGATTTTCTTCCCTTTGAGGTCTTTGATATTGCGGATGGGGTCGCGGGCCAAGATGGCATCGGCACCGTTTGACCAGGAAGCCTGATAGATGACTTTAGGGTGTAAGGCCTGCAATTTATCGATCATATAAGGCAGGCGGTCAATGGTGGCCCAGATCATATTGGCCTGGCCGGCTTTGAAAGCCTCACAGACCTGATCGAGGTCATCATCCAGCATGAAATGGATATTGCGCTTGTATTTTTTGAAGAGCGGCGTGGCCGCGCTGCGCACAAACCCTCCATTGTACATGATGCCAGGAATAAAGCCGATCCAGGTCGGGATGACGATATTCACCGCCTTGGCATTGATGCGCTCGATGTAGTCTTCCAGCGATTTAGCGATGCGCACATAAGCTTCCTCCCGGTTGGTATTGCTGGAGAGCAAGTTGTCAAAAACGCGCAGGTTTTCGACATCGTAATGGTCGTCATAAATGTCTTCCCAGCCATAAATGTGGTTGAGCAGTATCGGCACGATAAACCGCTCATTTTTGCGGTATTCCTCGCTATAGCTAAAGCGGGCATAGGTCTCCAGGAGGAAGCGCGCCTCGCTGTCGACAACCTGGTCGTTGATAAAGTCCGGGCTGAGCAGCAACAAAGTGATATCGGCCCTCTTGATCTCCTCTTTAGTCGTGCGGCTCACTTCCCCACCCAATTCTACATCATTGGCCGACCAGATCCGCACGTTCCGATACTTGGCGGCCAGCCCGGTAAATTGCTTTTTAAGCCCTTCCCAGTGCTCGCTATCCGCGCTGGCGTATAGCACGGCGATATAGATGTTCTTGGGGGTGAGCGTGAATTGACTTGCGCTGGGCTTAATTGGCATAATTGATTCGAAACTATTAGCGTGGGTAAAAAACTGCAAGCCACGAGTTGCGGAATAGGCACTATGGCTTCCAGGTGCTGCCTCGTAGAGGAGGTGTTATCATTAGGCGGGTTGCGATGCCCCATCGCAACCAGTCAATTAGATTAGAGTATCCTCACACAACCAGGGTTGGCACTTAATTTGGCACCATTAAACCACCTGCCCCCTTCCCCAGAACAGCAGAACCACAAAACATCAAACACCAAACCGCAAAAGGTTAAGGTTGAAGCGAGTTTTACATTTTACATTTTGCGGTTTTACATTTTACGGTTTTACATTTTACAGTCCCTGCTCCCCCGAACCAATCACCGCTGCCCCTTGCCGAGGCCCAGCACCAGTCAGTACCGGGCCTCGGCGGCGAAGGGGATAATCCGATTAATGTCTATGCTTCCGCAGGCTCCGATTCGTATTCATCGATGAGGCGCTGCTGAATGTCATGTGGCACCGGGCTGTATTCTAAAAACTCCTGGCGAAACTTAGCCCGCCCCTGCGACAGGGATCGCAAGGTGGAAGAATACAAGTATAGCTCTGCCAGAGGCACTCTAGCAACAATTTTCTGATAGTGCCCTTCGGCATCCATCCCCAGGATCATGGCGCGGCGGGTCTGCAAGTCGCCCATGATATCCCCCATGACTTCATCAGAACAAAGGATTTCCAGTTTATAAATCGGCTCCATGATCTGAGGGGCCGATTCTTTAAAGGATTGCTTAAAAGCCTGGGTAGAAGCCAGCATAAAGGCCATATCGTTGGAATCCACCGGGTGCATTTTCCCGTCGAAGATAGATACGCGGATATCTTGGCAGTAAGAACCGGTGAGCGGGCCCTCCTCCATTTTCTGCAGGACGCCTTTCTTGATCGCATTAGAATATTTGGCATCAATCGAACCGCCGACGATACACCAATAGAAGGCCAGTTTACCGCCCCAGGGCAATTCTTCGACATCCTTATTGCGCACGGTCAGCCCATGGGGGTCGGCCATGCCATCGGTGTAAGGCTCGATGCGCATGTGTACTTCGGCAAACTGGCCCGCGCCGCCCGTCTGTTTTTTATGCCGGTACATCGTATTGGCCTCCTTGGTAATCGTTTCCCGGTAGGAAATACGCGGCTTGATCAACTCCATGCCGACGCCAAAGTAACTCTCGATGCGGTGCTTGAGCAGATCGAGGTGCAACTGCCCCTGCCCGTGCAGGAGGGTTTGCTTCAATGCCTTAGACTGCTCTACAATCAAGGTGGGGTCTTCCTCCTCGATGAGGTGCAGAGCCTTCATGAGTTTCTCCATATCCCCCTTGCTCGGCGGGTTCACCGCAACGCGGATGCGCGGAGCGGGGAAGGCGATGGGTTTAATCTTGCGGTCTACCCCTTTGGTATGGAGCGTATTATTGGTATGGGAGTTTTTGAGCTTCACCGTCACGCCGATATCTCCGGCTTGGAGCTGGTTGACCTGCTCGCGGTTTTTGCCTTCCGCGATAAAGATTTGGCCAAAGCGCTCTGAGCCGCGGTTTTTGGCGTTGACCAGTTCGTCGCCAGAATTCAAGGTGCCAGAATAGACCTTGAAATAGTTGACAATACCAACCTGAGGCTCGGATATCGTTTTGTAGATGAAGATAGTCGTATCTGCTTTGGCATCGCAAGCCAGTTTTTTATCGGTGCCTTCCAGCGGGGCCGCAGGGCGGTCGGCCGGCGATGGGCAGACGTCATTGATGAAGCCCATGATGCGGCCGGAGCCCATGTTGCGCAGAGAGGAGCAGCAGAAAACAGGGTAAATCTGCTGGTTGGCGATGGCGATGCGCAAGCCCTCAGCGAGCTCCTCTTCGGACAGCGAGCCTTCTTCGAAAAATTTCTCCATCAGGCCTTCATCGTTTTCGGCAGCTGCTTCTACCAGGGCGTTGTGCATCTCCTGGGCGCGTTCGATCTCGGAATCCGGGATGGGCTGTTTTTCCGGCTTGCCGCCATCGGGTGGAAAGACATACATCACCATGCGCAGCGCATCGACGATGGTATCAAAGCCCGTACCGGGGTTTAGGGGGTATTGAACGGGCAGCACTTTGCTGCCGAAGCGGTTCTTAGCTTGTTCGAAAGTGGCATCAAAATCAGCTTTTTCGTGATCAACCTGATTGATGACAAAAACAGCGGGGGTCTCAAAATCCTCCACGTACTCCCAAATCAATTCGGTGCCTACTTCAACCCCGTTTTTGGCATTGAGCAGCATGATAGCGGTATCGGCTACTTTCAGGGCAGATACCACCTCGCCAATAAAATCGTCGAAACCCGGCGTATCAATGATGTTGATTTTAGAGTCTTTCCATTCAGCGTGCATCAAGGCGCTAAAGATAGAGTTGCCGCGCTCACGCTCCAGGTCAGTGTAATCAGATTGGGTATTCCCTTCCTCTACGGAACCCCGGCGCGTAATATCGCCAGCTTCAAAAAGCATGCTTTCGGAAAAGGTCGTCTTACCACATCCCGAATGCCCAAACAGGGCGACGTTTCTAATGTTCTTGGTGTCGAAGCTCATTTAGCCGATTTTTAATGGTTAACAAAACATTACGCTACAGGTGTTTAGGCAGTGCCACCTGCTGGCAGCAGTCGTGCCGCTTCGGGGTGGCAGCAACTGCAATCCGCTTTTTCGGGTACATATTCGAAAGTTCCTTCAAATTATCCAAATCTGCGGGCGATGAAAGTATGAAAATATTATCAAAGCCCAAAGATTGGAGCTGAAATTTTATCAAAGTTATCATACTGCCCGGGAATTATGGCCTATACGCCTTCCATGCGGTGTACTTTTGCAAACTTTGCCTTATCTTCCACGGCAAAAAACGACATGGCCCAATATTGTAGCCTTAATGGAAAAATCTTGCCGCAGGAAAAAGCCGGCATCCAGCTTACTGACTTGGCGATACTGCGCGGGTATGGCATCTTTGATTATTTCCTGTTCAAGTACGGCCGGCCGCTGTTAGAAGAGCAGTACTTCGACCGCTTTTACACTTCTGCCGGCCAAATGCACTTAGCGGTCCCACTAGAACGGGAGCAGCTCAGCAGCCACCTGCGCGAGCTGATTTCTGCTAATGGCGACAGCCAGGGTGCCATCCGCCTGGTGCTCACCGGCGGCTATTCCCCCGACGGCTATTCCCCCGGCGCGCCCAACCTCATCGTGCTGCAACATCCCTACCCCCAGCTTCCCGCGCAGTATTTCACCCAAGGCGTGGCCCTGATCAGCCACAACTACCAGCGCGAATGGCCGGAAATAAAATCTATCAACTACCTCACCGGCATCAAACTGCTGCCGCAAATCCAGGCAGCAGGCGCACTGGAAGTGCTTTACCACACCAACGGCGTCCTCCTGGAGTCCGTGCGCTCCAACATCTTCCTCATCAATGAGCAGGGGGTGCTTGTCACGCCCTCCAGCGGTATCCTGCACGGCATCACCCGCCACTCCGTGCTAGCCGTTGCGCAGGGCTTGCTCCCCATTGACGAGCGGGAAGTGCAACTGGAAGAGCTGCTCCATGCCCGCGAGGCCTTCATCACCGGCACCAACAAAAGCGTGATGCCGGTCGTGAAGGTGGATTCGCATCCGATCGGCGATGGGCAGGTGGGCCCCTGGGCTAAAAAATTCCGCCACTTGCTGGAGGAGTATCGGGAAGGGTATCTTCAAGGGTAAAGGGTAAAGGGTAAAGGTTAAAGGGTAAAGGGGGGGGAAATCGCCTCATTTTCAAGTGCTTTTATATCTTTAGTGAACTAAGGCGGCTTGATAGGTGTTTAAGAAGATAGTGTTTTACGCATCGGGATTTTTCAGCGGCTGCAAGGCTTCTTTTCTCTCCCTCATATTTATCTATTTATCATCCTTAAGTTTCATTCTAATGAGGCCACGCAAGAGCTACACCATGGGCAAAGGCAATTACTACTTCACCATCAAAGCCGTGCCTAGCAACATCACCATTTACCGCAAAAGCAAAACCGCTGCAGCTGAAGCATTCCATTCTTACCTGGATGCAGGCAAAGAAGTGGAGTGGCAAGGAAAATGGGATGGGAAAAAATTCATTGAAACCTCGATCCCGAAAGTGACTGCCGCTTAGTGCTAAAAAGCAGCAACCGATCATAACCCACCCCAAAGCCCGCTTTGAATCCTATTATCCAGGGCTGCCAGGCCGGCAGGCCTAATTGTAATGTCATGCTACCTTCATCCTTCATCACTAACTACTAAAATTTCTTTGCCATGTTGGAAAAAGACCGCCTATTATACGACAAAGCCATTGAATGGCTAAAGCGAAAAGGATACTCCAGCGTAAAGGTCAATATAGAAGCAGAAGAATTCGAAAGGCCCACCTCCTTTGCCCAAGCCGGCAACGGCCAGGACAATGGGCAGGACAACGCCATGACTCCCGACCTTACGGCCGTGATGCGCGGCAGCAAACACTACTTTGAGATTGCCGTAAAGGCCGATGACCAGCAGGAGGTAGTCACCAAATGGAAGTTGCTCGAACGCCTGGCTTCGATGAAAGAAAGCCGGTTCTACCTCTTCACCCCCCAAGGGCACCGCGCCTTCGCCAACCGCCTGATCAAGCAGTACAATATCAATGCGGTGCTGATTGATTTATAAAGGAAAAAGTGCCGGGCAACTACTTGGCTAATGCCCGGCACTTTTCAATCCCCATCTCACTTATTGCTTCACAAAGCGCTCCGAAAACAAAAGCTGCCCTTGCTGATAAACAGACAACAAGTAAACGCCAGCAGCCAGCCCTTGCAAAGAGACCTCCGTACCCGGCAATGGCCGGCGAGTTTGTAACAAAGCGCCAGCAGCGGTGCGTATTTCATAATCCATACCGGCCAGAGAGATCGGGCTAATCAATTGCAATTGGGTATCGGCTGGGTTAGGGGCCAACTGGATCAACGGGCCCGCGCCGAGCTGAGGCGATACAGCCGTGCTCGGCGAACGGAAAAGCCACTCGTAAGCATCCGGGAATTCCCGCGCCCAATACCACTCGCTATGCTGCCCGTCGGCATGCGCCACGGCCAATACCTCATCCGCAGAAAATCCTGCCGAGCGCAGGGTAGTATACATGGTATTCATATCTGCTACCTGTCCGCCTGAACTACCTTCCAATTGGCCTGCGATGAGATAAATGCGCATATCCGCTTGTTTACCCGTGCTGGAGACGTGGGCGTAGCTCTGGCTGGAAAACCAGAAAGAAGCTGAAAACACCCCTGCCTTGCTGAATACCTGCTGGTGCTCAATGGCAGCATATAAGGAGATGAGCCCGCCCATTGAAGAGCCCATGATACCAGTATGGTCCCGTCCGGGCAAAGTGCGGAAATTTTCGTCGACATAAGGCTTGAGCGTCTCCACGATAAAGTCCACATAAGCCGCCCCCTGGCCACCGCCATAACTGGGGTTGACCCAGGGCGAATATTCATTGATGCGGTTGGCGCCACCATTATCAATGGCTACGACGATAACCCCTTTATCCCCTTCGTCAAAGAGCTGATTGAGCGCCTCGTCAACTTCCCACTCGCCAGCGAAGGCAGTAGTAGCGTCAAAAACGTTTTGCCCGTCTTGCATATACAATACCGGATAGTCTTTACCCGAATCTTCATAGTCGGGCGGCAAATAAATCCAAATCCGGCGGTTGCGGTTGAGCTGCGGCATGTAGAAGCTCTGGCTTAAGATGCTCACATTGCTAGCGGCGGTAGAGCCGCCGCCGCCTTCCCAGCTCAAGATCTGCAAGCTTACCGTATCTACCCCGCCACTATAATTATAGGTGCGGTTAGGCAAAAAACCGCCCGAGGCGTTGCCTTCCACCGTCTGCCACGACCCACGGGTAAACTTAAACTGCAAGTTGCCCGCTGGCGGGTTGATGGTGATAGCATATACCTGCCCTCCCTGAGGCTGCAGCATGTAGGCCGCATTGCCAGGGTCCCAGCCGTTAAAACTGCCCGCGACGAAAATATTGTCGCCGGCCGGCGTGTTAACAGGGATGGAGGTCACGCGCAGGGTTAGCTGCGCCAGTAAGTTGAGGCCGAACAGCAGCGCCGACAAGAGTAACGACGTTCTTTTGATGAGCATCTGTATTTTTTTTTTTTTGCGAAGGTAGCACAATCCACCAACGCCAAAGCATAAATCTACCGTCTTAAGCATGTATCTAAGGTAGTCATTGCCTCCAAGCGCTGACCGCCTTAAAAAAATAATAATGATGAAAACCAGAACCTTTGCTTTTTCCATGCGGGCGATGCTCTTTGCCATGCTCGCCCTTTCACTCTCATCCTGCATCAAGGACGAATGCGAATCCACTCTGAATTACTTCGCCTTCGACCCCGTGTATATCATGCCGGAAGCGCTACGTGTGCCCATTCAGACCGAAGCGCCGCAGGATTTGAAAAAACCTGGCAAAATCTACTACTACAACGGCTTCCTCCTCATCAATGAACTGAACGAAGGCATCCACGTAATCGATAACCGGCAGCCCACGGCACCGGTTAAAATCAGCTTTATCAAAATCCCCGGCAACGTGGACATGGCGGTGCGCGGGGGCTTGCTCTATGCCGACAACTACGTCGACCTGGTGGTCATCAACATCCAAGACCCTGCCAACCCGGTCTATGTCGGGCGCACTGAAGGGGTCTTCCCTCAGCTCGGCTTCAGTGACACGGAGGGCATCCTGGTCGAATACCGCCAGCGGGAAACCAGCGAACGCATCCCTTGCAGGGAACAAAGCGGGAGCATCTTCCGCCGGGGCAACACCATCTTTATGTCGGAAGTTGCCTTTGACAACTCCAGCAGCCAAAGCTTCGGCAATGTATCGGGCCCTGATGTGGGCCGCGGCGGCTCCATGGCGCGCTTCACCATGTCGATGGGCCATCTTTACGCCGTGGATGAATCCCGCCTGCATGTCTTTGGGTTGACCAACCCCCAGGCACCAGAAAAGGTAAATGTAGTACAGTTGGGCTGGGGTATTGAAACCATCTTCCCCTATGAGGATAAGCTCTTCATCGGGGCCAATAACGGCATGCATATCTACGACAACAGCAGCCCCGCCAATCCGCAATTTTTATCTACCTTTGCCCATGCCATGGCCTGCGACCCCGTCTATGTAGACGGCGACCTCGCCTACGTCACCCTACGCGATGGGAATGAGTGCCAAAACTTCATCAACCAATTGGACGTGGTAGATGTAAGCGACCTGACCCGGCCCCGGCTGCTGAAGTCGCATGCCATGCATAACCCGCACGGCTTGTCCAAATCTGGCGACGCGCTGCTGATCTGTGAAAATGACAAAGGGCTGAAAATCTTTGACGCCTCTGACTGGGACAAAATCGGTCAACGGCTGCTGAGCAATATCCAGGGGTTTCGGGCTTACGATGTCATCACCATCGACGCCCAGAAGCTGGCCATCGTCATCGGCGAAAACGGCATGCGGCAATATGACATCAGCGACCCGGCCAAGCCCATCGAGCTGAGCCGGATTGTCCCTAATTGACAAACAAACACTTTTATGCCATACCTCCAGCTGCTGGCTTTGCTCTTCTTGTCATCCCTCCCGGTCGCCCTAACGGCACAGGCGGAAGCGGATATGCTATACTTGCGCAATGGCCAGCAGTTGGAAGGCAGGATATTAGAATACCAACAAGGCGTACGCCTGCTGCTCCGGCTCAGCACCGGAGATACGCTGGATATCCAGGATGCGGAGATTGAGCGCATCGTACAGAAGGGTTATCTGCCCGCCGAGGCGCTCGATTGGCAAAAAGCACCTCAAAAAAAGGGCTATGCTTTCAAAGAAAAAGGGCTGTACAATGCCCTTTACTTTTCCACGATGAATAGCGGCGGCCCGGATTCCCGCCTCAAGATGGGGATTGGGCTGCACCACAGCGCCGGCTACCAGTTTAACCGCCTGCTGGGTTTGGGCCTGGGCTTGGGTATCGACACCTATGGGCTGAGCGATGGGCAAAGCATTTACCCGCTCTTTGCCGAAGCCCGGGGCTACCTGCTGCGCAAAGCGGTGACCCCCTATTA
>CAYSPJ010000157.1:1354-10311 GCA_964432875.1 uncultured Phaeodactylibacter sp. | reverse complement strand
AAGGTTAAAGGTTAAAGGTTAAAGGGTAAAGGGGAGGGGGGAGAAGGGCTGGAGGTTGTCGAGCCGGGGAAAAGCAGGTTATATAGTGTCTGTCCATTTAGTCGAGTGTCTCGGCTTTAGCGTTCGAGAGCAAGGCCTGCGAAGGCCCAAAAATCGGAGTTTACCGGCTGTAAATGAGGGTTTTTGGGCCGAGCCTAACGCAACTATCGGACTATAAAGACAGACACGATCTAGCTTCCCTCTGCCCATACAAATCATCAAAGAAGGTAAAATAAACCGCCAAAATATGAAGCAGAAATTCCGAGAAAGCCTGATTATCCCCTTTTGGTTGATTGTGCTATTGTGGGCCATCCAGGCCTTCCAGTCCCTCACGGGAGTTAGCTTGGGCACCTATGGGGTATACCCGCGGGAAGTATTCGGCCTGCGGGGTATTTTGTTCTCCCCCCTGCTTCATTCCGGCTGGTCGCATCTTTTGGCCAACACCCCACCCTTATTTGTGCTCACGGCCATGGCCCTGTTCTTTTACCGGCGGATAGCTTTCCGCAGCTTCGCCATGATCTACCTGCTTACGGGCATAGCGGTATGGCTTTTCGCCCGCGACCGGGCTTTCCACATCGGGGCGAGCGGGGTGGTCTATGGGCTGGTGGCCTTTATGTTTTGGAACGGCATCTTCCGGCGCAACCTCAAATCCATCGTCTTATCGCTCATTATCGTCTTCTATTATGGCGGCATGTTTGTCGGTATCGTGCCAGGAGAAAAAGACGTATCCTGGGAGAGCCACCTCCTGGGCGGCCTGGTCGGTATTTTTGCCGCTTTCTGGTATAAGGGCGTGGATGAGCCCGACGAGCATCGCCCCCTTTATTCCTGGGAACAGGAAGGCGAAAGCGAACAGAGCCACTTTCTCGATCGCGGCACTTTCGACCAGACCAAGGAAGAGCGCAAACGGGAACAAGAGCAGCAGGGCGGTAGTTGGTTTTCCTCGGGAACCTGGGAGTAGTAAGTGAGGTGAGGTTTGCGGCCGAGGTTCAGGTTGAGGGCTTAGAATTGCTATTCTACACCGGAGAGGAGTGGGGGGTGGGGCAGGGCTAACGCAGCTATCGGACTATAAAGACAGGCACTAAATAGGCCGCCCCGGCAGCCATTACTCTAGCGGCAGCCCGGCGGCTAGCTTCACCTGTGTCATCACGAAAGAGCTTTGTACATTGCCGATATTATCCAGCGCCGCCAGCTTGTTGACGATGAAGTCCTGGTAGGAAGCCATATCGATGACGACCACCTTTAGCAGATAATCAAACATGCCGGCGATGTGGTAACACTCAATCACTTCCGCCAGCGACTGCACCTCCATTTCAAACTGCTGCAAAAAGCCCTGGGCGTGCTCTTTGAGCTGCACATTGCAGTAAGCCACCAAACTGAAGCCTAGCTTTTTAGCATCGATCAGGGCAGTGTAGCGCTGGATATAAGCCTGCTCCTCCATGCGCTTGATGCGCTCATAGACTGGCGTGGTGCTCATGCCCAGCTGGGCGGCGATTTCCTTGTTGGTATAGTGCGCATTTTCCTGCAACAGCGCCAGGATGCGCCGATCAGTGGCGTCTAAGGGCTTCATTAGGCGAATATTTTTCTATAAAGAGTAAAAGCAAAGGGCTTTTAAAGACAAAAAGCCCCATAAAAACCGCAATATAAGTTTTGTTTTCTTGCATTGACGCTTGTCAT
Source organism: uncultured Phaeodactylibacter sp. (assembly GCA_964432875.1). Lineage (GTDB taxonomy): Bacteria > Bacteroidota > Bacteroidia > Chitinophagales > Saprospiraceae > JACJYE01. Next base: position 8,598 of record CAYSPJ010000157.1, on the reverse strand, counting down.
GGAAAAAAAAACCGCACTCCCGTATATTTGTCAACAGGAAACGAATCCATTGCCTAACCACAATAAAGTTATAATCATGGCTGCACACCAATTCAAACCGGAGAGCCTGATGATGTCGTATGGGCATCGCTCCGCACAGGCGCAGGGGGCCATCAAGAGCCCGATTTATCAAACTTCTACTTTTGTATTCCAGAGTGCCGAAGAAGGTAAAGCACATTTTGAGCTGGCTTATGGCCTGCGCCCCGCCGAAGGGGATGAAACGCCGGGCATGATATACAGCCGCCTGAACAATCCGGGCATGCAAACCCTGGAGCAGCGTTTGTGCTTGTGGGATGGGGCCGAAGAAGCTGCTGTTTTTTCCAGTGGCATGGCGGCTATTTCCACCATTATGCTGGAATTCCTGAAGCCAGGCGATGTGCTGTTGTATAGCAGCCCGCTGTATGGTGGCACCATCCACTTTATCACTGACGTGCTGGCCCAACGAGGCATAGAAGCCATTGCTTTTTACGCCGACCAATCGCCGGAAAAGCTGCTGCGCCAATTGAAAGCGGAAGGCAAAGCCAAGCGGGTAGCCTTGATTTACATCGAAACGCCGGCCAACCCGACCAATGCGCTGATCGATATCGAAGCCATGAGCCTGCTGGCTCAGGAGCTCTCCAGCGAGGAGCGCCAGGTGCTGACCTGCGTGGATAATACTTATATGGGGCCGCTCTGGCAGCGCCCCCTGCGGCATGGGGCTGACCTGGTGCTCTACTCCGCTACTAAATACATCGGCGGCCATAGCGACCTCATTGCCGGGGCATGCCTGGGCAGCAGCGCCCTGCTCAAGCGCATCAAAAACATGCGTACCTTCCTGGGCAACATGGCTTCGCCCTGGACTAGCTGGCTGCTGATGCGCAGCCTGGAGACCCTCCAACTGCGCATGGACAAACAGACGCTCAATGCCCAGCAGGTTGCCCGATTCCTCCAGAGCCACCCCATGGTAGAGCAAATCAACTACCTGGGCTTGCTGGATGAAGCGGATGGGGAACAGTACGAGATTTTCCGCCGCCAGTGTACTGCCCCAGGCGCGATGATCTCCATCTATATCCGGGGGGGCGAAAAAGAAGCCTTTGCTTTCCTCAACCACCTGAAGCTGGCTAAGCTGGCCGTCAGCCTGGGCAGCACCGAATCGCTGGCCCAGCACCCCGCTACGATGACTCACGCTGCCCTGCCCCCCGATATCCTGGCGCTCATGGGTATTGACGATCGGCTCGTACGCCTCTCCATCGGAGTGGAAAACCCGGATGACTTGATTTATGACTTCGGCCAGGCTTTGGCTGCCGCCGCAATGGTACATGAGCAAGCGGCCATCCATCTGGGATAGCAGGGGGGTGGAAGAAGGTTAAATGGTAAAGGGTAAAGGGTAAAGGGTAAAGGGGGTATCATTATTTGCTTACCCGCTTTTTATAGCAGTCAGGAAACACGGTTTTGAAGCATTTTGGGCTAGTTGATCCCCCTATAGCCTCCTTTCCCTAAACGCCCTTAAAACTTCAAGCCCACGCTAAACTGCAGGTAGTGTGCATCCAGCAGCTTATCCAGGAAGGTTGCGCCCTGGTAGCGGTAGCCTACTGAGGCCAGCAGCGCCAGCTTGGGGTTGAAGGAGTACTGTACGCCGCCGCCCAGGCCGCCCATCAGGCCACTGTCTAAATCTTTGTCCAGCACGCCCAAGCCGTAGCCGATATCGCCATAGAAAAAGGGTGCCCACTCGCTGAGGGAGGGATAGTAGCGCAGATCGGCATAGACGGGCAGCATCTCGTAGTCGCCATACCACTCGATGCCCACACCTACCCCCAAGCTGATGTTGCGGGTGATGTGGAAGCCGTTGACGGTGTGTAAGGCCCAAAAGCGGCCATCATTATCAACTGCTGGCGTACCCACCGAGCCGATGCCGTAACCCCGGCTGAGGGAAGTGATATTGGTAAAGCCCTCGCCTTTTTGAACGATGATTTTGTTCTTCAGGTTGTCGTGTCGGAATTCCTCGCGGGCCACGCGCTGCACCTCGGCAGCCGAGAAAGTATAAACATCGCTCTCGGTGGTCATAATCTGAACGCCATCGGCATCCAGCGGCTTGATAATCGAGCCTTTGATGACGCGGCCGTCCTTGAGGTAAACCACGTCCATTTTGTCTTGTCCAAAAGCAACGACGGCGGCGATTGCCATCAGGAAAGTCAGGATGATTGTCTTCATTGCTCTATTCATTTTATGGTTGGTTGAATAACCCGGGAATCGGGTGTGATTACATTGCGGATGGCCAGGCCCCCACGCCCCTCTACCTGGAGGGTATATTCCTCTGCTCTTTGATTATACTGATTGAAAAAAGTGACCTTGATCTCGTTTTGCCCCCGCTTCAAGGGGATGCGCTGGTAGTGGATTTCTGCGGGCAGGGACTGCCAGGATCGGGTGTCGGCCCGTTCGGTCAGCGTATTGACGATACCCATGGCGCTGCCCAGGATCAGGCCAGCGGTGTTGGAGTACTCGTCTTCTTTAGGGGCGGGTTTTTCAGTTTCTTTTTCCTTGCTCGGCTCCTGTACACGGCCTCTTTCGCCGGCGCGGGCTTCGCTATCTTTCGCCTTATCGGCCGAGTCGGGCTTTTGCTCAGGCTCGTCGCTTTTCTTTTTGGTCTGAATCGAGCGCAGGGAAGCCTCCATGGCCTCCTTAGCGGCCAGGCGCAGCAAGGCATTGGCCAGCTCGCGGCCAAAGCGGTCGCGCAGCGACTGTTGAGCCACCTGGTTGAGGTCTTCGATCAGCTCCAGGTTTTTGGTGCCGCCCGGGTACTGGATGCGCGCCGTGCGCAAGGGAAAGTAACGCGGCTGGAATGCGGGCAACGCCAGACGGATCATATTGACGCCAGCGAAGCCGTTGTACTCGTTGTAGGCCTGCGGCCCAAAGGAATACTCCAGCCCCTGGCGTTGGTTGACGAAGCGCACCTCTGAAGTAGCGCTGTTGCGAAAAATGTCGAACCCCAGGATATTTTCCTCCTTGATTGGCCCCTTGCCATTTTCCCAGAAGAGCGCCAGGCTGCCGCCTTCGCCCTCATCGGGTGCGCAACGGGGGTTGAGCAGGCGGGTATAGCGCTGCACCTCGCCAGTAAAGCCGAGGCGCTCGCCCATGCGGATGAGGTCGCACTTGAGCTGCTCCGGGATATGTACCCCCATATAAGGCACCACGCGATCGCCATCGATGAAGAGATTGGCGGCATTGCGGTAGGCGATGAAGGCATCGTTCCACTCGCCATTCATCTCGTAGCTCAGCGCCATAGTGATGTGCCCCAGCACATCGTCGCGATACTTGAGCGGCTTGTCGGGCACAGCATCATTCAACTGCTGCAGGCGGATGTTGGCGCGGCGAGCTTCCACCCGTGCGGCATTGAGGTCGTTCAGCTGCAGGTAGTTCAAGCTTTTGAGGTAGTGTACGGCGATATTTTCAAAGTATTCCGTCTGGTAGGGCAGCACGCGGGGGTTGCTGGCCAAGGCCAAGCCGCGGGCACCCAGCGAAGCCCGGCGGTCTTCGATCAATAAATCCGCCTGATTGAGGTATTCATTGCTGGCACGCAGGTCGCCCTGCATGCGGGCCAACGCCCCCAGTTCCAGGTAGTAGAGCACCTGGTTGCGGCTCTTCTGGTACCACTTCTTCCGCTCGATGAGGCGGGTAGCGCTTTCTAAATCGGAGCGCCCCAGCATCGCGTCGTACTGGGCGCGGGCACGCTCGTAGGAGGCACAGGAGGCCGTGGCCCACAATAGCGCTATGCAGTATATAAATGGAGCGTATTTCATGAGGGCGGTTTGTACAGGGTTATCGCTTCGCATTCATCGCTTATCACAACGGTTCATCGCCAAGCTTTCAGGCTGGAGAGGCTCATCACTACAGAGCCGTTTATCGGCAGGCAAATGGCTGGGTAGGCTCATCGCTAGAGCCGTTCCTGGGGCACTAGCGATGAGCTTCCGATTTAGTTCTTGACGAACTTCTTGATCTTCTTGTCTCCGATCCAGACCACTTCGTTGGTCTGCATATCGGTCAAGATCATGTCAATTTGATAGTAGACTACCTTTTTGCGCTTGTAGGCATCCATGATAGAATTGATGGAGCCTTGCAGCATGTAATCGGCACCGACTTCCAACCCCCACTGTTTCATGGTCGACTGCGAAGCATTGGTCTGCTGATCGGCTCGTTCCCGGCGGATCTGCTCCCGCTTTTCGCCGCCCTGCACCAGGCGCACCCGCCCGCTGTTGATGAAAGCTTTTTCCAGTTCTTTGGTAAAAACCTCCGCTTCGATATGTTCATGGGATTTGTTTTCTACCATGCCGACGATGACGACAGGCTGGCGGGAAGTGCGGCTCACATGGCGCTCCAGCCAGGGGCGGCCCATGATTTCTGTGACCAGCTCGGCTGAGGTGAGCCGGGCATCCGTATCATTCCAGCGCCCGCTGAGGTCGACGGTAGAGTCCGTATCAATGCGCTGTACCTGGCGGTTGCAGGAGCTTCCAATCAGGAGCGCCCCAACCAATAGTAAGAAGGGAAGTGCTTTTTTCATGTAGATGTTCATTTTAGTTTTTGTTTTGTTGTGCAACGAGCCATTGGCCTTACCAGCCCCAGCGGTGTCTCGGCGGGACGTTGCGGCGGTTGCGGGCGCGCTCCAGGCGCAGCTCGCGGCGGAATTCCTTGCGGTCGCGCTTGTCTTGTTCTTTTACGGCGACAGGATCGTTGGCCTCGTAGGTTTTATCAATGGTAGCGCCCATGGTGGCAGAGTGCGGCGCGTCGGGTTCCTTAGGCTGGGCTTTGGGGCGGTATTGCTCATAAGCTTCTTGGGCGCGGGGGTTTTGGTCGCTTTTCTGGCCGATCGAGATGGTGGCAAAGCCTAAAACCAGGGCGAGAGTAAACAGGTAGTGTTTCATGGCTCAACGTTTTTTGTTATTATGACTCAAATGTATAGGCAAAAGTCGCACTTGTCAAGTGCTTTAACGCCGGCTTAACGCCTGGGAGGGAAAATTAAGCTATTGGTAACGGGCACTATAATAAAAAACAGCTTACAAGCCAAAAAAGCTCGTAAGCTGCAAAAAGAATCCTATTGTCTCTTAAAAAAATTACTTATTCCTTGATCGATTGCGATAATCTTGAGCTGGCGAGCTACGATGAAATGGCAGATTGCACTAGCTTGCCTTTGGCATTATTACAAAGATAGAGCAGATTGGCCAATAAGCAAAATCGATATTATCTATCGAACAATAGACAAAGGCTATCTGTTGCGCAAAAGCGCCTCCTCAGCAGGGAAAAGCTGCGGCAAATCCTGGGATTTTTGTTTCTTCACCGAAAATTAAGCACACATGTTAAACGCACTATACTTTTTCAAGGCACTGCATGTCGTTGGTTTCGTAGCTTGGTTTGCCGGGTTGTTCTACCTGGTGCGCATGTTTGTCTATCACGAAGAGGCCGCTCAGCAGGAGGAGCCACAACGCAGCATCCTGCAGCAGCAATTCATCCTGATGCAGCGGCGGGTATATGGTATCATCTGCCAGCCCGCTATGGTTATTACCTGGCTGGCGGGCCTGGCCATGCTGGCCATCGGCCTGTTTTCCAAGTCTATGATCAACTACCTCGATCCATCCCTCGGCACGGCGGGCTGGATGTACATTAAATTATTGCTATTGGCGCTATTGACGGTTTATCACCTTTGGAGCGGGCAGCTGATTGGGAAGTTAGCGGCTGGCCAGCGCCCCTTCTCCTCCTGGCAGTACCGGTTGCTCAATGAATTCCCCACGATTTTCCTGGCGGCTATTTCTTTCATTGCCGTATATGGGAAAATGGGCGCGCTGAATTACTTTTATCTCTTTGGCAGCATCGCTGCTTTTGTGGGCTTGCTTTATTTGGGGGCCAGGAAATACCGCAAGGCCAGGGCTAAGCAAAGCTAAGGCTTTGAACAAAGCAGTGGGCCCGGACTGCCGCTAGCCCTTGCTTTCTCTCTGGCTGAGCACCTCATTCCACACCCGCCAGACATTTTGGTAGCAGATTTTAGCGACATCCGCTTTGGAGTAGCCGCGCCGGAGGAGTTCGTAAATCAGGTTGGGATACTGGGAGACGTCTTTAAGGCCAATGGGCAAAGAATCCCCTACCCCATCGTAATCAGAACCAAAGGCGACATGATCGATGCCCGCCAGGCGGACGGCATGATCGATATGGTCGGCTACCAACCGCACATCGGCGAAGAGGGTAGGATTGTCTTTTTGGAACTGCTCGATAAGAGGGGTAGCATCGGGCGATTTACTGCTCAGCCCTTCCGCGGCCAGCAAGCGCTCCAATTCCGCCCTTTTTTCTTGATTTTTCGCGCTCAGCTCGCCGTCCAGGAAGTCGGTGCCAAAATTAATTTGGATGACGCCGCCCTTTTCGCCCAGGCGCTTGATCATCTCATCGTTCATATTGCGCTCAAAACCCGGCGTAAATTTTCGGCAAGAGGAGTGTGAGGCGATGCAAGGCGCAGTGCTCAGCTCCATGACCTGCCAGAAGGCGCTGTCGGAAATATGCGAGACGTCAACCATGATACCCGTGCGGTTCATCTCGCGCAAGACTTCCCGGCCGAAAGGGCTCAGGCCATTCCAGGTGCGGGTGGTGTCGTAGGAAGAATCGCAGATTTCGTTATCCTTGCCGTGGGTTAGAGTGATATAGCGGATACCGCGCTGGAAGAAGTATTCAATATTGGTCAAATCGCCTTCGATGGGCGCTCCATTTTCCATACCCATCGGCAGAGAGATGAGCCCCTTGCGGAAATTGGCCTCCACTTCGGCCGGGGAACGCCCGTGGGCAAAATTGCCCGGATGGGCCCGGATGATACTCTCCACCATATTGATCAGCGAATCGGCCAGCAGTTTGGCCCGCCCATCCTGATAGGAGGAAGGGATGAAGATGGACATGAAAGGCGCATCCAGGCCGCCTTTTTTAGCGCGCACGTAGTCAAAATCGCCATCATCGGTTTGGATAGGGATGCCGATGTACTCACGGTCCAGGCGGAAGTTCTGTACTTTGAGGCGATAAGGCAGATCTACATGCCCATCCGTGATGATGAATTTGCGCGCCAGCTTCTGGGCCTGACGGTACAGGCGGGCGTCGGTGGGCTGCGCCAGGGCAGGCATACAAAGGCTGCTGAGCAGCAGGGCTGCCAGCGTAAAAAGGAGGATTGGATACTTTTTCATGGTTCTGTCAGCCGGAAAATT
>CAYSPJ010000157.1:0-1254 GCA_964432875.1 uncultured Phaeodactylibacter sp. | reverse complement strand
ACCAGCTCCTTCACCTCGCGTACAGTCTCCTGTGCCCGCAAGCGGATTTCAGCCGAGGAAGCTTTGATTTGGTTTTTGACCTCCTTTTTATCCGCCAGCAGCTCTGCTTTGCGTTGGCGGAAGGCGGAAGAGAGCTCCACCAGGGCGTCGGCCACGGCTTCTTTCAAATCTACGTATTTCAAGGTGCCTGCCCGGTAAGTTTCCAGCAAGCTGTCATGGGCTTCCATTTTACCCGAGGCTTCGAGCAGCAGGAAGAGGTTTTCCACGCCGGGGCTCATCTGCCCGGCCGGGGTATCGCCGGTATCGGTCACTGCCGAGCGGATTTGCTTGCGCAGGCGGTTCTCATCTTCGAAAACGTTGATGTAGTGTTTTTCGCCCAAGCTCTTGCTCATCTTGCGCTCGGGGTCGGCAGTAGAGCGCACCTTGAGCACTTTGGTGAACAGCGGCTCGGGCAAGATGAAATACTCCTTCCCAACCTGGTTGTTGAAGCGCTGAGCGATGTTGCGCGTCAGCTCCAGGTGTTGCTCCTGATCTTTGCCGATGGGCACGTAATCGGCCCGATAAATCAGGATATCGGCAGCTTGCAGCACGGGGTAGTCAAACAAGCCTGCGGAAATGAAACCCTCGCCGCCATCCTCCTGGCTCTGGACGCTTTTATCCTTAAACTGCGTCATGCGCGTGAGCAGGCCGTAGGAGGTGAAACAGTTGAAAATCCAGCACAGCTCGGCATGTTCCGGCACGAGCGACTGGATGAAGAGGTATTCCGGCTTGACGCCAACGGCCAGGAGGTTGAACACCAGATCCCAACTGCTTTCGGCTAGTTTTCTCGGGTTGTAGGGCATGGTCATGGCGTGGTAGTCCACCACGCAATAGACGCAGTCGTAGTGCTCCTGCAGGTCAACCCAATTCTTCACGGCCCCGAAGTAGTTGCCGAAGTGCATGTGCCCGGTAGGCTGGATACCGGAGAGCACTTTTTTCCTCTGTTGCATAGCGATTGTGGTTTGGTAAAACGCGGTGCGAAGATAGCAATTGTCGGGATTTGCAGGGCCCCTTGGCCGGAAAAAGTGCGCAAGCCGCCGGGGGAGGGTAGCCTCGTGTCTGTTTTCAAAAGTTTATTTTGCATCAGAAGCCGCGTTTCTTGTTCCCGTTTCACCTCGTTCAGGCGGGATATAACTTCGTTCTATTTGAGACTGCCTCCAAACGGTTTTTTCGGCTTGGTTCCGCTAAAACAAATAAGGCCGATCCTGACCGAGC
>CAYSPJ010000156.1:0-10330 GCA_964432875.1 uncultured Phaeodactylibacter sp. | reverse complement strand
TCATCTAGGAAAAGAAGGGCGAGAACGGCCCAAAGAGCAGCGCCTTAAAGCCGTGAATCAAACGAGATGCTTAACTTCATGCTCCTGCAACCAAGCATCAAAGCACCGCAGGGGCTGATCTGGCAGGTGCCCACTGCGGTAAGGGCGCGCTCAGCCTTTTCAACCATGGATTGCACGCATTTTCACGAAGCTGCCTGACGCCACGGATTGCGCGGAATTTTACAAAATGTGATATTTGCGAGTAAGCTTGGGTAAATATGTGTAACCAATTTAACTGGGATTGATAAAGTGTTTAAACTTGCATTTCGGACTTATCGCGAACTTTGGCGCTTCTAGCTTCCAGCACAAGCGGTTCGTACGATAAGGATTGTCCTTGCTTACCGCGCAGCCCTCCCCCAAAAGCCCGCCGGGCTATTTTTGGGGGAATGCGACCTAATACCATGAATATTAATGAGCAACTGTTTCGCACAAGCTGAATAAACAAGCTGCCGTCAGGCAGCTCCGTGAAAATCCGTGCAATCCGTGGCTAAAAAAATGGTACGAGGTACACGCGGGGGCATCAAGCCCACCGCGCCCTGGCGGGCAGTGTTTCTTTTTGGGCGCCGTCTCAACCGAGCGAGCTCGTTTCGCCGGCACCCAAAAAGAAACGGCCGCCTCGATGAGGCGGCCGCGGTGGGCTTGGCGGGGGAGGAGGGATTCGAACCCCCGGTACCTTTCAGTACGCCGGTTTTCAAGACCGGTGCAATCGACCGCTCTGCCACTCCCCCGGGAGCTTTTTGGAAAAGCGAACGCAAAGGTAAACGCCTTTTTGCAAAAAAGAAACTATGCAGGCGAAAAAAAGATTCCCAAAAGCCGGGAATACGTATATTGGCCGTAAAAATAGAGATGTTAAACCTTGCAGATATCGTAGAACAGTACGGCGAGCAGTTTGATACGCACCCTTTATTAGTCCGTGCCTGTGGGCGGATCAACATAATCGGTGAGCATACCGACTACAATGAAGGGTATGTACTGCCAGCTTCGGTCGACAAATACATTTTTTTTGCTTTAGCAGAAAACGGGACTGAATATTGCCAGCTCCATGCTGCCAATCTGGGCGATAGCTACCGGTTCAATATTCATGAGATGGTGCCATGCGAAAAAGGCTGGGCTAATCACCTGATGGGCATCTTGCAGCAGTTTCAGAAAGCGGGCATCGCAATGGAGGGGATTGACTGCGTTTTCGGCGGCGACCTGCCGATTGGTTCGGGCATGAGCTCTTCGGCGGCTTTGGAATGTGGCTTCGCCCTGGGCATCTGCGCGCTCTTCAACCTGGAGATGAGCCGCAAAGACCTGGCGCTGCTGGCTCAGCGTGGCTCTCATGAGTTTGTGGGCATCCCCTGCGGCATCATGGATCAGTTTGCCAGCCTGATGGGGCGGGAAGGGCAGGCGATCAAATTGGACTGCCGCTCTCTCAGCTATGAGTACATCCCCCTGGAATTGGGCGACTTTGAATTGGTGCTGGTCAATTCTAAGGTCAGCCATGAACTGGGCAATTCTGCTTATGGGCAGCGGGTGGCGGAATGCCGTGCCGGGGTGGCAGTATTGCAGCAGCACTTCCCGGAAGTGAATAGCTTGAGGGATGCTAGTTTGGATATGTTGGAGCAGGTACGTGCAGAGCTGGGCGAGGTCGTTTATCGCCGCTGCATTTATGTGGTCAAGGAAAACAGCCGGCTGTTGGAGGCATGTGACTGCCTGAGCGCCGGCGATATGGAAGGCTTGGGGCGGTTGTTGCTCGAAACCCATGCCGGGTTGCGAGACGAATACGAAGTGAGTTGTGCCGAAATTGATTTCCTCGTCGATTTTGCGGCAGCTCACCCTGCTTGCCTCGGCAGCCGGGTGATGGGGGGCGGGTTTGGCGGCAGCACCATCAGCTTGGTGAAGCGGGAAGCCGTGCCGGCTTTTTGTAAAGAGATAGAAACGGCTTACCGCAAAAAATATGGCATCAAAGCAGCGACCTACCTGGCGCGAGTAGTGGATGGCACCAGCACGCTAAGGGCTGGCCAAGAGTCATAGCAGGGCCCAGAGCAAATAGGCCAGGCTGATGCCCAGGTAGTTGCCCAACGCATAGCCCAGCAAACCCATGGCAACACCGGAGAAAACAAGCTGGCGGTTACCCGTCACACTGGCGATTTGACCGATAAAGGCCGGGCCGTAAATGGCAGCTACTGAAGTAAATAGCATAGTGTCGCGGTCGATGCCGAAAAGGAAAGCCAGCAGCAAATGCAGTAGGATAGTGCCGACCAGCGCAATGGCCGTAAAGCCCAGCAGGCTAGTCCCTTGAGCGGCTATTTCCGAAAAATCGGCCAACATGCCCAGCGCGATACAAAACATCAACAAGAAGTATTCGCCGGTTTCAAAGGTGTTTTCCAGGCGGCGCACCGCCGGGATGAAGGAAGCCGCGATCGACAAAGTTGTCAGCAACAGCAAGAGGAAGGCCACTTGCTGCAAGCCTCCGAAAATCGCCAGCGTTATCCCAAAGGTAAGCCCAAGGACCCCCAGCGTCAAGACGATGGCTTTGAGGCTGTCCCGATAATTGAAGGTTTGGCTAGTCGTGATTTCCAGATTGCCGCCGTCTCCCTGCGCCTCTTGTTGGAAGGGCCGCAAGATCAGGCCAAATAACCTGGGCGCCAGCGAAATCAGGAAAATCAGATAGATGGCACCCATGAGCATCTCCGTCGTATTCAGCAAGATGATGCTTGCCTGTGAGGCTTCAAGCGCTAGGCCAATAGCTTGCATATTGGGTGTGCCGCCAGTAAATACGCCAGTGAGCATACCAGCAATGCGCCAGGCATCGGGCACCTGATGGCGGAAGATAAAGGCGGCCAGGGAGGTAGCCGTCACGCCGCTGAAGACACAAAGCCCGAAACTAAAGAGGGTGCTTGGCGCATAATTCAGCCATTGCCGGAGGTTGGTCGCATACAACAGCAAAGGGATCGCCAGGATGATCGTCAATTCCGTGAAGGAAGTCGAAAGCCCGTTGTCCAGAGGGAACAAGTGGGCATTGCCCAGGGCAATGCCCAGGGCGTAGCAAAGCACAACCGGGCTGAGCCAGTTGGGCAGATACCGGCGGCGGGCCAACCAGCGGAAGAGGTAGGGGAAACCAGCGATGAGCGCGGTTTGTAAGAGGATCCAGGGCATTATCAGCTCACTTTTCAAGCGTTATTATAACCTTTCCGTCAAAATCGACCTGCAGGCGGCAGTTTTCGGCTTCAGGCATGGCCAGCAGCCAGTTGGCCAGAGGGGCTACCAGGCTCTGCTCGATGCTGCGCTGCAAAGGGCGGGCGCCATAGCGTTCATCAAAGCCGATCTTGGCCAGGTGCTGGGCAAGCGGGGCGGTGAAATGGAGGCTAATCCCTCGTTTAGTAAAGCCCTCGCGTTGCTTGAGTTCTTCCAGCTCTTTAAGCGTAATCAACTGCACATCTTCAGCCGAGAGGGCTTTGAATGGCACGATGCTATCGATGCGGTTGATAAACTCCGGGCGGAAATGGCGGCTGATGGCAGACAAATAAACGGCATCTTCATCTTCCAGGCTTTTAAACCCGATGGATTTTTGATTTGCCGCCCCGAGGTTGGAAGTCATGATGACGATCGTATTGCGGAAATTGGCCTCCCGGCCGTAGGCATCCAGCAGCAGCCCCTCGTCCAGTACGCCAAGCAGGGCATCAAAAACGGAAGGGTCGGCTTTTTCGATCTCATCGAGCAAAAGGACGGAGAAAGGGCGTTCGCGGATATCCTTGATCAATTGCCCCGGCTCGCGGCCAGCGCCGATGAGCCGGACAAGCTGCCCGGGGTATTTGAATTCGCTCATGTCGATGCGGATGAGCGGGGATTTGCGCTGGCCCTTGCCAAAGAAATAATCAGCTAGCGCTTTGGCGCTCGATGTTTTGCCCACACCGGTAGGGCCCACAAAAATCAGGGTGCCGATGGGTTTATTAGGGTTGTTGAGGCCCGTTTTAAATACCTTGACCAGCTCGCCCAGTTTTTTAGCTGCTTCTGGCTGCCCGATGACGCGTTGGTTAAAATAGGTATGCAGTTCTTCCAGATCCAGCAGCAAGTCGTCGCGCAGGAAGAGCTCGGGCAAGCCGGTTTGCTGGGCAAAGTTTTCAATCACGGCCTGGGGGCTGATTTGCTCCTCGCCTTTGAGCTTGGCTTCGTGGATGCAATGCCCCAGGAATTTGATGCCCTTGCCGGGAAAAGCTTCATAGGGGTAGTAGCGCGCCAGCAAGCGGTACGACAAGTGCAGGGACTCCTCCGCGATGGGCATCTTGAGGTTTTTTGCCGCATACTTGGAAAATTCCTGAAAGATGGCGTGGATTTTTTTCTCCTCCAGCTCGTCGATTTTCACCACCTGAAACAACTCGGCAAAGCCCGGCAGCAGGCGCCTCATGCTCTCCAGCTCTTGGGGCGTAGCCTCGGCCAGTATCTGGAGCTTGTTCTGTTTGAGGAAGGGGATGAAAAAAGCGCCGACGCTATCTTCCGCGCCTTCGCCGCCAAGCTGTAGCAGCGCCGTCACGTTTTCTACCCAAAGTATGCCGTTGGCGAACTGCAGCTCCCGCACCAGTTGTTCGCAGAGCGCCTCCCATTCGCCGAGGTATTTGCTGCTGGCAGTGAGGCGTTGCGGCATGATGCGCCAGAATGTGAAGCCCAATTGCTGCCGGCGCGATTGGTTGCTGATCTTTTTGATCGCTTGCCGCAACACGGTGCTTTTGCCGGCGCCGTGCGGGCCTACGACCAGCACATTGGAGCGCGTGCTGATGAGCTTGTCGGCTACTTCCATGGTTTTGTCTTCCATCTCCCAGGCTGCTTCCGGCATGGCCAGCATGTTGCGTTGCAGGCTCTTGGGGGCTGGATAAGCCTCTGCCAGGCGGTTCAAAACCTCGTATTGCACCCTGCGGCCGAACTTGCCCCAGGAGAAGCTCTCCTCCTTTTTTACCTTTAACGAGACGTGGCTCAACTGAGCTTTGGGGTACATCATCAGCCGGTGCAGTTTCTCCGGCGAGTAGCTGTTGAGCTGGCTCAAGCCGATGTGCTGCACCAGGGCATCCAACTGCTTGGGGTCATAGTAATAAAAGCTTTCTCCCATCAGGGGCAGGTAGCACTCGTAGTGTTCCTGACTGGATTTGCCGTACACCACGGGGAAACCCAGCTGCAGTTTATTGGAAAGAGGGTAAACCCCGGTTTTACTGCGATAAGCAGGCTGAATGCTGATGTGCATCGTGCGCAGGCGCGCATTGGTGATATCGACCACGGGGTAGTCGTTGTGCTTTTTGTACTGCCGCTGCAACTGCTCCTGCAAGCTGCGCTTCAGGCTGTCCAAATCGCTGTTGATCGCCTCCAGCCCAGTGCCGACCAGGATGCCGAGCACGCTATCCGCTTTGAGTTGGAAATAGACTAGTGGGTAGTCGAGTATTTTCATGCCCTTTTGGGTTATTGCGGTTTGCAAGCTGGCAAGATACGCATTGTTTGGTTATTGACAAATCATAAAGCGGTTTGCAGGGTGCGGCTCGCTTTTTGGATGATCAGGTCGGTCTTTTCCTGGATTTCCAGCCAGTTGCTGGGCACGCTATCAGCCAGGAGCAGAGCCGATTGCGCCTCCAGTTCGACCAGGGCGAGTTCGGCAGCGGCAATTTTGCGGTTGAGGCGGTCGGCGAGTTTTTTTTCAGCATTATAGGCGCGGCGGCGCATCATCTCGGCTTGCCGGTCAAGCTCCATTTGCGCCTGGCTGATGCGCAGCAGGAGGCTTACCCGGATAGAATCCTGTGCGGCAAAGACATCCTCCGAGCCAGGCCTTGGTGAGCTGGGCGCTCTGCCGCTGCAAGCGGTGAGCAACAGCAGGGCTAGGGCCATCAGCAGTTGGCCCCGGGCAGCCTGCAACTGCCTCGAAAGGATGCAAGGCCGGGCAGCGGCAAGCACCGCTTGGTCGTGGGCAGGTGCCAGCAGTTTGGGCGCATTATTCATGGGGCAGTTATTTTTAAAACCCAGGCGTACTGGCAAGGTGGGCGCTGCTGTATCGCTGCGGGTATGGCGACGGATATTTGGCCGTTTTCCTGCTTCCAGCGCAGTTGCTTATTGGTGCCCAACAAGCTCACCCGGCTTCCAGGCAGCAGGCTCATGGCGGGTATTTCCAGGGTGGCCGGCGGCGCCGTTTCGCCCTCGGCAGCCCGGTAGATCGCATAGGTCGTCTTGCCTGCCAGGGTGAACACCCAGTTGCCCTGCTGCCCGTAGAGGCTGTCTCCCCGCGTATGGTAAATCGCTTCGCCATTAACTTGCATCCAGTTGCCGATTTCGCGCAGGCGTTCGTAGGCCTGCACATCCCATTCCCCATCAGGGCCTGGGGCGATATTGAGCAAGAGGTTGCCGCCGCGCGAGACGATGTCGGTCAGCAGCCGGATGATGACGGGAGCAGGTTTGTATTGATCGTTGGGCACGTAAGACCAGGAGTTGCCCATCGTGATGCAGCTTTCCCAGGGGTAGGGCAGATAGGAGGAGGGCACTTGCTGTTCCGGGGTGACGTAGTTTTCAAACTCCCCGCCCACGGTGCGATCTACGATGAGCAGGCCGGGCTGGCGGGCGCGGCTCATGGCGGCCAGGGCGGGCATATCGATGTCCTGCTCGTAGGGGATGCTGGCTTGCCAGCTCACCCTGGGGTCGATGCTGTGCAGGGGGCGCACCCAGCCGCCGTCCAGCCAGAGGATATCGATGCGGCCATAGTCTTCCATCAACTCCTGGATTTGGCTGTGGGTGAAGCGTTTGAAGCTTTCCCAGCGCTCCGGGTATTTTGCCGGGTCGTAGGAAGTGTTGCGGTCCTTGGGGGGGAAATAAGGCCACCAGTAGTCCTTGCTGTTCCAGTCGGGTTTGGAGAAATAAGCCCCGGCCAGGAAGCCTTGAGCGCGGAAAGACTGGAAGATTTCTTTGGCGATATTGCTGCGGGGGTGCATAGCGAAAGCGGTGTTGGGGCTGGTGATTTTGTAGTCGGTCTGCTTGCTGTCGAACATGCAGAAGCCATCGTGGTGTTTGGTGGTGAAGACGACGTACTTCATGCCGGCTTCACGGGCGGCGGCAGCCCATTTGTCGGGGTTGAATTGTAGCGGATTAAAGGTGCGCTGGAGGTTTTCATAAGCCTGCACATATTCATACCAGTTGTCGGCATGAGGCCCGCGGCGCTGGCACCAGTCTTCGTCTTCCGGGCAGAGGCTCCAGCTTTCCACGATGCCCCATTGGCTGTAGGTGCCCCAGTGCATCATGAGCCCAAACTTGATGTCTTGCCATTGCCGGATTTTCTGGGCGACCTCTTGGTCGGCTGGCCAGGAGTAGACATGGCTGGCATCGTGATGTTGAGCCGACAGGGGCAGCAGGTACAGCCAGCAACAGAGCGGCAAGAGGTATCTTTTCATGATTCAGCGTTTTTTCTGGGGTGCCAAAATACCAATAAATGCCAAATATTGCTTATTCTTGCCCACAATCATCTTGTGGTTGCAAATCAAAAAATCCAAAGCCGATGAAAATCGTAATGATTGCTTCTGAATGTGTGCCTTACGCCAAAACAGGCGGCCTGGCTGATGTAGTGGGCGCTTTGCCCAAAGCCCTCAAAGCCATGGGCCATGAGGTGCGGATCATCATCCCGAAATACGGCAGTATCGATGCGCAAAAATACGAGCTCAAGCCTTTCCACCAGCCGATGGGCGTATGGATGGGCGGGGCCGAGGAATGGTGTTCGGTTGACGAGGCGGCCACCCCCGAGGGCGTGCCCGTTTACTTTATCGAAAACTTCCGCTTTTTTGGGCGCGAAGGCATCTACAACAACGCTGCTCACGAAGACTATATCGACAACCCGCGCCGTTTTGCCTTTTTCACCCGGGCCGCCCTGCAGTTGTGCATCGACCAGGCCTTTGACCCCGATATCATCCACGTGCACGACTGGCCGACGGCCCCGGCGGCGGCTTACCTGAATACCTGGTTTTGGAACAACCGGGCACTGGGCCGTACCGCCAGCGTGCTGACCATCCACAACATCGGCCACCAGGGCAAGTACGGCCGCGATCAGTACGGCTATACCGGCCTGGGCTGGGAGCATTTCACGGCCGACAAGTTTGAAGACCTGGGGCATGCCAATTTCCTCAAAGGGGGTATCTATTTTGCCGATATGATCACGACCGTGAGCCCTACCTATGCCGAAGAGACCCGCAATACCGATATGGGCGCCGGGCTGAATGCCAATTTGCGCGCCAAGGGCGATGCTTACGTCGGCATCCTCAATGGCGTGGATTATGGCGAGTGGAACCCCGAGGATGACCCCTTCATCCCCGCCAACTTTTCGGCGGCCGACCTGAGCGGCAAGGCGGCCTGCAAAGCGGCTTTGCAGCAGCATTTTGGCTTGGAAGTCAATCCTGATATCCCCATCATTGGCCTGGTGAGCCGCTTTGCCAGCCAGAAAGGCTTGGATTTGTTATACCCCGCCATCCATTCTGCCCTGCGGGAGATGCTGGTGCAGTTCGTCATCCTTGGTTCTGGCGACAAAGGGCTGGAATACAAGTACATGCAGCTGCCTGCCCAGTACCCTGGCAAGGTGGGCAGCTTTATCGGCTACAGCAACGAGCTGTCGCATTGGATCGAAGCCGGCGCTGATTTTTTCATCATGCCTTCCCGCTACGAGCCCTGCGGCCTCAACCAGATGTACTCCCTGCGCTACGGCACCTTGCCCATCGTGCGCGCCACCGGCGGCCTGGCTGATTCGGTGAAACAATATGACGAGATCAACGGCGAAGGCAATGGCTTCCTCTTCTGGGATGCCAGCCCCAAGGCCATCCACAATTCCATCGGCTGGGCGGTGAGCACTTACTTCGACCGCAAAGGCCACCTGGCCAAGATGATCCAAAATGCCATGCAACAACGCTTCTCCTGGGAGCGCAGCGCCGAGGCCTATGTGGGCGTGTATGAGGCGGCGCTGCGCAGGAAACGGGGTGGGGTAGGAGGGGCCTCGCCCGCTTGATGCCGAACAAGCTCTATGCAGGGTTGTGTATAGGCGATATTCTACGCTTGTTTTTATGCGGCGTGAGCCCATGTAGTGATAAAAGGGGAGGCGTAGCTTTTACGGCCTGCTGCTCACAACCGGTTCCATTTTTCGATATGAAAATGCGCGGGTATCGCGTCGATGTCGGGGCATATCTTCATCAAATTCTTGGGCCGGTAATCCTGGCGCCCTTGCAGGCGCAGCAAAACGGACTCGTGCAGGCTGTGTTTCGCGGCGGCGCTCATAAAGCGCATCCTGCGCCAATTGATGTAGGGCCGGGAGACCCATTTTGCCTGGCCATCGGGCAATGCTTTCCTGACCCGGACGATTTTCGGCCAGCACTCTGCGGCAAGCCAGAAGCCAGTCAAGGAATTGTGCTGTTCGGTCAAATGAGGGTCGGGGATATGATTGACCATCTCCCGCGCTTTTTGCTCGTCGCCGATCCTCAGCCCTTTGTCCCGGGCTTCTACCAGCATCCATTCGAGCGCGATATTGCTCAGGCCGCTCTGAGCCAAAGGATAAGAGCCGCCTACATTGGAATGCACGCCCGCAAACCAGACTTGCTTGACATCCTGAGTGTTTTGGTGGCGGCTGCCCCACAGGTTCTGCCGGAAAAAGGCCCGGCGTTCGTCGATGGAAATGGCATGGCGGACATTCCTGACGCTTGGGTTGTTGGCCGTAGCCTGCAAGGCCACCGGGTTGTAAACCCAGCCGATGGAGGAGACGGTGTCCCACAAGCCGAGAAAATGGACGGGGCAGGGCCGGGCAAAAGCCGCTTTAAACTCAGCAGCAATGTCGTTGAGGCCCCGGTCGTGATAGAGGCGCATCGCCTCCGGTATCAAGTTGTCGCTATTGGCGTGGAGCAGCCCGCAGGTGTCGATCAGCCCGGCCAAAGCCCGCACGGTATAGGCGCCGCGGCTGAAGCCGAAGCAATAGACTTGATCGCCGGCTTCGTAGGTCTTCATCAGGAATGCGTAAGCCTCCATGATGTTGTCGCTCAGGCCGTAACCAAAGCTCTGGCCCAAGATGTGCTTCACCCGCTTGGTGATGGGGTTGAAGGCATCGTAGGTGCTCGGCGTGCCCACGCCGGGGTCGTAATACACGGCTTGCCTTGCCGTGTTTTTTTCCAGCACCGAGTACAGCTTGACGACGTTGGAATTATCGTGCCCGAAGTCGTTGCTGGTCCCGTCGCAACAGATGACGATGTTCTTCATGGTCTTTAAATCTTAAGCAGCCGATCAAATCATAGCGACAATCCGTCCGCAATATACGCCTATT
>CAYSPJ010000155.1:4673-10387 GCA_964432875.1 uncultured Phaeodactylibacter sp. | reverse complement strand
ATTCGAGATGGCCGAGCGGGTTACCACCAATTTCGACTCTGTCTGGTACATCCCCACCGACACCATGCTCGTAGGCAACCAACTGCGGCTACGGCCTCTTCAGCCTGCCGATTCTTTGCGCTGGCACTTCAGCAGCGACCCCCGCGTCTGGGTGGATCAGGAATTGCTCATCAGAATTAACTTCACAGCAGAATTGGAAGTGACGCTCATCCTTTGGCGGCAGCCCGACACGCTTTGTTTTCCCGATGATACCGGGGTAGATACCGTGCGGAGGCGCTTGGTCGTCGTACCGGAATGGGAGGCCGCTGTCATCGGGCGCTACTACGGTGCTACGGATGCCCGCCCCAATGAGCACTACGAAGTGGAAATATACTGGGTGGAAAGCAACCACTTGGCCACCCATGCCCACTTGCGCATCACCGGCGTACACCCCGGCTGTAATAACACCCTGACGTACAATGCCGTTAGCAGGATAGGGCCTGGCTATCTTGCCTACGCGTTCTTTGAAAATTCCGCCGAGACTACCACCGGCTGCATGGCGCCGCAGGGTATCGCCTGGTTGAGCGCCGACCACCGGGAGATCACCGTGCGCTTCCGGATGCGCAACCCGGACAAAATCACCGAATTCCTGCCCGAGACGACCTTCCGCGGGGTACGGCTCTGAACAACCTGATGAGCAAGGATGCGAGCCGATGCGAGGCTTCTCCGGACAGACATCTGCCCTGGAGGGGAAGGTCATTGTATTTATTCTTCGAAGCATTAATAAGACGATATGCAACGGCCTGGATAGAGCATCCCTCTCGAACGTCCACTGG
Source organism: uncultured Phaeodactylibacter sp. (assembly GCA_964432875.1). Classification (GTDB taxonomy): domain Bacteria; phylum Bacteroidota; class Bacteroidia; order Chitinophagales; family Saprospiraceae; genus JACJYE01. The sequence goes on along the minus strand of CAYSPJ010000155.1, from coordinate 9,572 downwards.
ACGTTCAACGGTACGCCTTGGCGTACGGGGTACCCAGGCGCCTGCGTGCGCGGTGGGTGCAGGTATCCTTGGGCTACTCAGGCGGCGGCTATGGCGTCGCCGCCTGATACGGCCTGTTGGGCCGTGACTCCATAGTCTAATGTCGTCAACTTTAGGAAAAAGATGGTCAGGCTTGGTGAGTGGGAGAGGAGTGGAAAGCAGCGCGGCCACCTTTTTACCCCCGCTCCAAGTCCCCCAGTCATCCGTTAAGTTGAAGACATTAGACTCCATAGTCGCCGCCCAACTCTCCTCAGCCAGCCGAGCAGGCACTTACTCCGGCGGCGACTATGGAGTCGCGGCCGGAGAGGCGGGGTGCTGCAGTGGCGTCGGTGAAGGGCTGACTCCCAGTTCAGCCCTTCACTACCCCCCGCCAGCACTCGCTTTTCAGCCATGGATGGCACAGATTGTCGCTTGGGCTGCTCCGGCGGCGGGCTCGGCTGCTCGGATAACATTTGGCTTCTCCGAGGCCAGCGCGCTTACCCTTTCAGGCTCGTGCGCAATCGGCAGCCTATTTTGAGATGTGTCCTAACTGTTGCCCTTTAGCGGACCAGCAAGACCTCCCCTGCTTCAGTTATCGTTTCGCCGTTGACCAATTCTAATTTTAACGCATAAATATAGACCCCGATGGCTGCCAGCTTACCGCGGAAGGTGCCATCCCAACCGGTTGAGGGGAGGTTGGGCGGGAAGTTTTCCTGCTTAAAGACCAGGTTGCCCCAGCGGTCGGCGATCTGCAAGCTTAGCACTTGCCTGATTTCCGAGCCGGCCTGCGGGAAGAAGCGGTCATTGCGCCCGTCTTCATTGGGCGAGAAAGCGTTAGGCATATAGATGCGCACGGACTGGTCCACATTCACCGTAATGGTCGCAGAGGTTTGGCAGCCATTGATATCCGTCACCGTAACGGTATAAATCTGCGTCTTTAGCGGGCTGACGTAAGCCTGGAGGCATCCATTGCAATTGGGCGGGTCAGGCAGCCAGTCCACTGCGGCAATCTCCTCGGGTTTGAGGTTGGTGGCAATTTCCAGCAGCAGGCTGTCGCCCAGGTGGATGCTGGGCTTGTCGCCGCTTTGGCGGGCCAGGAGGCTGACCATGAGCTCTTGTGGCTGCTCCAACGTCACTTCGATGGCACCTTCGCATTGGTTGGCATCCAACACGGCTACGGTATAGATGCCGGCCGGGAGGTTAGTGAATTGTGGATTGGGGCTGAAGGGGCCGCCATTGAGGCTGTAGAGGAAGGGCTCGGGGCCTCCACTGGCCGATTCTACCGTGATGATACCCTGTTGCTGCCCGGCGCAAGATAAGGATGTCGCACTCACCTGTGGGATGGGGTCCGTAATGAGCTCTTCGACGAATGCGGTATCCCTGCCGACACAGCCAGTAGTGGCATCCCGTACCGTAAGGGCATAGATGCCACCGGATTGAGCGATGGCGTTGGGCGTATTGTCGGCAGCTAAAGCAGCGCCTTCAATAGCCTGCCAGGAATAAGACAGCCCTGGCCCCTGGGAGGTGCCTGCCCCCCCCAGCACCGCTTCCACAAGCGCGCAGTCCACCGTAAAGTCTCCGCCGGCATCGGCAATAGGGGCGGCATTGGCTTCGATTTCAACTACCGTACTGCTGCTGCTGCAACCTGCCGGGCCGGGCAGGGTGTATTCAAAGCGATACAGCCCTGGCAGGAGGTTGCTGCTGACTAAAGTGGCATTAGCGGGGTTAAAAGCATTGCCAGCGGAGTTAGCAGAGATGTCGGCCCATTGGCCACCAGGCTGGCCGCCTTGCAGCAGCGCGGGCAGTTGAAATAGGGTGTCGGCACCTGTGCAAAACGAGGCGGTACCCCCCTGGCCGGCATCGGCAGGGGAGTTGACCTGGACGGCGAAGGCCGGCGGGAAATTACCGAAGCTGCAATTGGGTGCGCTGGCATCAACCAGTCCGACGATGGACAGGCTGACTGAAAAAGGCAGCGCCAGGGTAAATGTATTGATCCCCGGCATCAGCGCTGGCAGGCTGATCGGGCCCATGCCCATGCCGCTATCGAGGCTTAGGGTAAAAGGGCCAGGGCTGCTGCCGCTTATCTCGATAGTGAACTCGGCTTCTTCGCCCAGGCAAATCGCTGCCGGGCCGCTGAGGATGATGCTAGCCGGCGGGCATGGCGCCGCGCTGCAGCTCAGGCGGGTAATGCCGTCGCCACATCCACTGCCAGGGAAAAGGGCGATTACTTCTACTTCCACTTCCTGCTCCGGGTTAAGCCCTGAAAAGAGGAAGCTGGTATCAGTAAGCATCATCCCTGCCGGGCCGTTCAATACGTTGACGGCATAACCGCTGGCACCAGCTATGCTACCCCATTCCAGCAGTACGGAGTTGGGGGTACTGCTGCAAATGACTGGTGGCCCGGCCGGGGGCGTTTCCACGGTTATGGTTACCTCGTCCTCGTATTCACAAACGATGCTGAAACTGATGTCGTCCAGGGCAAAATCATTGCCGGCATTGACGGTATTGAGGTTGCGGATGCAGATCTGGGCGCTGGTGGAGGCGCCGGAATTCCAGAAGGCGTAGAATTGCTCCCATAAGCAAGTATTGGCAGAAGCCGTGAAGATATCGCCGAGCAGGATGCCATTGATGGAGAACTGTAATTGGGCAGGGTTTTGGGAAATCACCGAAGTCACCCATGCGCTGAAAGCATAGTCGGTATTGGGCGCCACGGTGATGGTTTGACACCAGACGTTGATGGGGGTGCCCGCGCCATTGACCACCATCATATTGCCATTGCCCGTGGTGTGGTCGGTACAGGGGGCGAAATTGCTGTGCGTAGCACCGGCATTTGCTGCAATAGCATAGCGGCCAGCCAGGCTGAGGAGCCCAAAGCTGCCACCGTTGCCGAGGCTGTAATTGCTGGTGAAGCCAGTATTGCCCAGGTTAAAGTCGCCGTTGAAAACGAGGTTGTCGGGAGAGACGGCGCGCACTTTGACGGCATAGGTCGTCGTCAGCATAGGGGCAGCAGTAGTGTTTAGGCTGTTGGGGCTGCCCAGGCCGGCTTGAGGCGACCAGTTGGTTTCGAGGGGGACGCCGTTGAAATTGGGGGTTAGCAGTAAGCTATCGCTGCCCAAGCAATAGGTTAAATCATCGCCGGCATCGAGCGCCAGGCTGCTGCAATTTTGCGCATGGAGCGTGGGCAGGGTAAATGCCAGCAAGCTCCAGAAAGCTGTCATGAGTCGCTTCATGGATGTAAAATTGTTTTTTAATTCTGGTCGCTTATTATTCCGGTATTGTCGAGGAAAGCAATAAAGGCAGCTTTTCCCCATGAATACGCACGAAGGGCAAAAAGGAAGCCGGGAGTTGCGCCCGCTTGTATGGCCAAAGATATAAATATTCCAAAAAAGAACGAGCTTTGGAAAACATAATTTCCAAAGCCCGTTCAAGGGTTGTCCTTACTGAGTAAAGCGCAAATGCCGTAAGGCTTTACGGATTAATTCTCAGTAAGCGGACGGGGGAACTGGGTAAACACCAGGTCGCCCGGGCGGTCAATGGGTAGATATTGCGCATTGAGGCGGCCGTAGCGGCGCAGGTCGAACATGCGGTGGCCTTCCCCCCAGAAGGAATAGCGGCGGTGGTAGAGCATCTCCTCGATGAGCTCCGTCTCATTTTCTCCGCCACTATAGGTGTCCAGCCCATAGTGGGTGCGCAGGCGGTTGATGGCGGTGACGGCATCTCCATACTTAGCTTTTTGAATGCTGGCCTCGGCAAAGATGAGGATCAACTCCTCGTTGCGGATGATGTCGATGGGTGAAAAAGCCGAAGCATAGATAGCCGATTCGTGGGTGCCGTTGAGGTCATCCTGGCTGGTCGGGTTGGCGCGCAGGCGGAATTTACTGATGCGGGTATCGCCTGGCAGGATATCTGCAATATGAGAATTATGTACGACATTCTGTTCGCCGCTTTGGCCTGGCACGGTGAAAACCGGATTGAGGATGTCGCCAGAGGCGGTACTGAACACGTGCTTGGGCCCAACGAACAAATCGCCATCTATATCCAAAAAAGACTCATTGAGGTAAGCCAGCGCTTTGTCATAGTCTTCGGCATAAGTAGCAGCGCGGGCAGCTACGGCGCGGTTGAAAAGGGCAAAGCCCGCCGGGTCATCAAAGCCATCAAACCCGCTAGACAGGTTGAACGTAAACTCTGCGCTCTGTAAGTGGCTGTAGCCTTCATCCAATAGCTTTAAGATTTCGGCATAACCTGCTGCTCTGCTAACAAAAGGCCCGAGCTTATCGGGGTCGGATACGTCAACGCGGATGCCGTTGTCGTGTAGGCGTGCCAGTTCCTGAAGGAACATCAGCGCCTTGATGGTTTTGGCAAAGCCACGGTAGCCGTTTTTCTGAGCCTCGGTGGCCAAGCTGGTCGCATCGGCAGCTTCCAGTAGGATGTTGCAGTTTTTTACAGTCTGAAAGCGCGAGCCGTAAGGTGCGGTCAAATAGAAAGTGTTGTTGTCCAGTTGGCGGCCACCTTTGCCAAGCAGGTCTTCGGTATTGCGCGGGTCAGCATCAAAGCGGTACATTTCACGGGCGATGGAGCCAACGGAAGTGATGTAAATGCCCCAGCTCACGCGCATGCGGGCTTCGGCGCCATAGACCAGCAAGTCCAGCTCGCCAGTTTCAGCGCCAGCCAGCAGGCTGTTGATGCTCGGGCCATTAGGGTCGAGTTGTTCGTCGATGGTGCAGGCGGAAAGGGCCAGCATCATGGCTGCGATGATAATAATGCTTATGTTTTTCATAGGAATGCTTCCTTTTAAGTTTAATAATAATGATCAGGCTTGCCGTTTGGTTTAGAACTGCATGCCGATATGAAAGTAAACCTGGCGTGAGCTGGGGAATGGGG
>CAYSPJ010000155.1:2890-4573 GCA_964432875.1 uncultured Phaeodactylibacter sp. | reverse complement strand
GTTGAGCACATCGCCGCCTTGCTTCCAGTGGGTGAGGAAATTGAAATCGATGTTCTTGCCGATTTTGAATTCGTTATACCATCCCAGTTGGAAGTCTGGCTCTACGTCGCCGATGGTGATGGGCCCTTCGGGGCTATTGCCCTTAAGCTGGGTGATGGGTTGCCCTTGTTCGACGAAGAAGGTACCCAGGCCCAGGCCGAAAGCTACACCGGCAGGAACAAAAGGCGGTACGCCCAGGCTCGTCACCTCGGAACGGTTGAACCAGAAGTTGACCTTGGAGTTCCAGCTAATGGTGCTGGTTTTGACCGGGGTCAAACCCAGGCTAAGCTCAAGGCCGCGGTTTTGCAAGTCAAAATCGTTGCGGATTTCATTGCTGAAGCCAGTTGAAGCGGGCATGGCGAAGAGGTACAGCAGGTTCTCCACGTTGCGGAGGTAATAAGTAGCTTCGATGTTGAGTTTGTTTTTAAACAAGCCCAGGTCGGCACCAAATTCGATTTCGCGGGAGGTCTCCGGCACCAGGTCGGTGCGGCCGCGCAAGGAGCCTCCTACCACGCCCACGCCAAGCTGCCCGGCGATGTTGCTGCTGGCCAGGGAGGTGAATAGGGAGCCAAAGGTGGCGCTGCTGCCCGTCTCGCCATAAGCGGCGCGCAATTTCAATTGATTGAAGTTTTCGGAGCTCCAGAAGTCGAAATTAGCGATGTTGACGGCTAGCGAGGCACGCGGGAAGGCGAAGTACTTATTGGGGTCGCCGTTGAGGCTCGACTTGTCGAGGCGCACGCCGACGGTAGCGATGATCTTGTCATCCCAGTTGGCTTGCTCCTGCAGCACTACTCCAAATTCCTCCTCAGTCTGGATGGTCTGGTTGATCTGCTGAGCACCGCCATTTTGCAGGTTGCTTTGGCCCGGGATGAGCTGGGTAGAGCGGTTGAGGATGAAGTTGCGGTCGAAGTTGAGATAAGTGGCGCCCACCTGGGTGTTGAAGTTGATGTTGCTCTTGGTGAAGTAGTCCACCACGCCAAATACCTGGTAGTTGAGGTTGAAAGAGGAGTTGTTGCCAATGGCGATGAAGCCATTATCGCGGCCTTGCTGGCCCTGGTGGGTTTCTGGGACGTACACATCGGTATTGCTCAGATAGTAGTCCAGGCCAGTATTGCCTACGAAGCGCACCACGAGGTTGTCGGTTTGATAAGCAGTATATTCCAGCTTGGCACCGGAGACGATGCGGTTGACCGTTTCGTCGTTATGGGTGCGATCGCGCACGAAAAGCGGGTTGCCCGCCGCGTTGGGGTTGTTGGGGTAGTTGCCCTGCGCATCGGGGAAGAGGTCCACCCAGTCGCGGGTGAAAGCCAGGTTGTAGCCATAGCTCAAGCCGCCCTGGTTTTCGTTGCCGGTGAAGCTGCGGCTGCTAAAGGAATTGACATAGTTGGTATTGACTCCAACGCGCAGCTTATTGGAGATTTTGTGGTCGAGGTTGAGGCGGGTAGAGAAGCGGTTGTAGCCGGTATTCTTGATGATGCCGTCCTCGTCGCGGTAGCTGGTGTTGAAGTAGAACAAGGTCTTGTCGTTGCCGCCAGAGATGGACAAGCGGGAATCCGTGATGAACCCCTGCTCCCCATAGAGCTCCTGCTCGTAATCGAAAATCCGGCCGTTGCGCTGGGCTTCTTCAAACTTGGCGCGCTCAGC
>CAYSPJ010000155.1:0-2790 GCA_964432875.1 uncultured Phaeodactylibacter sp. | reverse complement strand
GAGGCAAAACGCGAGCCATTGGGGATTTCCTCGTTGCTGATGTAAACGCCATCAATGATAAACAGCGGCTGGTTGTTGCCGTTCAGGGAGGAGACCCCGCGCAGGCGCAGGGCAATACCGCCGCCGGGAGCGCCATTGCTCTGTACGATATTCACGCCGGTGAGCTTGCCATATAAGGCGCCATCCAGGGTGGTTTGAGTGGTGATTTCCGTAAGCTCCTTGGAAGAAACGGTAGAGACGGCATTGGCCAGGTTCGAGCGCTTAATGCCCGAGGCCAGGCCCGTGACGACCACCTCGCCCAGATTGGCTATATCTTCTTCCATGACGACATCTACGGATTTCTTGGCTTCGGATACTTCAACCGATGTGCTGCTGAAGCCAGTATAAGAGAAATCCAACACCGCTGGCGAGCTCCTGACATTGAGGACAAACTCCCCGTTGTAGTCGCTTACGGTACCGGTAGTGGTGCCGCGTACAATAATCGATACGCCGATGAGGGGCTCGCCGGCCGTGCTCTTTACCGTCCCGGTGGCGGTAAATTGTGCTACTGCTGCTACCGAGGATAGCAGCAGCGCCAGTAGCAAGGTAAACCTGGTAAAATGCTTCATAAAGTAAGTAAGTTTGGTAAATAAATTGGATGATTAAAGCTAATCTGATTTGCCTATAACGTCTTTAGTGCCGTAATTGCGGCTTAAGGCTATCAAATTCTATCTTGGGGAAGCCCGAAATATTCAAGCCGCTTAGCGTGTTTTAGCAGAAGTTTTATAGGTTCGTCAAGGGATTCGCCAATATAAGTGTTTTCTAATGAAATCCCATAAAGTCGCGTCATTTTCCTGGCGGGGCTGTAAATTTATCAGCGCGGCCCACTGGGATTACCCCACCCTTCCTCCTCTTGCCCCCAGCTCTATGACTTGTAGCTCCTTTACCTCCCCCTGTTCTACGGTAAAGCGGACGATTGTTTTAACTTTGTGGAAACCTTCATTACCAGCGGCACCGGGGTTGATGTGGAGCAAGCCCAATTGCCGGTCGGGCATGATTTTAAGGATGTGGGAATGGCCGCAGATAAACAATCGGGGAGGATTTTGGCGCAAAATCTCCCTGACGCGCTGGTTGTAGCGGCCTGGGTAGCCGCCGATGTGGGTCATGAATACGTCGAGGCCTTCGCAATCAAAGCGCAGGTCTTCCGGGTAGCGGCTTTGGATGTCCCGGCTGTCAATATTGCCATAAACCGCGCGCAGCGGGCGGAAATCTGCGAGCTGCTGGGCCACTGCCAGGGTGCCAATATCGCCGGCATGCCAGATTTCATGACATTCCTCGAAGTAGCGGAAAATACTGGGGTCAAGGAAGGAATGGGTGTCAGAAAGCAGCCCGATGCGCCTCATAGGTTTGATCTGTCGGATTAGGGCTTCAACGTCTCGAAAGTAGTGATGCGGATAGGGCTGCCCCACATGAAGATAGAAACTTCTTCTTCTACGGGTAGGGCAGTGACTTCAATCGTCTTGCCCTCGTGTTTGAGCTGCTCGGGCATGTGCACCGGGCGCCATTCGCTGCCGTCTTCGCCGATAATGCCCCAGAATCCGGGGCCGAGGTTTTGGTAAACCGCTTTACCTTTAATCTTCATGGCTTGCTTTTTCATCATCAGTAAGGTTTAAAGGCGCCGCTGGCAATGGGGTGTCTAGCAGGCGCCCAATGGTTTGGTTGAGTTTTTCAATGATTTGAGATTGCTGCCGGATGGTCTGCTTCAGCTCTCGTATCTCGTCGCGCAAATAATAACCGAGGTTTTGCGGCGAGGGCAAGAAGGGGCTGATCCGGGCACGCACGTACCAGATCTCGCGGATATCAGTCAGGTTGAGCTGATAAGGTTGGTAGAAAGCATTATCAGAGCTGAGCTCCAGTTTTTTTTGCTCGCCTAACAGGCCGGTAATCCGCTTGACGACCACATCGCCTCTGGTAACGATGACGTAGATGTAGTTCTGTTTGATGGAGCTTTCCCAATGGCTGGGCTCGAGGAAGCTACACACCACTTTATCGCCTTCAAAGAGGGTGGGCTCCATGCTGTCGCCAGCAACGTCGAAAGAGCGGTGAGTGCCCGTTTTATATTTGTAATCGGGCAGGGTATAAGTAGGCAGCTCCTGAACAAAAGAGGGGCTGTTCATTTCGGCAGCATAGCCTGCCTGTGCAGGCACGGGCACGTGTATGATGCGTTCGTCGTTATCGGGGTTGACCACGATAGTCAGCACCCGGAAGTTGTGCTGGGCTTCCTGGGTCATAAACATGGGCCCTTCGCCGCTGTAGAGGAAAACAGGGTTGATTTTGTACTTTTCGATTGCTTTGCGCAGTAGTTCGATGGTCACATCCCGGCGCCCCTTCAGGATTTCGCTCAGGCTTTGCGGCAGGTAATCCAATGCCATAGCAAACTGGCGGCTCGAACGGATGCGGTTGTCCTCCCGCAGCTTGTCGTGGCATTTGATAAATCGATGTGTAATGATGCTGCTCATAGGGCTAGTTTTACAAGTGTTTACCGGCTTGCGCGCAAACAAATGTAGGTAATTTGTCCAGTATATGGGCAGCCTGAGGCGAAATTAATTCAAAAAAGTGACAGTATTCCCTTTGCGCGCGCTCCCGCCTCATTACCTTCGTCCGGGATGCCCTATGGCCGCTTGCTCCCCAGCAGAGCCCGCCTCCGCTTTATCCTGAGTAGCTAAGGTAGAAACCTATCGTTCAGATGACAAACAGAAGTTTTCCACATTTTTGGGTTTTAGGTAGGGAAGCTGTCAACGAACTTTATGA
>CAYSPJ010000154.1:0-10438 GCA_964432875.1 uncultured Phaeodactylibacter sp. | reverse complement strand
TTTGTTGACTTTTTTGAATATTTTTATCTGCAAACCATTTTTAATTGTTATTCAAGTACTTAAAAACAAACCTTCCCCTCCTCCCTCCCCCGCTTCCGCCATCCAGAATGGCATCTGCCACAGTCCACCTCCACGCAGCAGCCCCAGCTGAGGGCCTGACAAGGAGAAAACTAACAGTGGAGCAAAATGGATGGGCAGTGGCGGCGGATGGAGAGGCCGCCCGGGAAAGTTGATGACCGAGAGGGCCTCCACCCCCAAGCAACAGGCGGTGCCCGATGGCAAGCAGCCGATGAACGGGCCGGAAACTGAAGCAAAGGTTGGTTTGTTATTGAATTGAAAACAACAAACCAAGCGATGCTATGACAATCGAGATTTCAGATCGAATATTAGAAAAATCAGGCTTGACGCCGGCAAAGCTCCGGCTCGAATTGGCGATCATCCTTTTTCAAAGGGAGAGCTTGACCTTGGGGCAAGCCAGCAAAATTGCGGGGCTGCACCAGCTTCAATTCCAAAGGGAGCTGGCAAAAAGAAAAATCCCGATTCATTATGATGTGGATGATTTTGAAAAGGACATCGCTACATTAAAGGGGTCTTGGTGAAATGTAAGGAGAAGGGGCTCGTTGGAGCGATTAAACCCATCATGCATCAATTGAGAGAGGATATCGGATTTTGGATGAGCGACAAGCTGATCGAAAGAGTGCTCCAAGAGGCCGGTGAAGAAGAACCAGGTTAATCGCTGGCAAAGGGGCCTTCTTCCGCCCGCAGCGTGTCCAGCACGAGCAGGCGCAGCACCGGCGCGGGCAGGAAGGCCCGCAGGTATTCCCGCGCCCGCTCCGGGCCGGAGAGCAGCTTTTTGAAGAAGCGGTCGTGCGATCGGGGTCAGTGATTCCAAGCTGAAGACGAAGATACTTGGGCTGAGCGAAACGCAGCTAACCGACTTTTACAGACAGACATTACATCGCAACGATTACTCCACTGCCACGCGCATTGCCGTCCGCCCTTGTGCCCAATCGACGATGAGAAGATACAGGCCTTTCGGCAGCCCAGCCAAGCCGAGCTCCAGTTCGGTGATGCCAGCCGCTACCGGCCGTTGCAGCACGGGCTGGCCGAGTAAGTTGAGGAGGCTTATTTGCCTAGCGCCGGAGGCGCTGAAGCGCACGGACAATTGTTCGCTCGCGGGAATGGGGAAAACTTGGAAAGCAGGCGGCACTTCATTGGTCAGATTATTGGCCATAGCCCCCTTGACGATCAAAACCGTATCAGGGCCAGGCGTGCCATAGGCAAGGGTATCGCCCTGAAAACCTTTGATCAGTATGGCTTCGGCTTCTGCTATGAAGGGGATTTCCGGCTCAGGCCGGCCATCGATGATATCACCGTTGACGATGAAGCGCACGGTGGCCACCCGGCCAAAGCCACTGGTGCCGCTGCCGGCTTTGCGGCTGAAGGCCAGATCGTAGCGCCCTTGCCCCAGATTGGTTGCCAAGTCTTTTTCTACGGTGAGGATTTCGGCAGATGGCCCGAAAAAAGAGCTGGTTTCGTAATCGACTTCCACGGAAAGCGGCTCGATCAGGCCAAGCGGATAACTGAAGTGGAGCGCCAAGCCGTGCAAGCCCTCGATGGGCTGGGCAGCAGTGCCGACGAAAAGCCCCGCCGTGACTTCGAAATCCGGGGTAGGGCCTGCGCCCAAGTTGATCAAGGGAGTATCGAATTGCAGGTAAACCGGAGGTGCTCCGGGTATTGGTATAGAGCTGGCTTCCAGTTCGGGTGCGTAGTTGTGGATAATGGCCTCCACATCCGCTTCGTCAATGAAGCCGTCGCCATCGCAATCCAGGTGTTTGTAGTTGATGCCGTCGAGCCATAGCCCCCAGTCCCAGGAAAAATTGGGCGCCCAGGCGATATGGTTATCAGGGTCTGGGAAAAACGGGCGTTCCGGCCCAGTTTGCCCGTAGCCCAGCCCGATGTTCAACAAATCATATTGGTTGGCCTTGCCGTTGCCGTCGGCATCTCCTGGCCAAACACAATCGATGACCTGGCACATCTCTCCCGGCGCGCCAGGGTAAATCTGCAGGCACTGCTCTGCCTCGCAGCCATCTGCATCCCAAATGCGCAGGCATACGTAGTTGGTGTCACTAGTGAAGGTTTGCACCACCACAGCTTGGATGCCGCCGAAGGGTTCCCCGTTGAATACCCACTCCAGGCTATCATAAACTGGAGAAGTATTGAAAAAAACGACCGTATTGCCCTCCAGGTATTGATAGACGAAGCTGGCCTCGCAGTCCTGGCTGAGATTTTCAGCCGCAGCAGGGCTGGCGGAGGCAGTCAAATTGACAGCTAAGAAATACAAAGCGATGGGCAAGATGTTCAACCAGCGCGGCATAAGCTAATTTTTTGAACACTATGATGAGGTAAAGATGAAAAAAAAGAGCAAACCGCCAAAGGACAAATTCACAAAATTGTTTTCTGACGACAAAATCAACTATTCTTTCAATTTCTTGTTTTTCAGCCTGATGTATTTTTTTATCGTGAAATTTGTCTGAAAAACAAGTAAAATGCTGAGCCCAAAACTGCTATCCCTATTGTCCAGCTTCTCCCGGCTCAGCCTCAGCCGCTTCCGGAAGTTCCTGCTTTCGCCCTATCACAACGAGAACCAAACACTGGTAGCGCTTTTCAATGTGATAGATGAGCATCTGAAGGCAGAAAGGACCGAGCCGCCCCCGAAAAATAAACAGCTGGAGAAGCAGGTTGTTTGGAGAGCGCTCTTCGGCCGCTTGCCTTACAATGACACCCAATGGAGGCGCTTGTGCTCGGAATTACTACAATTGGCCTATGTTTTCATTCATACCGAAGCCTGTCGCGAGGCGGAAATGGAGGAAAAACTAGCCCTGCTGCGGCATTTCAAAACCCCGGCCCTGGAGAAGCACTTCCGGGGCGTCCTCCGCCAAGCGCAAGCTTTGCAGGAAAGCCAAATGCAGCACAGCAGCCAGGCTTACTTTTCCGCCTACCAATTTGAGCAGGCCTTGCACCAGCAATTGGAAACACAAACGGGGAACATCGAGCACTTTGGCCACCTGGAGCAGGCCGACGCCCAACTCGACCGCTTTTACTACGCCCAAAAACTCAAACATTACTGTGACGCGCTGGGCTATCAAAGCTTCCTCTCCCGCAAACCAGAAATAGCCCTCCCTGAGGGTTTCATGGCCTATCTGGAACAAGCGGGGCTCCTGCAGTCACCCCTGCTACAAGCGTACTACCTGGTAGCCCAGATGCTGTCGCAGCCGCAGCAGGAACGATTCTTTTTAGAATTGAAAGCCCTGTTCTTTGATCAATATCAGTCTTTTGCCCCCGAAGACTGCCAGACGCTCTTTATCCATCTGAAGAATTACTGCATCCATAAAAAAATCAATGTCGGGGTTTCGGAATATTTTGCCGAGCTGTTCGACATTTTCAAAAAAGCGATGGATGCCGGGCTGCTGCTGAAAGACGGATGGCTAGACCCCCAGGATTATAAAAACATCATCACCGTGGCCTTGTTCGTGCGCGAGTTCGACTGGGTCGAGGATTTCATCCAGTCCTATACCGCTCACTTGCCGGAAGAAAACCAGGGCAATGCACTGACCTACAACCTGGCTAAGGTCTATTTCCATCAGGGGCAATACGAGAAAGTCATCGCCCAGCTCAGAGAAGTAGAGTACCAGAACCTGGTCTATGCCCTGGGCAGTAAGCTGATGCTGCTAAAAACCTACTTCGAGCTAGGCGAATTCATGGCCCTGGATTCCCTGATCGACAGCTTCCGGATTTATCTGCGCCGCAAAGGCGAAATCTCCCGGGAAGTGCGCCAGCAATACATGAACGTGCTGCGCTTCGTCAAGAAATTATCCAATGTAGCCCCGCGCGACCGGCAGGCGTTGGCTAAAATCCAGGAGGAGGCTGAAGCTTGCTCGGAGCTGGCCGCCAAGAAGTGGATACTGGAAAAGATAGCGGAGATGCAAGAGTGAATTAAAGGGCGGCGACTAAATTTTATTTTGCCGCCGCCCCTTCTTAAGCATCTTTGCCGTGGCACTGCTTGTATTTTTTGCCGCTGCCACAAGGGCAAGGGTCGTTGCGGCCCACTTTCTTTTCGACGCGGCGGATGGTCTGCGGGCGAGCAGGCTGGCGGCTGGCGGCCTCAGCGGCAGCGCGGCGGGCATTATCCTCCTCGCTGCGGTTGGTGCGCACCCGGCTCAAGTCGGTGCGCTGCTCGCGCGCCTGTTCCAGCGTGCGGCCGTCGGCAAAGATCAGCGTGCCTTTTGAGAGATAGGAAGTCACCTCTTCATTGGTCTCGAAGACGAGTTGCTCAAAGAGGTTGTAGGCTTCCATCTTGTAGATGACCAGCGGGTCTTTCTGTTCAAAGGAAGCAGCCTGTACCGACTCCTTCAGTTCGTCCATAGAGCGCAAGTGCTCTTTCCATTTTTCATCGATAAAGGACAAAGCCACCGCTTTCTCAATATCCTGGCGGATAGATTTGCCATTGGATTTGACTGCATCTTCAATCTCTGCCGTGATGGGCAGGGGGTTAGAGCGCCCATCGGTGAAGGGGATGAGGATGCGCTTGTACTGATGCCCCTGGCGCTCATGCACATCCCGGATGTGTGGCAGGAGCGCATCGCTGATCTGCATCATCTTGCGGCCGTAGAATTCTTCAAACTGCTGTTGGAAGCGGTGGATGATTTCCTGCTCCGGCCCTTCCCGGAAGTCGATGGCGTCGATTTGTGGATCCATGCCCAGGATGCCGAGAGAGGCACGGCGGAAAGACTCGAAGTTGCCTGTAGCGCGGTGTTCGAGCACCAAGCTGGAAGTAAGCCCATGGAACATGTTGTTCAAGTCCACGGCCAAGCGCTCGCCAAACAAGGTGTTTTTGCGCTTCTTGTAGATAGCTTCGCGCTGGATGCTCATCACGTCGTCATACTCCAGCAGGCGCTTGCGGATGCCGAAGTTGTTCTCTTCTACTTTTTTCTGAGCCCGCTCAATGGATTTGCTCACCATCGAGTGCTGGATGACCTCGCCATCCTTGTGGCCCATGCGGTCCATCAGCTTGGCAATGCGCTCTGATTGAAAAAGGCGCATCAGGTTGTCTTCCAGCGAGACGTAAAACTGGGAGCTACCGGGGTCGCCCTGGCGGCCGGCACGGCCGCGGAGCTGGCGGTCCACCCGGCGAGAATCGTGCCGCTCGGTGCCGATGATGGCCAAGCCGCCAGCATCTTTGACCTGCTGGGATATCTTGATGTCCGTACCCCGGCCAGCCATGTTAGTGGCAATGGTCACCTTGCCGGGCTTACCGGCTTCGGCTACGATTTCAGCCTCGCGCTGGTGCTGCTTGGCGTTGAGCACGTTGTGGTTGATATTGCGCAATTGGAGCATGCGGCTCAACTTCTCGGATATATCCACCGAAGTGGTACCCACCAGCACCGGCCGCCCCTTTTCAGTCAAATCGACGATTTCGTCAATGACGGCGTTGAACTTTTCCCGGGCGGTCTTGAAGACCAGGTCCTCGCGGTCGTCGCGGGTGATGGGGCGGTTGGTGGGGATGACCACCACGTCCAGTTTATAGATTTCCCACAACTCGCTGGCTTCGGTCTCGGCAGTACCGGTCATACCCGCCAGCTTGTGGTACATGCGGAAGTAGTTCTGCAAAGTAATGGTAGCGTAGGTCTGGGTAATGTCGCCGACCTTAACATTTTCCTTGGCTTCGAGGGCCTGGTGCAAGCCATCCGAATAACGCCGGCCCTCCATCATACGGCCGGTTTGTTCATCTACGATTTTTACCTGCCCATCAATGACCACGTACTCCTGGTCTTTTTCAAAGAGGGTATAAGCCTTGAGCAACTGGCTAATGGAGTGCAGGCGCTTGGATTTGATCGCAAAATCTTGCGAGAGCTTGACCTTGGCTTCCTGCTTTTCTTGGAGGGTGAGATTGTCGTCATTGTCGATTTCTACCATTTCGGAAGCGATATCCGGCATGATGAAGAAATTGGAATCGTCGGTGCCGCGAGCCAGGAATTCTGCGCCCGTATCAGTCAGCTCGACGTTGCGGTTCTTTTCATCAATAGTGAAGTACAAGGGGGCATCTACCAGGTGCATGTTTTTGGACTGCTCCTGCATGTAGAAGTTTTCCGCTTTCTGCAGCATGACCTTGACGCCCTCTTCGCTGAGGAATTTGATGAGGGGGCGATACTTGGGCAAAGCGCGGTATGCGCGCAGCAGTATCATGCCTGCTTCGCCCTCCTGGTAGCCTGTATCCCCCTGGTTGAACAAGCGGCGCGCCTCGGCCAGGTAATCGGTAGCCAATTTTCGCTGAGCGGCGATGAGCCTTTCCACATCGGGCCTCAGGGCGATATATTCCTGATCTTCGCTGCCCTGGGGGATGGGGCCGGAAATGATGAGGGGCGTTCGAGCGTCATCGATCAGTACGGAGTCTACCTCATCCACCATGGCATAGTGGTGTTTGCGCTGCACCATCTCTTCGGTAGAGCGCACCATGTTATCGCGCAGATAGTCGAAGCCAAATTCGTTGTTGGTACCGTAAGTGATATCGCAGTTATAAGCAGCAACGCGCCCATCAGAGTGAGGCGGGTACTTATCGATGCAATCGACGGTGAGGAAGAGGAACTCGAAAATGGGGCCGACCCACTCCTGGTCGCGCCGGGCCAGGTAGTCGTTTACGGTAATGATATGAACCCCCTGGCCGGACAAGCCGTTGAGGTAGGCCGGCAAGGTCGCCACCAGGGTCTTACCTTCACCCGTAGCCATTTCCGCAATCTTCCCATCGTGGAGCACCATGCCGCCGATGAGCTGCACATCATAGTGGACCATATCCCAGGTGATCTCACCGCCGGCAGCTGTCCATTGGTTTTTCCAGATGGCCTTTTCGCCCTCGATGCGGATGTAAGATTTGCCCGGGCGGGCAGCCAGATCGCGATCGTGGGTGGTGGCTTGTACGATTAAGCTTTCATTTTCCTTAAAACGGCGGGCCGTCTCTTTCACCACGGCAAATGCCATGGGCTGGATTTCCTTGAGCACCACCTCCAGGGCTTTATCCCGTTCCTCCCGGAGCTTGTCCATTTCGGCGAAAAGATCTTCTTTTTGCATCAGGTCTTCAGCGGCCATCGCCTCGTCGTGCGCAGCTTCGATATCATGGTCTATATCTGATAGGTACTCCGCGATACGCGCCTTGAGTCCCAGGGTTTTATTGCGCAGCTCGTCATTGGAAAGCAGCTTCAGCTCTTCAATGATTGAGTTGATCTCCTCCACTATAGGGGTATAGATATTGACGTCCCGGTCGTATTTGGTGCCGAAGATTTTCTTGAATGAACTAGCGATTCCTTTAAACATATAAAAATAATTTCAATGTTATCTAGTCTTGGTGCGGCAAAGATAAGTATATTTGCGCCCGATTTTAAGGCACTTGATATTTGGCAAGCACATAATCTATACCAGATATGCCTTTGGTGCCATAATGGCACACGTACGGAAAAATAACAAACCAGGATAATTAGTAGTTGATGCTGTCGTTTTGATTTTGGCAGTTCTTTTTGAAATAGCCCGAAAAGATTTGTCGCGATATGTGTAGATTATCAGAAAAAGATGTGGGAAGCGTGGCGCTCAAGGGGAAGGTGGCCCTTCCCGTAGTTGCCCCAGCCAAGGCTGCAGGGGCTAGCTGCCGCAGCACGCTGCTTGCTTCCTTCGCCGCCCTGTGCCGCGTACCCTTCCTGAAGCTGATTATTTTGATAGGGCTGGCAGGCCTGACTTCCTGTCAGGGGGACGGGAACAAAGATATCCGCGATTATTACTTCCCGCTCAAGCAGCTCAAAGAAGGCTTGGTCTATGAATACCAGCCAGTTTACCCCGATTCGCTGACGCCAGCCTATTGGTACTATCGTTCCTTCATCCGCGAAGATGGCGTCTTCCTTACGGGCACCTACTACGATTCCCGGCTCATCCCCCTGCAATTGCTGCGCGAAGAGCTGGTGAGCAACGGGATGTTGCTTCAGGAGCTTTTCTTGTACGAACCTGACAGCATCGGGCAGCAAAGGCGGGCTACCGCCGAGGTGCTGGCGGGCACTGCCTTCCCTTTTACGGTGAGCGACTCCTCTGGTGTATTCCTCTATAAGGTAAGTTGGGTGCCGCCTACCGATCCGGAAGCCACCATCACCTTAATCAAAAACCGGCGCTATCGGGGAGACAGCACGATCCTTTATGAGGGTAAAAAATATGCGGCCGTGCTCTTCGACCTCCGCGAATCGCTGGAACACGAACAGGATGGCGTTTTTGAGCAAACCTACCGCGGGCGGGAAGTCTATGCTAAAGGGCTGGGCCTGGTTTACTACGAAAAGCACGTGACTGATGAATTTCGCTGGGCTTACCGCCTGGCTGCCCGCTACCCCATGAGCCAACTGGAAGAAACTTTTCGACAACAAATTGAAACAAATACTCTGGAATGAAGCAACTTATCCCGACCATCAGCTTGATTTTATTCCTGGGCTGGGCCGCCCAGGGGCAGATCAATCCCCCCCACTTCCTCTGTGTGAGCAACGACACCCTGGTATGGGAGGTCCCCGTCAATACTTGTGGGCCATTCAATGCCTACCTGATCTATGCCAGCCAGCAGCCTAATGGCCCTTTCAACCTGCTAGCGACCATTACCAACCCCGCTCAGGAGCGGTTTTTCCACCAAAATGCCGGCATGGGTATTTGGTTTTATTACCTGGAAAGCGACTTCAACTGCCCGGGCCAGGCGGTACTGCAATCAGACACTTTGGACAACCGCAACCCCGAGCCGCCGATCTTGGAATCTGCCTCCGTCAACGGAAATAATGTCGAAGTGCGTTGGGTGCCCAGCACCTCGCCGGAAGTCATTGGCTACGTCATCTCTCGCAATGTGCCGGGGCAAGGCACCACTATATTGGATACCGTCTTTGGCACCAACTTCTTCCTGGATACGCAGGCTTCGCCTGGCAGCCGCTCTGAGACCTATTTCGTGGAGGCCATCGACGCCTGTGGCAATAAAAGCCTGGTTGCCGCCCCGCACAGCACCATCCTGCTCGATGCTCAGGAAAGCGACCCCTGCGAGCGCACGATCTTGCTAAGTTGGAACAACTACGCTGGCTGGCCAAGCGGCCCCGCCGATCAGGAGGTATGGGTGTCGCGCAACGGCAGTACGCCCGAGCTAGCCGCTACTATCCCTGGCAATGCCACTACTTATACCTTTACTAATACTGACGACGGCGTACAGTACTGCTTTGCCCTCCGCGCCTTGCGCGATGCCGGTGTGTCTGCCGCTTCCAATGAAATTTGCATAACCGGCAACGTGGTGCAGGCCATCCGCACATTGGTAGCCACCAACACCACGGTGAATGACAATGGCAACATCCAGGTAGATTGGCGCTGGAACGATAATGCCGAGCTAGCCCAGGTGGCCATCCTACGCTCCAGCGAGGGCAGCAATTTTGACCTCATCAACAGCGGTGTCCCTCCGGTACCCCTCGGCATTAGCGGTAGCTTTATCGATAACCAGAGCAACCCCAATACCGCCCCGTTTTTCTATCAAATCCGCACTACCGACAATTGCGGGGATATGGTGGTTTCCAACGTAGCCGGCACCATCCACCTGCGGGCCAATGCCCAGTCGGGCATCAACGCCCTGCGCTGGACACCCTACGCCAATGCCTTGGGTACGGTGCAGGCTTACGACCTTTACCGCCTGGGCGCCGGCGGCACGCCAGAGCTGATCAACAGCTACAACCCCAACATCCTGCAAGCCTCGGATGAGGTCAACCTGGCAGACCCCAGCCAAATCCGCGCCTGCTACTACGTGGAGGCCCGCGCCGAGGTCGCAATTAGCGATACGGTGCAGGTGGAAGTAATCTCCCGCTCCAATACCGCCTGCGCAGAACAGGAAGCCAAAGTCTATATCCCCAACGCTTTTTCGCCTAACGATGATGGGCGTAATGACACCTTCCAGCCCTTCCTCCAGTTTGGCGAGCCAACGGTTTATACCCTGACGATTTACGACCGCTGGGGCAGCCAGCTTTTCCAAACCACTGATATCAAACAGGGCTGGGATGGCAAAAGCCGCGGCAAATCGGTGCCAGTAGGCCTATACGCCTACCACATCCGCATCGAACAGGCTAACGGCCAGGTAATCGAGCGCAGCGGCGAGGTGTCCCTTTTGCGCTAGGGAGGCTCTTTTTTGAAACCTTCTGCAAATCTTTTTCGTTATTCTGGTGCGGCAAAAAGAAAAATGCTGTATATTTGCGTTCCATTTGGCAAAACAGCTTGCCAAACCAGAAAATGGTCGGGTGGCCGAGTGGCTAGGCAGAGGTCTGCAAAACCTCGTACGGCGGTTCGAATCCGCTCCCGACCTCAACCCTTTCAGAAGCCCATCCGCGAATTCGCGGATGGG
>CAYSPJ010000153.1:0-10567 GCA_964432875.1 uncultured Phaeodactylibacter sp. | reverse complement strand
TCCCGGACGAGCGCAGCGAGAGCGGGAAGGCAGTAGTGGTGCTGTCTTGATTATCAAGATACTGCTTCTGTTTAAAATAATCGGTTATTTAGTGCCGTCAGCACTAGTAAAAGGCTGCGAATGTGCCCCGGAGCTCAAAAACACTTCATTGTTTAAGATTTAATGCTGCTATTCTGTTTTTTCTTGCTATATTTCCTGCCTCAAACCATCACTTATGGCAAAGCAGGAAAACCTATTCGAAGCCTTCCCCCCGATCAGTAAACAGGCATGGATCGCTAAAATTGAAAAAGACCTCAAAGGCAAGCCGCTACAAGACCTGCAGTGGCAACTGGAAGAAGCCATCGAATTGGCCCCCTTTTACCACCCGGACGACGGCCCATTCAACGCCCCAGCCCTGCAAGGCGCGCGTACCAATAATGACTGGGAAATCGGCGAATACATCAGCGTAGAAGATTTTCGCCAGGCCAATACCGATGCCCTGGAAGGGCTGAATGGAGGGGTCGAAGCCCCGCTCTTCCAATTGCATCAGCATATCGAAAGCCCGGCCGCTATGGAGCAGTTGCTGCGAGGGATCGACCTGGGCATAGTCGCCGTCAATTTTGAAGAGCGCTATGCCGCCTTTGAGCCTTGGGATGTTTTCCGCCACTTCACGGACTTGCTCGAAGCGCAGGGCGTCTCCGGGCAAAATGTGCGCGGCTCAATAGACTTTGACCCTATATTGGACTGGAGCAGCCCGCCGATAGATAAGCTGGCAGAACTGATGCAGTATTGTGCTGCCAAGATGCCGCGCTTCCGCACCCTACAAATCAATGCTCAACGCTTTCACTCCGGCCCCGATGACAGTTCGACCGAACTGGCCTACACCATCGCTAAGGGCAGTGAATACCTGTCCCGCCTTACGGCTATGGGCATCCCCGCAGCAGTGGTTAACGCCCAGGCGCAGTTTACCGTATCCATCAGCAAGAGTTACTTCGTAGAGATCGCTAAATTGCGCGCCTTACGCCTGCTATGGGCAAACGTACTGAAAGCGTATGGGGCCGAGGGCCAAGCCCCCTTTATTGTGGCTCATTTGTCCGAGGAGTCTCAGGATGAACACACCAACACCAATATGATCCGCGCCAGCACCCAAGCGATGTCGGCCGCTATCGGCGGTGCTGACCGCATCTACATCCTGCCGTCCAATCATGCGCTAAATGAGCCCAGCACTGCTTTCACCCGCCGCATCGCGCGCAATGTGCAGCACATCCTGAAAATGGAGAGCCGCTTGCATCAGGCCCTCGACCCTGGCGCGGGCAGCTATTACATCGAAAAGCTGACCGACAAACTGGCAGAGCAAGCTTGGGCAAGATTTCAGGAGATGGAAGCAAAAGGGGAGTTTGCTTAGCAGCAGCGCACTAAAACCTAGCCCTCTTTTCCATCTTTACCCCTGGCTCATCGATGCTGCAATTTATCCCAAATGGCATCGGCAAGGCGCTGGTGCAAGGCGTCATCATCCGGGCGTAGAGGTACCCCCGCTTTGGCCGCCAAATCGTAAAAAACAACTGTCGGCACTTCCATGGCTACTGCCATCAGCGCCGCGCGATAGGCCGCTCCCGTAGCAGAAGACAACAACAGCACCGGCGTATGCTGCTGCCGGGCTCGCACGGCCTGCAGCAGCATACGGCCATTTTTCTCAAAATCACTTAAGGATGTGCCTTGGGCTTCATCTGCTTGCCCCAACTCGAGGATGACTTGCTGCAAGGGATGCTCCAATAAGCTTGGCAGCCGCTCCAGAGCACCCGCCAACACCTCGCCGCTAATGCTGGCATTGAGCACTTCGACATCGCTACCTACCTGCCGCCACCGCTCCTGAAGCCTGCCGGCATAGGAGGATTCCGGCTCCAGGCCGGGGGCAATGGAAAACGCGCTGCCCAAAATCAATACAACCGGCACCTTCCCGGGTGTGGGCCTCAAAACAGCGCCGCTGCCCGCAGGGCCAGCATCCGTTCCAATTATTGCCGTGGCAGCATCTTCCTGCTGCCCGTAGCCCGCGGAGGCCTCCCCGCCACAAGAGGTCAATAAGGCTATCATCACCGCACCATAAAAGCTCAGGATACAAACGAGTTGAAAAAGGCGGGGATGGTGAAACATGGCTCCGATTTTTAAGGCTGGCTCAACCCTTGGTTTTCAAAAACTCGATATTGCGCTTCAAGCCCTCGTATTTCGTGCGCTTTACCGCTGAGCGGCGGAAGAGCTCCTGGAATACTTCTTCGGTAATATCTTCCCATTCGCGCTGGCTCATCTCGAGCAAAGCAGGCTTGGGCTCGAAGGCCGGCTCCTGGTGTGGCGTGGAAAAGCGGTTCCAGGGGCAAGCCTGCTGACAGATATCGCAGCCGAACATCCAGTTTTCAAACTTGCCGCGATATTCTTCCGGTAGGGCATCCTTTAGCTCGATGGTAAAATAGGAGATGCACTTGCTGCCATCCACCACGTAGCCTTGCGGCGCGATGGCATCAGTGGGGCAGGCATCGATACAGCGCCGGCACGTGCCGCAATAATCTTTGAGCGGATGATCGTATTCCAACTCCAGGCAGAGGATCAGCTCGGCGAGGAAAAAGTACGAGCCGGCCCGCGGGTGGATCAGCAGCGTATGCTTCCCTACCCAACCGATACCGCTACGGCGTGCCCAATCTCGCTCCAGCACTGGCGCGGAATCGACGAATACCCGGCCGGCTACTTCCCCGATCTGCTCCTGGATGAAGTAGAACAAATCTTTCAACTTGCGCTTGAGCACAAAGTGGTAGTCTTCGCCATAAGCGTACTTGGAAATCTTGGGCGCTCCCGGATCGGCTTGCGCTTTGGCGGTATGGTAATTGTACATCAGGCTGATGACCGACTGGGCGCCTGGCACCAGCTGGCGCGGGTCGATGCGCTTGTCAAAGTGGTTTTCCATATAAGCCATCTGTCCATGCATGCCGCTATTCAACCAGGCTTCCAGCCGCCTGGCCTCCTCGTCCAGCGCCTCTGCCCGGGCGATGCCTACAAAGCTAAAGCCCAGGCGTTGAGCTTCTTGTTTAATCATGCGGGTATGATCGGCTGGTTTTGGCATCTTGTCTTTGGTCTTCAGGCTACTAATGTAAACAAAAACGGTTGGGTACCCAAAAAAATGCGTAACTGATAAAAGTCATTTTTACAAGGTGCCTTATGTCATTTAGCTTTCTGCTCATTATCTGCAACTTTGAATCGAGAAAAAAATTCATTCGTTAACACCCACGGGTACAAAATTCCTCACACATGAATCCGAATTTCGCAATAACAGGCACTGAATTGAGCATCGCCGTGGGGATTGGTTTTCTTTTATTCCTAATCCTCATCACCTTAGGGCGGGTTTATTTCAAGAGAAAATCCGAAGCTGACCTGGCTAAACAGCATCAGGGCCAGCAATGGAGTTCGCCCCTGATAGCCCGCAATAAATATCCCGAGGTGAACGTATTCCTCTATACCAAGCTATTCTGGCGTTTCAGCCTGGTTATGGTCTTGGCCTTAATCATCGGCGCATTCAACTGGACAGTTTACCAAAAAGAGGTTTACATCCCCGATGATGCTTTGAGCCTCGACCATGACATAGAAATTGAGGTGCCGCGCAGCGCTGAGCCGCCGCCGCCGCCGCCGCCGCCGCCGCCGCCAACCTTTGAAGCCGTTACTGACGTGGAAATGCTGGATGAAGAGCCGATAGAATTCGTTGACCAGTCAGTAGATGCAGGCAGTTACATCGACGCGCCGGTCTATCATGAAAGCAAGAAGGAAGCAGCTCCTCCGCCTCCGCCGCCGCCGCCGCCGCCGCCAAAACAAGAAGCCGAAGAAATCTTCAAAGTGGTGGAAGAAATGCCGCGGTTCCCGGGTTGTGAAGAAATGACCGCTTCTGCTGAAGAAAAACGGATGTGCGCCAACCAAAAGATGTTGGAGTTCATTTACGAAAACATCCGCTACCCGGCAGTAGCCCGCGACAACGGCATCGAAGGCACCGTAGTAGTAAGCTTCGTGGTTGACCAGAAAGGGTTTATCAATGATGCACAAGTAGTGCGCGATATTGGAGGCGGTTGTGGCACGGAAGCACTGCGCGTCGTCAACATGATGAACGATTTGCCCAAGCGCTGGGCACCTGGCAAACAAAGAGGGCGCCCGGTTAAAGTGCTCTTCAACTTGCCAGTAAGGTTTAAACTTGAAGTCAACTAAAACCCTCGTACCTAAATCCTGATAATGGAAAGGGGCCGCTTGATACAAGCGGCCCCTTTCCTCGTGTTACAGTGCGAGCTGTCTATTGAATATGGGCTCTCACCATCCAGGCAAATTTCTCGTGGGCTTCCATTAGGCCAACGAGGAAATCCTGGGTGCCGGCGTCGCCGCCTTTTTCCATAGCCGCTTCCTGGTCTTGCCGCATTACCTTGATGATCGCCTCGTGGCTTTCCAGCAGGCTGCGCAGCATCTCTCCGGCATTGCCGTTTAAATGGCTCGTCTCCTGCAAGCGGGCATACTGGCTAAATTCTTCCATCGAACCGGGCGTAAAAGCCCCCAAAGTGCGGATGCGCTCGGCAATATCATCGATAAATACAGCTACGGCGGTGTACTGCTCCTGGAAGAAAGCGTGCAAAGGTTGGAAATAAGGGCCGGTTACATTCCAGTGATAGTTGCGCAGTTTGATGTATAAGACGTGCTCGTCGGCGAGCAGGTGCTTAAGCATCTCAGCAACCAGTTCGCGCTGGTTTTCCTGGATACCAATATTGACCCCAACCTTCTTGCTGGTAGTTGGATATTCTGTTGCAATGCTCATGATAATGATGTTTAATTTATAGTGAAAGGACACACTTTATTAACGTCAGAGCAGAATAAAAGTTGAAAGGCAAGCAACAGCACGACCATAAGCACTTTGCTGATATGCCTTGTTATCAGGGGTTATTGTCCGCATCTTCGCCGATCATGGACAGTCACCCAAGTTAACCAATAAAATCCGATAATATGAAAAAGACAACGGATTGGAGGCGTATCGTTTACATCATTGGCGTCGTAGCCCTGATTATCGGGGCTCTGGCCACACTAACTTAAAGCTTGTTCAGGCTTTATCCTTTGTGCTCAAATGGCCGCTTTCCCGCTTATACTTCGTTATGAAAAGAGGCTTTTTAGCGCTACTACATTTTGATTTGAGCTTGGAGCCTCTTATCTCCTAACTTGAATAGCGCCTCGTCTAAGCAAAAAAATCGACTCATTTTGGCATCAAAAAACAAACCCGAACAAGCTACTAAGCTGCCATTATGGCACAAAAAAACTCAAAAAAATTGGCAAGCGCAGAAAAAGGCCATACCTTTGCCCCATAGTTTACTAATGCATTTGGACCCCTGGCGTCGGCTATGCCGAGCCAGGGGTTTTTTAATGACTTTTTATGGCCTCTTCAGCTTACACATTTGCAGCTGACCCGGCGGCGGCAACCCGCCGATCGTTTTTTACTTGCTGCCTTCCGACTTAGAAATAGCCAGTGTGTAGATCACCAGGCCAAAGCCAATCTTGTTCACCGCATCACCGATGTTGTAGATGATGTCCAGCGAGGTAGCTGGGATGATGCCCGCCAGCCAGCCGGTATCCATCGCCATGTACCCAACCGGATAGATAGCCCAACCTACGAATACAAACCACGCCAGCGTGCTAAAAGCGCGCTGCAGCACCGGGTCGTTCGAGTTGGCAGACAAACGCTTGGCGGAGCCAAACCACACTTCATAAAGAATACCGGCATAGCCGATAGTGGAAATGAAGCCCCAAAGCGGGGAAGCATCGCGGAAGACCGTCTCGCCCAAATAGCCAGCCACCAGCATCACTAGCGAGTAGAAGATCATCTTCCACAACAGGCTTACCTTGGCACCAAAGGCGCGCAAGATGAGATAGAACTCCACGCACATTAGCGGGACGGTCAGGATCCAGTCGATGTAGCGGAACTCTGTGGGCGAGGATTGGAACTCGGCCCAGAAATCGCGCATGTAGAAGTAGTGCACCGCTGCGATGAAGGTGATCAAAGCAGAGACGAGCATCGAGTCCTTCCACTTGCCCTCAACGCGGCCGATTTGGAAGAAAAAGAATACCGTGGCAGCAGCCATGGCCATGGAGCCAATGAAAAAGGTGAAACCTACGTAGTCACCAGACTTCAATTGGGCGAGAAAAAGGGTTTGAAAATTTACTAATGCATCCATAATTGGAAGGATTTTGTGATAAAAAAGTGTTCAATAGTTGATTTTAACCCCTCCTTAACATAAGGCAAAAAAAAAGGTTTAAGAAGTTTCAAAATATTTTATACATCCAAAATATAAAAACAAGGGCTACCCCTGGCAACTGAATTATCTACGGTTTTCCGATTAGCAATCTGGTAGGGGTATCACCCTTTAAGCGCCATAGCCTCCATCAGTTTGGGTAGCGCTTTTGGCACTTTAAAGCGCTGGCCGTGCTTTTTTTCGTAAAGCTTGCACTGCTTCAGGAAATCATCCAGGCCATAGTCCTCGATAAATTGGATAACGCCTCCTTTGAAAGCCGGGAAGCCCCAGCCATGGATGCTGCCCAGGTTGGCAGCGGCGATAGAATGGATCACTTTTTCCTGCATACACCAAACCGCTTCAAGCACCTGCGCGAAAAGGAAGCGGTTTTCCAGTTCCTGGCGGTCATAGGCCGTTTGAGAAGGCGGGAAATGGGCTGCCAGGCCAGGCCAGAGGCTGCGTCGTCCACCAGCATCATAGTCGTAAAAGCCGGCCCGTTTTTGTTGGCCGGGGCGCTGCAGCTCTTCCAGCATAGCCTGCATCACCGCCACAGCAGGGTGTTGGATGTACTTGGTGCCATAGTGCTCTGCAGCCTGGTTCTCATAACGCATCACGAGGTTCAAGCCCAGGCTATCCGCCAGGGCCAGCGCGCCCTGCGGCATGCCGGCCTGGCGGCCCAGGTTTTCGATCAGGGCAGGAGGATAGCCCTCCTGCAGCATAGTGATGCCTTCCAAAATATAAGTGTTCTGTACTCTGGCGGCGTAAAAGCCCCAGTCGTCTTTCACTACGATGGGTATCTTGCGGATGGCCCGCACAAAATCGAAGGCCCGTGCTACCGTCTCGTCGGAAGTTTTTGCCCCCCGCACGATTTCGATCAGGGGCACCTCCTCTGCCGGCGGGAAGAAATGCAGGCCGACATAGTTTTCCGGGCGCAGGCTGCCCTCCGCCAAGCGCGTGATTGGAATGGAGACCGTATTGCTGGCAAAAAGGGCGTATTCGTCGATATGCTCTTCTGCTTCGCGCATCACTTTTTGCTTGACCAGGCGGTTTTCAAAAACCGCTTCGATGACCAGGTCGCAGCCCTGAAAGTCCTGCGCGTTTTCAGTAGTCTGGATGCGGCTGAGCATCTGGTCTCTTTCAACAGCAGATTTTTTGCCTTCCGCCGCCATTTCGTCCAGCCGCTGGCGCACGTATTCGCGCCCACGCTCGGCAATGGGCTTGGAGACGTCCTTCAGCACCACTGCTAGGCCATGAGCCAGACAAGCCAGGGCGATGCCCGAGCCCATGCGCCCTGCGCCAATGATGCCTACTTTCTGCGGCCGGAATTTGCCAAAGCCCCTGGGGCGGTCGCCGCCTTGCTTGATATAGTTGAAGTCGAACCAAAGGGCTTTGAGCATATTCTTACAAGGCTTGCTGTGCAGCAGGCTGGCATAGTGGCGGCTTTCGATGCGGGAAGCCGTATCAAAATCGACCTTGGAACATTCGGAAAGGATATTGAGGATAGCCTGCAAGGTGGGGTGGTTGCCGTGCGCCTCACCCGCCAATTGAGCCGTGACCAGGCGGAGGCGCTCCGCTACCTGGGGGTGGCGGGCCATGCCGCCGGGTATGGTGGCCCCGCTGCGGTCCCAGGGCCGGCACCCTTCGCTGTTTTGCAACAGCCAGGCCCGGGCTTTATCCAGCATCTCGCGGCGCGTGGCCGCCAGATCGTCAATTAAACCAGCTTGGAGAGCCTCACGGGGGGTATAGCGCAGGCCCGAGCTTAAGATAGGATAAGCTTTTTCAATACCCAAAAGCCACATCAAACGGATGATGCCCCCACTGCCAGGGATGAGGCCAAGCTGCACTTCCGGGAAACCCAGCCAGACTTTGGGGCCATCCAATGCGATGCGGTGGTGGCATGCCAGGGCCACTTCAAAGCCGGTGCCCGCAGCAGGCCCGTTGATAGCGGCTACCACGGGTATGCCCGGGCGCTCCAGATCGCGCAGTATCCCTTTGAGCTGCTCGGCAAAACGAAAAATATCTTCGGCATTTTCGATGTGGTACAGATACTCCAAATCGCCCCCGGCAAGAAAGTTTTTCTTGGCCGAAGTGAGGATGACGCCACGCAACAACCCTTTCTCCTTTTCCCTTTTCAGCTGCTCGATAACCGGTACAAAAGCTTTGGCAATCTCATGGTTGATCACATTGGTGTTGCGCCCGCTCATGTCCAGGATTAGCGTAACGATATGGTCCGTATCTTTTTTATAGCGAATCATGCTTTGTTGTTATTAAACCCTTTCGATAATCGTAGCCACTCCTATGCCGCCGCCGGTAGAAAGCGCGATCAAACCGGTATTTAAATCGCGCCGCTCCAGTTCATCCAGCAAACTGCCCAACAACATAGCGCCGGTGGCGCCCAATGGATGCCCCAGGGCGATTGCGCCCCCATTGACATTGATAGTGGCAGCGTCGATATCCAGCTCGCGCTGAAATTTGAGCACGACGGCAGCATAAACCTCATTGCACTCCCAAAGCCCGATATCGCGGGGCGTCATGCCAGCTATTTGCAGCGCTTTGCGGGCCGCCGCCGCCGGGCTGTCAAGCATCAAACCCGGCTCGTTGCTGAGGGCGGCAACTGCACGGATACGAGCACGGGGGGCCAAGCCCAGGGCTTCGCCCGCCGTTTGGCTGCCTACCAAAGCCAATGCCGCTCCATCCGCTCGATTACCAGAATTGCCTTGAGTATGCACATGGCGGATATGCTCCAACCAGGGGTGCTGCCGCAGCGCCATTTCGTCAAAGCCCATCTGCCCCAAAGCGGCATAAGCCGGAGGCAGTTGCGCCAGGCTTTCCTGCGTGAGTAGTTGGCCAACCCCTTCATCTTCAGCCAGGATGAGCAAACCATTGCGGTCGTATATCGGGATGATAGAGGAAGAAAAATAACCGTTTTCAACCGCATGGGCAGCACGCCGGCATGATTCCAACGCATAGCTATCCAGGGTTTCCCGGCTAAGGCCTTCCAGGCTAGCCAGCAAGTCGGCAGCGATGCCCTGGGGGAGCTGGCCGGCCTTGCTGAATACTTCAGGGTCGTA
This sequence comes from uncultured Phaeodactylibacter sp., assembly GCA_964432875.1. Taxonomy (GTDB): domain Bacteria; phylum Bacteroidota; class Bacteroidia; order Chitinophagales; family Saprospiraceae; genus JACJYE01. The sequence continues at coordinate 1,224 of CAYSPJ010000153.1, read as the reverse complement.
CAACAGGGGCCCGCCATCGCTACCTGGCGGCACGCGGCTCATGCTCTCCACGCCCCCTGCTAGCATGATTTCGCCCCATCCGGAGCGCACCTTCATCGCTGCCAGATTGATAGCTTCCAGCCCTGAAGCGCCGTAGCGGTTGATCTGTATGCCCTTGCCTGCACTAGCCCAGCCAGCATATAGCAAAGCAGCTTGAGCGATATGACCCCCTTGGTCATTGACCGGCGTAGCGCAACCGATAATGACATCCTCAATCTGTTCCGGGGTGATGGAATTGCGTTTTAAAACGGCATCCAGAGTAGCGGCGAGCAGGCTCACCGGCTTGACTTCGTACAAAGCTCCAGTGTTTTCTCCTTTACTCCTCGGGGTGCGCAGCACGTCAAATATGTATGCTTCGGCCATAGCGGCGGTTGTTTAGGGGCAAAAATAGCTTTTTAGCGGCCGCTTTCATCCAAAAAATCGCGGATTGTGTAGAAATAATGCAGCGATAATTGGGCAAGTGCATTAATTTTACAGCCGCACATTGAAAAAATCAACTTTATGGCCAGAAGAAAAATGACCCCCTTCGCACGTTTTTTCATCGTTATGCTCATCATCGTACCGCTGGCTTACTTCGGCGCTTCCTGGTATAATGGCGAAGACCCGCTGAATATTAAACAACAACTCGGGCTAGAGCAAAAAACCGAAGTAGTCCAACCGGCTAAACCCGCCCAAAGGGATGCTGCCACCGCGACTGTAGAAAGCCTCGAACAACGCATCTCCAAGCTTGAAAAGGAACTGCAGCAGTGCAAGAAAGACCTGCAGGAACTCAAAGCTCAAAACTCAAACCGCTAATCATGGATATCGTACTACTAGGTGCCATCTTCGGCTCTCTGGGAGAAGCCGTCCTCAAAATATTGATCAATGCCGCTGCCCTGATGATCGGCGCTTACCTGCTGAAAGGCGTCGAAATCCAAGACTTCGTCCGCGCGCTGCTCATCGCCCTGGTACTCTCCCTGCTCAATGCGACCTTGGGGACGGTCCTTCATTGGATCACTACGCCCCTGCGCTGGCTAACTTTGGGCCTGTTCGCCTTCGTGGTCAATGCCGCTCTGCTCCTGCTGACCGCCCACTTCATGCGCGGCTTCAATATCCGGGATTTCTGGTCGGCCTTCGTCCTGGCCATCATCTTGTCCTTATCCACTACCTTGATGTATAAGATTTTTCTTTGAGGGCATTACAAGG
>CAYSPJ010000152.1:0-10908 GCA_964432875.1 uncultured Phaeodactylibacter sp. | reverse complement strand
GTCTTTAGAGTTCGAGAGCAAGGCTTGCGAAGGCCTAAAAACCGGAGTTTACTCCCACGAAGCGTGGGGTAAGGGGCCCTACGCTGAAGTCGAGGATTTTTAGGCCGAGCGTAACGCAGCTATCGGACTATAAAGACAGACACTACTTAATTTCCTGGACGACTTTACCGCAAGTCAGCATCGAGGCCCCAAAATAGGGATTTAAAATGGGTGCTTCCTGGCTCAGCCAATCCGCTCCTTTATAATCATCGGCCATGGGGCAGTGCTGTACATAAACCGGGGCATCAAAAGGGCCGAAGGCCTTGGCCAGGGCTACCATTTGATTAGAAAGCGGCTTGAAATGCTCCCGCACGGCGCCGATATCTTTGGCGGAGGCGATTTTGTTGAGCGCCTCGGCTGCCGCGCTGCTGTGGGCCATCCAATGGTCGTGAGCCGGGCCGGTGAAAAGTGCCATGCTGGTTTTATCAAAGGCCTTTTTCAACTCGGCAGCCTGCTGCTTGGCGGGGGGCAGCTCGTCATTTACCAGCGCATCTTTGAACGCAAAATAGGGGGTGAATAATTGTTGCACGGCTGCTTTAGCTGATTTGCTCACCGTTTTGAGGGGCGCTGGCGCATCGGCAACCGGGGTTGGGCTGCCGTGCTGGTGGCCCGAGGCTACTGCCCCGCCCTCGGGGTTCATCATGCTCGGCTTGCCTGCCAATTGGGCAGCGGCATCGATAGAAAAAGCGCCGCTGATGGCGATTTCGTCTCCGGCTTGCAAGCCGTCCGTGATTAAATACCCCTCATCAGTGAGCGGGCCGAGCGTCACCTCCCGCATCAAGAAGCTGACGCGGGTTTCCGATGTTTTTTTCACATAGACCACCGAGCGCTCGCCCGTCCACAGCACCGCTGATTTCGGGACGATGAGGCTTTCTTTTTTCCCCGCCAAGGGGGTTTTGATGATGCCGTTGGCAAACATCTCGGGTTTCAGCTTGCTGCCGGCATTGGGAACCTCTACCCTGGCCGTCGCTGTCCGCTTCATGGGGTCGATGACGGGGTCGATGAAAGCGATGCGGCCTTTGAATACCTCTCCGGGCAAGGACTGGACGCTGAACTCCACCAGGCTGCCGACTTTTGCCCAGGGCATATCGCTTTCATAGACATCAAACTGCACCCAGACTTTCGACAAATCCACAATATCGTACAGGGGCATGCCCCGCTGGAGGTAATCGCCGAGGTTGACGCGCTTTTCGAGCACGATGCCGCTCACGTCGGCCAGGATGGGGAAGCGCTCCTGCGGCTTGCCAGCGGCCAAGATGCCTTCGATTTGTTGGTCGCTGAGCTTCCAGTTCTTGAGCTTCTGCTTGGCGGCCTCAAAGAGGGCGGGCTGCAGATCCTTTATTTTCATGGCGGCAAACAGCTCTTCTTGGGCCGTGACGAGCTCGGGAGAGTAGAGGCGGGCCAATTGTTGGCCCCGGCGCACCGGCTCACCCGTAAAATTGACCGACAGTTGCTCCACCCGGCCCGCGATATGGGTGGTTTGGGAGAAGATGAGCCGCTCGTCGGGCTGTACTTTCCCATTGAGGCGGATTTCCCGCACGGGCGAGCCAAAACCCACGATAGCGGTCTGGACATTGGCCAGTTGCATAGCGGTCGGCGACATTTTTATCTCCAGCGGATCGCCATCGGCATCATCATCTTCCAGGGGGATCAAATCCATGCCGCAGATGGGGCATTTGCCGGGCTCGGGCTGCCGCACCTGGGGGTCCATGGAGCAGGTCCAGATCGTAGCGCTGGCGGCATCGGCCACCTCCGGGCTCGCCGCCGCGGGAGAGTGGCTGGGCTTGATGAGCCAGCCGATGAGGAAGCCTAGCGCCAGGATGGCCATAGCGGACAGAAGCGTCGTTCGATTGATGGTTATCTTTTTCATGTGCTCAGCATTTACTTTCCAATCAAATAATTCATGTTTGCCAAAGCCAACTGGTAGCTCAGCTTTGCCGTGGCTTTCTCCTTGCGGTAGCGGAACAACTGCTGTTGCAGGCGCAAGACCTCCTCGAAATCTCGGCCGGCATTGCGGTAGGCCGCCAACAGGAGGTCGATGGCCTGCTGGGTCTTCACCATTTGCTGGTCGAGCAGCCGGGCCATTTGGGCCATGCTTTCCAATTCATAAGCCGCCATGGCGTACCTGGCGGCCAGTTCATTTCTCACGTCCTGCTGCATGGCGGCATAAGCCGTCTGCATCAGGCGGCGCTCCTCCACGGCAGCATCGTTTTTTTTCTTCCAGATGGGGACGGTCATCGAGAGCATCGGCATCACCATGTCCCGGCCGGTGTTGGGGGGGATCTCGTGGATGTCGCCGCCTTTGCGCCTGACCAGGGGCATGTACTGCAGCCCGGCCCCGATCATGGGCTTGCGCCTGAGCTCAGCGAGGGCTTGCTCGGCGGCGGCGGCTTGTATCTGTTTGTCGAAAACCGCCAGCGCCGGGTTGTTGGCAAGCAAGCTGTCTTGCGGCTCGAAGATCAGCAGGCTGGGTTCGGGCAAGGCATCAGCGATGGTTACTGGCGTGCTATCCTCCCGATTGAGCAGGCGGTTGAAGGCGATCTCAAGCGGGCGGCGCTTCAGTTCGAGCAGCGCGATGGCCGTTTTCACTTCGTCGATCATGATATCCGCCCGGATGGCGTCAATCATCGGGGCTTGGCCTTGCCCAAATTGGAAGGTAGCCAACTCTTTATCTATTTCGAGCACGCGCAGCATATCTTGCTGGATGCGGATTTGCTCCTCCAGTTCGAGCAGGGGGTACCAGGCCTTTTTCAGGCTGAAAGCCAGTTCGTTTTGAGCCACCTCTATGGCTTGAAGCTTCACCGCGGCCATGCCGGCTGCCTCGTTTTCCATCGCCGGCAGGGTGCCGGGCCAGGGGAACATCTGCATGGCCGAGATGCTGCCCAATTGGTTGCCCATCGGAAGCATCATCGGGCTCAAGAAGAAGGCGGCATCCACCGTCGGGTCGGGCAGTGCCCGCGCCTGCGGCAGCTTCTGCCGGGCAGCCTCATATTCCGCCTGCTTCGCCCGGATGCCGGGGTTGCGCTCCAGGGCGATCTGCAGGTAATCGTCCAGGCTTTGGGTGGATGCTGCTGAGGCTAAAGCCAGGGCTAACAGCAGGATGCTTATTTTTTTCATGGTATCGCCATTTATTAGTGGGTTTGTCAAAAAGTATTCAGGGTCTAGCGCATCTCGGACCTCGTGCGGCGGCTCAAAAACACCATGCATCCAGGCCCTGAGGCCATGGGCCATGGCCCAAGCGTGCTGCCAATGCAGCCTCAGGCCGCCTCGCGGGCCACCGCCCCTTCGCGCCAAACCGCCTGCAGTACCGGCACCACGAACATAGTCATCATCTGAATGACCATGCCGCCGATGGTGGGGATGGCCATCGGGATCATGATGTCGGCCCCTTTGCCGGTGGAGGTCAGCACGGGCAAGAGAGCGATGATGGTGGTGGCGGTAGTCATCATGGCCGGGCGCACCCGTTTTTTGCCCGCTTCCAGCACGGCGGCGCGTACCTCTGCCACCGTCGAAGGTTGCTTTTTTTCAAAAACCTGGTGGATGTAGGTGCCCATGAGCACCCCATCGTCGGTAGCGATGCCGAACAAGGCGATGAAGCCCACCCAGACCGCCACGCTGAGGTTGATGGGGCGGATTTGAAAGAGCTCCCGCATTTCCACCCCGCCGATGGGGAAATCGAGAAACCAGCTCTGGCCATAAAGCCACAGCATGATGAAGCCGCCGGCGAAAGCCACAAAGACCCCCGAAAAGTGGATAGAAGAAGCAATGACGGTTTTAAACTGAAAATACAGCAGCAGGAAGATGACGATGAGGCTGATGGGGATGACGATCGACAGCCGTTTCATCGCGCGCAACTGGTTTTCGTAAGTGCCGGAAAACTTGTAGCTCAGGCCTGCGGGTACGACTAGCTCGCCGGCATCGATCCTTTGGCGGATGAAGCGCTGCGCCTCTTCCACCACATCCACCTCAGCAAAGCCTTCTTTTTTGTCGAAGAGCACATAGCCCGTCAGGAAAGTATCCTCGCTGCGGATCATCTGCGGGCCGCGCACGTACTCGATGGCGGCCAGCTCGCCGAGGGGTACCTGCACGCCGACTGGGGTAGGTACCAGCATTTGCTGGATGCTTTCCGGGCTGTCGCGCAGCTCGCGGGGGTAGCGCACCCGCACGGCGAAGCGCTCCCGCCCCTCCACGGTGGTCGTCAGGGCCATACCACCGATGGCCGACTCGATGAAACCCTGCATATCCTCGATGCTCAAGCCGTAGCGGGCGATGGCGTCCCGGTCGATGTTCAGGTGCAGGTAGGGCTTGCCGACGAGGCGGTCGGCAAAAGCTGCTTCGGCTTTCACCGAGGGCACTTCTTTCAAAATGGCTTCCAATTGCAGCCCAAAAGCTTCGATGGTTTTCAAATCCGGGCCATAGACCTTGATGCCCATTGGGGCCCTCATGCCGGTCTGCAGCATGACCAGGCGGGTTTCGATGGGTTGCAGCCTGGGGGCCGAGGTGACGCCGGGGAGCTTGGCCACCCGCACGATTTCATCCCAGATGTGGCCGGGGCTTTTAATCTCCGGGCGCCAGTTGCGGAAGTAGCGGCCTTTAGGGTCGGAGATGAGATCCTGAGCCGTCAGGCCGCGCCGCAGCGCTGCCTCGTGAGCCAGGGTATCGCCTGAAGCCAGGATGTAGCGCCCCTGCCGGTCGGTGCGGAAAGTCTCGCGCCGGCCTTTCGCATCGATGATGAATTCCGGCTTGTAGTTGATCACGTTTTCAAACATCGAGATGGGGGCCGGGTCGAGCGCGGTTTCAGCCCGGCCGGCCTTGCCCACGGCCAGCTCCACCTCGGGGATGTTGGCCAGCAGCATATCGAGCTGGGCTACAACCCGCTGGTTTTCTTCTACCCCGGAATGAGGCATGGAAGTAGGCATCAGCAAGAAGCTGCCCTCGTTGAGGGAAGGCATAAATTCTTTGCCCATGCCGGGGAATTGGTGCAGCATCGTACTCCAGGGGCTGGTGGTGCGCACATTCCAGCCTGCCTTGTCGAAACCACTGGCCACAAAGCCGAAGGCCTTGTTCCAGCCTAGCCAGATAACCAGCCCGAAGAGGATGGTGAATAAGGGCAGCATTAAAAAGAGGCCTTTGTTTTCAAGGCACCAGTTCAACAGGGGCTCGTAAAAATAAACGACCGCTTGCAACAAGCCGAGGATGAGGCCAAGCAGCCCGATGACGAACAGGTAGTTGACAAAGCGCGAATTTTGATGGCCTAGGGGCATCCATTCCTCTGCCAGGAAAAAAGCAGCCACCAACACCACCAGGGCGATGTTGATGTGGTTGGATTTGATTGTTTTTGAAAATCCGTCCAATCGCGCGGCAAAGAGATTATTCAGCCCGATGACGATCAGCACCAAGGGCAACCAGGTTTTTGCCGTGATCGCCAGCCCGATACCCGCTGCGATGAGCGCGATATTCCATAAAATGCGCACCCTTTTTCTATCGAAATTCAAGGAGAGCAGCAGATGAGTCAGCGCTGGTATCACGGTGATGCCTAGCAGGAAGGAGGCGGCCAGCGCGAATGTTTTGGTAAAAGCCAGCGGCTTGAAGAGCTTACCCTCTGCCGATTCCATCGCAAATACGGGCAGGAAGCTCACCACGGTAGTGGCCAATGCAGTGGTGATCGCCGGGGCGATTTCGACCGCGGCCCGATAGACGATTTCCTGCATCGCTTCGCCCCGGGCATCCTTGTTTTCGGGCATTTCAAGATGCCGCAGGATGTTTTCTACAAAGACCACCCCCACATCTACCATCACGCCGATGGCGATGGCGATACCCGATAAGGCCACGATATTGGCATCCACCCCGAAATAACGCATGGCGATGAAGGTCATGAGCACCCCCACTGGCAACATGCCCGAGATGAGCAGCGAGGCCCGCAGGTTGAGCACCAGCACGATGACGACGATGATGCTGATGAGGATTTCGTGCGAGAGCGCCCTTTCCAGTGTGCCCAGCGTCTCCTGGATGAGCTGGGTGCGGTCGTAAAAAGGCACGATGGTCAATTGGCTCAGGGTGCCGTCGGCTAGCGTCTTTTTGGGCAGCCCGGGCGCAATCTCCGCGATTTTTGCTTTGAGCTGATTGATGACCGCCAAGGGGTTGGCGCCGTAGCGGGCTACCACTACGCCTCCGGCTACTTCGGCCCCGTCTTTGTCGAGGATGCCCCGGCGGGTAGCTGGGCCAAGGGAGACTACCGCCACGTCTTTGATCAGGATCGGGGTGTTGTTATTGACCGCCACGACGGCTTTTTCAAGGTCAGCTATAGATTTGAGGTAGCCCAGGCCTCGTACCAGATACTCTACCTGGTTGATTTCGATGGTCTGGGCGCCGGCATCCCGGTTAGATTTACGGACGGCAGCCATCACGTCCATCAACGTGATGCCATAGGCATTCAGGGCGCCAGGGTTTACATCCACCTGGTATTCGCGCACCTGCCCGCCCACTGAAGCTACTTCGGAGACGCCCTCAACGGCATTGAGGGCATATTTCACGAAAAAATCCTGCACGGCGCGTATCTCGTGCAAACCCCAGCCGCCAGTGGGCCGGCCCTCGGGGTCGCGGCCTTCGAGGGTGTACCAATAGACTTGCCCCAGCGCCGTGGCATCCGGGCCGAGGGCCGGCCTTACGCCTGTAGGCAGCAGCCCTTCTGGCAAGGAGTTGAGCTTTTCCAGGATGCGGCTGCGCGACCAGTAAAACTCAATGCCCTCCTCAAAGATGATGTAGATGCTGGCGAAGCCGAACATGGAGGTGCTGCGCACCGATTTCACCCCCGCTATCCCTAAAAGATAGGTGGTGAGCGGGTAGGTGATCTGGTCTTCGACATCCTGTGGCGAGCGGCCCATCCATTCCACGAAGACAATCTGCTGGTTTTCGCCCAGGTCGGGGATGGCATCTACTGGCACCGGATCGGAAGGCAGGAAGGTCTTCCAGCCAAAAGGCGCCGTGGCGATACCCCAGCCGATGAACAGCGCCAACAGCAATAGCGTGACGAACTTGTTCTCGAGGAAAAAACGAATCGTGGCGTTCAACATAGTGTGACAGCTTTTTAGCTCAATCTATATCAGGGTTCTCTTACAGCATCCAAAGCAACATCGCCCCCGCCATGGCCACCATCAGCAAATCTTCTACCAGGGTGATCGTGGACATCGGCAGGTTGAACACCGCCCCGAGGCAGGCGCATTGGATCTGGCGCTTGGCCAGCAGGCTTTGTGCTACGCCCACCGTACTGAGCCCCATGACCACCAAAGTGGCGGCGTTGGTAAAGATAGGGTAAAAATTAACTAAAAACAGGATGCCGAGCACTAATTCGATAAAGGGGTAGGCGTAGCCCCAGCCCAGCCAGCGGCGCGCCAACACATCGTAGGTGCTATAGGATAGGGCGAAGGCCGGCAGGTCCATCAGTTTGAAAAAGGAAAAGACCAGGAAGAATGCCGCCATGAAATGGCGCATCCAGCGCATGGGGTCAAAGCTGCCAGCATCCAGCTCGATGAATAAAGTCGCGCCGAGGATGTAGGCGAAGACCAGCAAAATGGGTTTGTAGTCCTGCCAAAAGCCTTGCCCTTCTTCCGGCGGAGCAGCAGGCTGTTCCGGCCGGCCGGCTTTTTCGCTAAGCTGATATTGCGGATGCTCGCTCAGGGCTTCCTGCAGCTCGCTCAACCCCAGGTGCCGCTCCATATCGAGAGAAACCAGGGGCGGGTCCAGGCTGACGCGGGCGGCGGTGATACCGGGGGCTTTTTCCAGCGCTTTTTTGATCGTAGCGGCACAGCCGTTACAGGTCATTCCAGAGATCATATATTCGTGCGTCATGGCAATAGATGTTTGGTTCGGGGCAAAGTTCGGTAGATTTGAGCGGCGCCGCCGTACATGATTTTGGGAAAACGTTATGAGATTTTGGGGGATTGGCGGCCTCCCGGCAGCAACCAGCAGCGATTGAACGGGTTTGGCGGCTCCTTTTATCGTTGGCCATGTTTGTTGCTATTGGCTTTAGCGGAGGATGCGCAATTGTTCCTTTTTCCCTATCTTTGAGGCTGCGCATCAACCAAAGCCACGCGCCATGCCCAAGAAATTCAACATCACTGGCCTGTGCCTGCCCGCCAGGCACTACATGGCAGACATCTCGGAGAAGCTTCGATGATCCAGCGCTGTCTGTGCGGTCCCGTAGGAACCTAACGGGCGGGCAAGACGTTATCAAAAAGATCGATTTCTGTTTTTTTCTCCATTTCAATTTCGGGAAAATGACCGTAGATGCCCACAAATTAGAGTTGATCCAAATGATTATCGGGATGCAAGATGAGGATTTGCTTGCTAAGTTGCTGGCAATGCTCAAAAGCGAGTCAAAAGCAGCCAATGGCAACAGGACCCCTTATCCAGAACCAGGAGGCCATCTCTCTCGACAGTTCGGCTTTGCAGAAGGGCTGATTACATACGTGGCGCCAGATTTCGATGAAACGCCACCTGGTTTTGAGGATTATACCTAAAACTCAGCCCTATGGATTATTTGATTGACACGCACGCGCTGATTTGGTATGCGTAAGGGGATAAAAGGCTGCCTGAGCACATCAAAAAAATTATTCTCGCCGAGCACAACTCCATTTTCGTAAGCTATGCTGCAATCTGGGAGATGACCATCAAGATATCTATCGGCAAACTAGTCGTTCAATTCACGCTGCCAGAATGGGAGGCTTTGCTAACGGCTCACGGCTTTAGTTTCATCCCTCTTAAATTTGAGCATTTCGAGCATCTCCTTACGCTCCCTTTTCATCACAACGACCCTTTTGACCGGCTGATGATAGCCCAAGCTATCTCGGAAAACTATGTCATCATCACTCAGGATGCAAAGTTTTCGAACTATCCGGTGACGCTTGAGATGATATGAATGCTCGGGATTTACCCAGTCTGGCTCGCAAAAGCTTATGAAACGGGTTGTCAGGGGAAGCTGCAGCTGTTTGTGTCTGGCAATATACTTGGATTTTCCCTATCTTTGAGCAACGGTTTATTGAAACAACAACCTGGTCCATGCCCAAAAAATTCAACATCACCGGCCTATGCCTGCCCGCCAGGCATTACATGGCAGACATCTCGGAGAAGCTCGCCCAGGTGCTGGCCCTGGTGGAGGAAGGCGAGTACTTTGCCATCAGCCGGCCGCGGCAGTATGGGAAGACGACGATGCTCTACAGTATCGACCACGCGCTCCGGCAGCGCGAGGGCTTCCTGGTGCTCAATATCAGCTTCGAGGGTATCGGCGATAAAGTGTTCGAAGACGAGGCCGTTTTCACCCCTGCCTTCGTGCGCCAGTTGGTCAAATACATGCGGCTCTCCTCTAAGGAGCTGAGTGAGTGGCTGATTGAGGCGGCTCCTCAAACAGACAACCTGGAGAAGCTTTCGTACTTGGTCAGCGACCTCGTCAGCAAAGCCGAGAAGAAGGTGGTGTTGCTCATCGATGAAGTGGACAAAAGCAGCAACAACCAGCTCTTCATCAGTTTCCTGGCCATGCTGCGCAACAAATTCCTGGAGCGGGAGTTTTTCCCGACCTTCCACTCCGTCGCCCTGGCCGGCGTGCACGACGTGAAGACCCTCAAAGCCAAGCTCCGCGCTGACGAGGAAGCCAAGCAGAACAGCCCCTGGAACATCGCCGCCGAGTTCAAGGTGACCATGAGCCTGCTGCCCCACGAGATCGTACCTATGCTGGAGGATTATGCCCGCGAGCGGGGCGTGACTCTCGACGCCCCCGCCCTGGCCGAGCGGCTCTACTACTACACCTCGGGCTACCCCTTCCTGGTCAGCGCCCTGTGCAAGATCGTGGACGAGGAAATGCTGCCCGAGCGGGCGGATAAAAACTGGCACCTGGGCGATATCGACGAGGCGGCCCGGCGGCTCATCCACTCCATCCGCAGCAACACCAATTTCGACAGCCTGATTAAGAACCTGGAGAACCATCCCAAATTGTACGAGCTGGTGTATTCGATCCTTTTGGAAGGGAAAACGATACCCTACAACATCCACCACCCGGAAACCGGCCTGGGGGTGCTGTTCGGCATCTTGCGCAACGGGGATGGCTTGAACATCCACAACCGCATCTACGCCGAGGTGATCTACAACTACATGAGCGTGAAGGCGCTCACTGAGCTGGAGAGCGCTGAGGGCTACACGCTCCAAGCCCGCTACCTGCTGCCCGGCAACGCGCTGGACATGGCAAAGGTGCTGCAGAGCTTCCAGCAGTACATGCGCCAGGAGCACAGCGCCAAAGACCGCCAGTTCCTGGAGCGCCACGGCCGCCTGGTCTTCCTGGCTTTCCTCAAGCCCATCCTCAACAGCAAAGGGCATACTTTCAAAGAGCCGCAAATCTCCGAGGAGCGGCGCCTGGATGTGGCCGTCACCTTCCAGCAGCACAAGTACATCGTGGAGCTGAAAATCTGGCGCGGCCCCAAGGCGCACGAAGAGGGCCTGAAGCAGCTCGCCGACTACCTCGACCGCCAAGGCCTGGAGGAAGGCTACCTCGTCATCTTCGACCCGCGCCGCCCCGCAGAGACGATTCAAGAATCGTCTCGATGGGCGCACCAATGGATCGAAATAGAAGGTAAACGGGTCTTCGCGGTGTGGGTGTAGGCACTGCGGGAATATTGGACTTCGCGCGATGGGGATCATTGTGGGCTAAACCTGCCCGTGCTCACTGCCGCTTCGGCGGGCGCTGCTCAGGCTTTTGCAGCCAGAAGTACTGAAACCCTACTTCCAGCTCGCGGGCGTAACCTTTCACCTCAAAGTGGTTGAGCATAATCCATCCGGGTAAGCGGCTGGCCGTCCGATTCCGGCATGAAAATAGTGAGGAGA
>CAYSPJ010000151.1:0-11635 GCA_964432875.1 uncultured Phaeodactylibacter sp. | reverse complement strand
GCGTATGCAAAAAGCGCAGCAACCTTTTTCTGCGATTATGAACACCCACCCTAACCAAGTTCCTTGAGCTAATTCGAGGGGGCAAATTTCATAAGTCAACGGCATTGCCCCAAGGGGGGACAAGTAAGAGCGGAAACGTTGCGACTTTGCGGCGTTGCGAGAAACTTCTTCCGGACCAGTCACGAGCAACATGGTAATCAGACGCCAACAGAACCAACCACCCCTGCCTTTTGCGAGGGCTAAGCTCGAAACTCGAAACTAGCTAAATAGTTCCATATTTTCCATAGGCCCAAAGCATCAGCCTATTCGATTACCCCACTGCGCGCGCTGTGGGCGTATTGGATCAGCGCCGCCGGCAGGTTTTTGGTGTTGTTGTTCAAAAAGTCGTCAATCAGGGGCGTAGCCAGGTTTGGCAGAAAGGGGACCATATGCCCCAGCCCGTGCAGGCCGCTTTCCACGCAGGCGGGGTTGTCCAGACGCAGGCAGCCGGCCATGACATCGGCGATGGCCCGATAGTAGGCTTCCGTTTCAGGCGGCAGATTGGCATAGCGGTTTATGATATCCGCCTGGATGTCGTCCCAGCTTTTGGGCGTTCGATTCGCCAACGCTTGCTGTGCATGCTGGCGCATCAGTTCCTGCACCTCTTCTGGCAGGTCGAACTCATCGCTGATATTGCTGTCTAAAAAATGCTGTATGGGCGGGCAGGAGGCGTTGGGAATCAGGCTGTAAGAAATACTGGCTGCGGTGGAATTGGTAATCGTCCCGCCCCAAATGATTACGTTGGTAAAAGAGGGATTGGATACCGAGCCCGACATATTAAAACTGGTCAGGTAAAAAGAGCTGCTCCTGAATATCGGGGAAACAACCGCGCTTGAAGCAAAGGTCCTGATTTCCCCATTGGAGGAAAAAATGCAATTTTCAAATACAGGAGAAACGGTGGTGCTTGTACCGGAAAAGGCTTCCAGGTATATTCGGGAGTTACCGACGAACTTGCAGCTTTGAAAAGATGGCGAAATGGTGGCGTTGTTTTGCGCCCCCAAGTGCAAGGCAGTTGGGAGATTAACGTTCTGGGATGTGTTCTGGATAAAAGAGCAATTGATGATCTGTGGGGTCATTACTGTAGTTGAAGTAAATGCGCCGAATAGAATGGCCGCCCCGAAATCAGAACAACTGTTTGAGGCAAAGGTGCAATTTTCAATTAGCGGTGAGACTACTCCGCTTGATCCATAAATGGCAATTGCTCCGCCTCTTGCCGCAAAGTTATTGCTAAGGGTACAATTCCGGATAACAGCATTAGGCTGCACCAATTGGTTGAATTCACCGAGCAAGATTCCGCCGCCGGCAAAACGGTGAGTGGCAAACGCTCCATTTGCCCGTCCTTGACTGACAGTAAACCCGTCGAGCACGGCGGTATTGTTCACATTCCTCGCCCAGACCACATGATAGGCATTATCGGCAGTATTGCCCGCAACCCCGATATCACCGCTAAGTATGGTTGGGTTCGCAGTAATGTTCCGTTGAGCTATAGCCGTCTCCGACCCGGAAAAACCGCCATAAACCGCCATATTGTTTTTCAGGAAAAACGTTTTATCGCGAGGATCTGCCGGTGTCGCACTGCCGGTGAGATCGTAAAGGGGTTTATATGTTCCTGCCGCCACCCAGACTTCTCCACTGCTATGATTCTTAATAGCGTCGGCCAATTCGGTATAGGCGTCGCCCCAGGAAGAGCCGTTGTTGGCGCCGGCCGCATCTTTGTCCACATAAATGACTGCAGACAAGGATGCTTCCGGCAATGGGGTAGCCATGGCCGTCACAGCAAATAGGGCGAACAAGAGAAACAGGCTATCTGCCGCCCGTTTTGAAGCAGAAAGGTGTTTTGTAGTTGGAGTTAGTTTCATTGTCATTTTATTTAAAGGTTGTTTAATACCAAGTGTCGGCTTTTCCTGATTAAGCCTGATAAAAGCGGTGGTTTTTGAATTGTTAAGAAGGGGAAGCGCCCATAGTTTGTCTGAACTCCTTGATAAAATGGGCATGGACAATCATCCTTCTGCTTCGAAAGCGCCTCCTTCTGGATTGAAGGAAGTAAGTAAAGCGACTGGTTTGAAAGCTACTCCCGCCATAGGTTTGAATTCCCCGTATATAATCGGACTGAATAAGGATTGTCCTGAAAAACTGGACAGGGGGAGTCTCTCAGATTATTCTGCCTTATGTCTGGTGCAAATGTGGGGATATTATCCATTCACCGCAATCCCATAATCATGGGATAAACCAAAGTATGCTCTAGCCCGACGTGGCCATGTGTTTTCAGGCACCGCATGAAGGGCTGCTTGTAGGCCTGATAGATAGTGGAGCAGGAGATCGGCAATAGCCTGCGAAGGCGCCATCAAATCTCGATACGCACAGATGCCCCCTTCCCTGGCAGGCTCTCGATGTGCAGCCTCCCCCCCAGCCGCTCCGCCCGGCGCTGCATGTTGCCCAGGCCGTTGCCGCGTTGCACGGCAGCCGGGTCGAAGCCGCGGCCGTTGTCGCGGATTTCCAGATGGAGTTTGCCGTTGGTATTTCTCATCGAAACCCAAACCTCGGTGGCGTTGCTGTATTTAGCGGCGTTGTTGGCGGCTTCTTTAAACAGGAGGTAAAAATCTTTGCGCAGTTCCATGGGCAAATTCATGGTTTTAGCCGCTTCATCGGCATGGAAGTGCAGCGTGATGCCCTGAGGCTCGAGTAGCTCAACAGAGAAGCCTATCATGCGCTGCAGAATCTGCTCCATAGAGTCGTTGGCGGGATTGACCGACCATACCACGTCATCCATACTTTCCATGGCCTGTCGCGCTTTTTCGCCCAGCGAAGTTTGCCCGCTGGTTGCCGACAGGATGCTGATGCTGCTGAGGGTGCTGCCCACATCGTCGTGGAGGTCGCGGGCAATACGCTTCCGGGTTTCTGCTTCTCGCAGCTGAACGAGTATCCGTTGGCGGTTGCGCCAGTACAAGAAATATCCTAAGCTGCCGAGCAGCAGTAACGACAAGCCGATGACCCAAGCGTTTTGCTGGCGGCGCTGTTGATGCAAAGCCGCTGCCGCGGCCGCTTCTGTGCGCTCTTGCTCCAACTCCTGCGCGGCGCGCTCTTTGTCAAATTCGTAGTCTTTTTCCTGAATCGCCAGGGTCCGGATGTCATCTTTGCTGTAAATGCTGTCGCGCAGCCATTGAGCTTTTTTCAGGGCATCCAAGGCTTCGCCGGCCTGGCCTAAACTGCGATAAGCCTCGGCCAGTTCCTCCCAGGCATGTACTTGCTCCAATGGGGCGTCTAATCGTTGCGCAGTCTTCAGGGCTTCCTGTGCGTTGGCAAGTATCTCTTTTTTATCTTCATTGATTTGTAAGAGAATGCGGCTGCGCACCACCAAAGCGGACGACAGTACCGCCTGATAATTGATTTTTTTGCTCAGCGTAATGGCCTGGTCAATCGTCTTCAATGCCTCGTCCAATCGCTTCAGGTTGAGCAAGGCCGAAGCTGCATGGGCAAGGCAGTCTGCTTCCCGATCCTGAAAACCTTTTTCGCGGGCCAACGCAATGCATTCCTGTGCGGTGGCGAAGCCCTTTTCAAATTGCTGGTCGCCGACATAAGCCGCTGCCATGGTTTGAATCAAATTGAGCCGCCCAAGATCGTTTCCAGCAAAGGGCATGGCTTTAGCGTAATACCCCAGTTCCTCCTTGAATAGCCCCTGATAGCCTTTGACGCGCCCCAACCCCTGGTAAATCAGGTACATCAACCCTGCACTTTCCTGCAATCCCTCCATCATTTTCAAAGCTTCCAGCAGGGCTTCCTGTGCTTTTACATACTGTGCGCGATCCGTGTAGTAATGCCCCAGGTTGTTCAGAACTGCGGCCAAATTGCCTTTATCGCCCAATTCTTCATATAAGCCTTTTGCCTGAATGAACGCTTCGATGGTCGCATCAACTTTTCCAAGCCGGGCAAGCACGGAGCCTAAGTTCATGTACCCCTGTGCTAATCCCCGTTTGTTATCTAATTCCTTATTGGTTGTTATACTTGCACGCAACAACAATTCAGCATCTGAAAACCGACCGAGATACAGGTTGTTGTTGGCCAGGTTAGCCTGTACGGTAGCCGTGCCGGCTTTATCGCCGCTTGCTTCCTTGAGTTGGAGTGCTTTGAGGTAGTAGAAATTAGATTTTTCATAGTCGCCACGATCAGAATATAGCACTCCGAGGTTTTGTGTCGTAGAAGACAGGCCCCGCAGATCGCCGATGCGCTCTCGTATCTGGAATGATTGCTCGTAAAAAGCCAGCACTTCTTCTATTTGCCCGACGGTTTGCGCCAATTTGCCTTTGTTGTGCCAGGCTTGGTGGTTCAGTATTTTGTTACGCCAAAAATATTGAAAATTCCAGATGTATTCCTGCAAAAGAGATCAATGAATCATTAAATTCAAAAAACCATGGGATCAAGCTGGCAAGTGCGCTCAGTTTGTTTCATTACGATCCCGCTCCACTTCGTTCAGGCCATGCTTCAGCCCTTGCTGTCCAACGTTAGAATGGTAGCCGAAAACAGGTTTAGGCGGGACATATCCTTTTATTCATGCCTGCGCGGTTGCGGCAACCATTAAAAAAGGCTGCCCCCGCCTGGAAAGGCAGGGGCAGCATATAATATTTGAGTTTAGCACAAAAACATTTCCATGCGTTTAATGTGCGTGCAAATATGGCAGGATTTTTGGCATGCCGCAACACCATGAATATGGGGTAGCCTTAGGCGGTGTGCCGCCGCCTTTCCGCACCCCAGCCCCCTCTGCGCGCAAGCCGTTTCAGGTGACCTCTCCACCCTCGGGCGCTCCGGCTTGGCTGACTCACCCCCCGACCTTACGAAGCGAGGGGAGGGCCTGGCGCTCCTGCAGCTGTTTTCAATGGGGTGTAAATGATTGAAAACCAGTTAAAATGACAAGGCTTTTTGCCCCTCTCTTTTAAGAGAGGGGCAGCCCTGCCCTCGTGTCGAGGGCAGGGCGGGGTGAGTCAGCCTGGGCATTGCTGACTCACCCCCCGACCCCCTCTCCTACGAAGAGCTACTATTAGGACACAAATATTTGTACCTTTGATCAGGACCAAATCACACGTCGATCATGCAAGCGGAAGCAAAAAGGAAATTAGACAAGCGGCACTACAAACGGATGGATGAATTAAAAAAAACTCATTGAACATCGTAGCGTCATGATACACCGGATCAGCGATAACGAAGCAGAACAGCGCGGCTATTACAGGATACTGCACAACCCGAACTTGAGCACGGAGGAGGTGATCAACTACTTGGTGTCGGACTGCCTGCGGCAGGTGGAAGGCGGCACGGACTACTTGGTATATCAGGACACGACGCAGCCAAGCTTCGAGCGCAACCGAAAGAATATCCAGCCCGATAGCGGCCTGGGTGTTATCGGAGACAACAAGTCTTTGGGCTTTTTCGCCCACCCCTCGCTGGTCATGGAATCGGGCAGCGGCCACATGATCGGCTACGCGGATGTGCAGTGTTGGGCGCCCCCTGCGCCCGGCTCTGCCGAGCGCAAGCCGGGCTGCAAAGAACGGGACTACCGCAGCGAGCCTATCGAGGAAAAAGAGAGCTACCGCTGGTTGGTGGCTGCGCGGCGGTCGGCCAGCCGCCTGCGGGCCAGCGGGGCAGACGGCCGCATCACCATCCTGGCCGATCAGGAGGGTGATGTCTTCGAGCTTTTCCAAGAGGATATCGGGGCGGGCGCATACGTGCTGGTGCGCTTGAAAGGGGACCGCAAGGTAATCAGCCCGGATTCGGGAAAGGCGGTGTATATAAAGGAGTATCTCGAGCAGAGTACCCCGGGAAGCTATTACAGCCTGGACATCAGGGAAGATGCCCGCAAGAAGCGCAAGGGCCGCAAAGCAGTGATGTGCCTGAGATTCAGCAAAGTGCGCTTGCGAGCCCCGAACCGGCTGAGCAAGGCACAGGCCGAGGCCATCGAGCTGTGGGCGGTCTATGCCAAGGAGTTGCCATCGAGCGTGCCGGAAGGCGAAAAGCCGATCGAATGGCTGCTGCTGACTAACCGCCCCATCGAGACCGAGGCGGAGGCGGCCAGCTTGCTGGCAGATTATGCCCTGCGCTGGAATGTGGAGCAGGTATTCAGGCTGGCCAAGCACCAAGGGCTCGACGTAGAGCACAGCGATCTGGAACGAGGCGATTCGCTCATCAAGCTTTTCTTGCTCTCGCTGCTGGCTTGCTGTCAAGTGGCTGGGCTGCACCAAGCCTCGAAAATGGAAAAGCCGGCGCCGCTGAAGAATATGTTCACAGAAGCGGAGAAAGCTTGCCTGAGCGCGCTTAGCCGCAAATACGAGGGCAAGACAAAAAAGCAGAAGAACCCCTA
Organism: uncultured Phaeodactylibacter sp.; assembly: GCA_964432875.1. Lineage (GTDB taxonomy): Bacteria > Bacteroidota > Bacteroidia > Chitinophagales > Saprospiraceae > JACJYE01. The sequence goes on along the minus strand of CAYSPJ010000151.1, from coordinate 5,250 downwards.
CCCTGAGGACACCATGCAATGGGCTTATTGGGTGCTGGGCCGCCTGGGCGGCTGGAAGCCCCACGAGAAAAGAGCCGGCGTCATTGCCCTTCATCGGGGCTGGATGAAGTTCCAGCGGATTTTCGAGGGGTGGACCTTGGCTCTAGATGTGTCCTAATAGTAGCCTCAAGGAGGCTTGGGGGCACGAGACACAGCTTGGAGATGGGCATGGGGCAAGGCTAGCCTGAAGAAATGGTCAAAAAACTGTAGCTCGGTGGCTCACAACTCAACCCCTGGAATAGTGAAGCTTTTATTCCACCGGGCGAGCAGCTGAGTTAGCCTCCCACTCTTAAAGAACATAAACTAGTACGCCCCTGCCTCTGCACGATACCAGGGGCGCCGCCATGAGCATTGAAACCGATAGCAAAATCGCAGCTTATGATCTGCCTCCTACTTTTGCTTAAAGGTAACCCAGATTGGGTTGAGCTCGATTTTCATATTGCTGCAACCATGGGAATCATAATACCCAGGTTTGCAATCGCAGACGCCGCCCGGACCATCCGACCAAACATCCTTTCCGTCCGTATCGCCCAGCAGATAAAACTTATAGACCAGATGTTTTGCAGGATCAACCCCTTGGGTAACGATCTGGTAGGTGTTCCCGCTAAATTTTTTTATCCTTCACCTCAGATTGGGTAGCGGAGATCACTTTGTCAATAGCCCAACCCTGGTTCAAAAGGGCTTTTATTGAATCCGGGTAATAGGGATTCAAGGCGAAAATTGCATCGTACTCAGCCTCTGTCCAGTTAGACTTCGTCTCTTTGAGGTGATAGTTGACATGGAGGCGCAAAGTATCTGTCAGCGCGTCTTTGATCAACTCAACCGTCGCGTTTTGTTCGGGGCCGTTCCCATCGAATTCGCCATCTCCTCCTCCTGACATAACTGGATAAAAGGGGCCTAACAGGTTGGGGTCCAGCCTAATTTCATAGACATGGTCCACACAGGTGGTAAAGGAGTAATTACCGGAGAGTACGATGGTGGCGTCCTCATTATTTTTCAAGCATCTGAGTTTATAAGCGATCGGTGAGCCGGGCGACTGCGGCGTGAATTCAGCCGAACGGGTGATCCATTCCGTGAAGCCTTCAAAATCATTGATGGCTTTCACCGCAATGTTGGGGTCGCCGCCGACTACGAAGGCTTTGTAGGTGGATTGTTCGTGGGTTTGCTTGTATTCAGCCTTAACATCCACCACGCCCGATTGGCTAAACGCGCTGAAGGTAGCGTTGAAATAGGCATCCAGGTCTTCCTGCGAAGCCTGAGATTCGATCGTTACGATGCCGATGCGCCCATATTTGACTGAAGCCACATATACCGGCGTAGCATTCCAGTTTTTCGGATCGGGCAACACTTTAAACCAGTCGCTCGGATTATTCTTGCCGACTTGATCTACGTCGATGGTGTAATACACCTGAACGAACTTGGCATAGAGCCTGCTTCGGGTCGAACTGGAATTCCAGTTGAACCCAGCATCGACGGTCGCCCAGGGGTTCTTATAGTGACCATCGACCGCCAGCATGAGCTGTTGGCTGCTCTGAATCAAATCCGACTCGTAGGTAAAGTTGGCCGGATTGACCGATACATTCTGGTTCAATTGCTGTATGGCACCCCGGATCGTCGATAAGCTGGGGTTTTCTACAGAAAGGCTTCCACCCAGCGAATGGCTGATTATAATGGGCGTTTTGGCTTCAGTGATAGGCGTGTAATTGCCCGAACTTAGGGTGTTGGGTTCCAGCAACATGCCGGGGGCAACCACATCGGTGGTGGGGTCCAGCAGGATTGCCTCCTCAAATCCGGGTGCATACTCATACTCTACGGTGGTGCAAACCGTCGAACCGGACTGCTGGGTCGAAGTGTTCAGCGGCTCTGGTTCGGCCATATAATTGGTGGCAAAGGGATTGGGCAATGATCTTACAATCGAATCAAAATCTTTGGGCAAGATATTGTCATCCTTTCTGCAACTATTCCAGATGAGGCTCACTGGCAGTAACAACAGCATGACTGAGAGCGTCGTAATGAATATCCTTTTCATTTTATCGGGGATTAACGAGGTGAAAAAATGTGTGCTAAAAAGAAACCCGCCAGGCCCGCGCTGGGGCCTGGCGGCTAACACCTCAAGAGAATACGATTTTGATCAGAAAGCACAAATCTGTGCTCACTAGCCCTTTCCATGTCTGAATATACACTCATGGTTCATCTTTGCCTGCAAGGCAGCAACTTGCCACTACCTCCAAGTGGAAAATCGTGAAGAGTTTAGGCTTTTGCCGTGAAAATTCCAATGATAAAAGTCACTGATAATCCTGAAAAACTGACGCAAGTATTCAGGGCATGAAGGCTAAATGTTACAGCAATGATATTGCGTATGCTTTCGACAGAGGGATGCACCCGTAGGTAAAGCATCAGGTACGATATAACTCGGGTTTCTGCTTCCCCCCTTGCACGTCCCCCCATTTTTCCCTACCTTGCAGCCGCTTTTGAAGAAACAAAGCCAATGAACAACAATAACTACCTACAAGAGCTGAACGAAGTACAGCGCCAGGCGGTGACCAATACCGATGGGCCGGTGCTGGTAGTAGCTGGGCCGGGCTCGGGCAAGACGCGCGTACTCACTTATCGCATCGCCCACCTCATCGAAAAGGGGGTGGCACCTTGGGAAATCCTGGCCCTGACCTTTACCAATAAAGCCGCCCGGGAGATGAAAGAGCGCATCGAACGCGTGGTCGGACAGCGGGCAAACCGCGTGTGGGCCGGCACTTTCCACTCTATTTTTGCCCGCATCCTGCGCGTGGAGGCGGACAAAATCGGCTATCCCTCGAATTTTACGATCTACGATACCGAGGACTCCAAGAGCTTGCTCAATGCCATCATCAAAGAGATGAACCTGGACAAGAATACCTATAATATCAATACCATCCGTTCGCGCATCTCCTCCGCCAAGAGCAACCTCATCACCCCTAAACTCTACGAGCAGGATGCCCAATTGCGCGAACAGGACCGCCTGGCCAAGCAGCCCTACATCTATGCCATTTACCAAAAGTACGTAGCCCGCTGCAAGCGCTCGGGGGCCATGGACTTTGACGATTTGCTCTACCGCCTCTACGAGCTGTTTCAGACCAACCCCGACCAGGTGCTGGACAAATACCGCGACAAGTTCAAATACATGCTGGTAGATGAGTTTCAGGATACCAACCACCTCCAGTACTCCATCGTGCGCAAGTTTGTCAATTACGAGGGCAGCCAGCGCAACATCTGTGTCGTGGGCGATGACGCCCAGAGCATCTACGCCTTCCGCGGCGCCACCATCCAGAACATCCTCGACTTCGAGGAGGACTTCAAGCCTTATGGCATCAAGATTTTTAAGCTGGAGCAGAACTACCGCTCTACAGAGCATATCGTGCAGGCGGCCAATGAGGTGATCACCAACAACCGGCGGCAAATTCAAAAAACGATTTGGTCAGATAAGGGCGAAGGGCAGCGCATCAAAGTCATCAAGGCGATGGCCGATAGCGAGGAAGGCAAGCGCGTGGCGGATACCATCCTGGAGCAAAAGACCCGCTTCCACCTGAGCAATAGCGATATCGCCGTCCTCTATCGCACCAACTCCCAATCGCGGGTATTTGAAGAATACCTGCGCCGCTACAACATTACCTATAAGGTCTTCGGCGGCTTATCCTTTTACCAACGCAAAGAAGTCAAAGACCTCATCGCTTACCTGCGCCTGGCGGTCAACCCCAATGACGACGAGGCCCTGCGCCGGGTAATCAACTACCCCAAGCGCGGCATCGGCAATACGACCGTAGATAAGGCCAGCGAGCTGGCAGCAAGCCTGGACCAGCCCCTCTGGCAGTGCATCGGCAGCCTGCAAGCCAGTGCCCGCGCCCAGAATTCCATCGCCGACTTCATCAGCATGATCAAAGAATTCAGCCGCCGTGCTGCTGCCGATAATGCGCATGAACTGGCTAGCCATATCGCCAAACGCTCCGGCATCTTGGATGAACTAAAACAGGACACTACCGTGGAAGGCATGGGGCGCCTGGAAAACGTCAACGCGCTGCTGGATGGCATCAAGGCCTTCGTAGAAGATGACCTGGCGGTTGGCGATACCGAAGCGCCGCAAGATAAATCGTTGGCCAGCTATCTGCAAAACATCGCGCTGCTCACCGACCTGGATACCAATGAGATAGACGGCGAGCACGTCACGCTCATGTCGGTGCATTCCGCCAAGGGGCTGGAGTTCAAGTCCGTCTTTGTAGTCGGCCTGGAGGAGCAATTGTTCCCTTCCTTCTTGTCTATGGACTCGCATGAGGGCATCGAAGAAGAGCGGCGGCTATTTTACGTAGCCATCACCCGTGCCGAACAATTTCTGACCTTGTCTTATGCCCTGAGCCGCTACCGCTTTGGCCAGATCCGCTACAACGAGCCTAGCCGCTTCCTGGAGGAAATCCCTGCCCCGCACGTAGAAAGCACTGCTCACGTGCGCTCGGCTGGTGGCAGCAGCAGCTTTATGCAGGAAAGCCAGGTAACGGGTGGCGCTAGCATCCAAGGCAGTTTCAAGCGCCAGGCCCAGCCGGGGCCAGGGCCGAATATCAACCCGGCAGATTTCAAGCCGGCCCCCTCCAGCCAGATTCAGGCGGGGATGAAGGTGCTGCACCTCAAATTTGGCGAAGGCAAAGTACTCAGTATCGATGGCGGTACCGACAACCGGGTAGCGACCATCTTCTTCCCCCTGGCCGGCGACCCGCAGCAGCGGCGCATCATGCTCAAGTTTGCAAAATTGCAGATTTTGTAGCTAGTGCTGTTAGCCCTGGAAGCTTGTAGCTCGAAGCCACTATTTCCGCACCGCCCTGCTTTATCAAGACGACCCTGCGCTACCTGCACGTGAGCCTTGTGGGGCAAGGCATTTGGCTGACGGAGCTGGTACCACAGGGCAAACAACCGCCAGATCAGCCAAGTGAAAAGCCCGCTCGACGGGCTGTTCGAGGATTGGGGCCCCGCCTTGGCCAGCGCCTGGGGGGCACCTCGTCAAAGCCGCCACACGCCATTTTTCAACCGCTGACGCGCTGGTGGTTGGGCTAAGATTCTATTTACAATATTTCTTTAAAAAAACATTGCCTTCCATTGCAAATGCGCAAGATTTGGCGTAAACTTGCGTGTATTACAGAGTTGGCGGCGATGGCCGCCAGCCCAAGCAATGGCTGATTTCCCCCGCAGATG